>CAZIXS010000190.1:0-1510 GCA_964543335.1 uncultured Phycisphaeraceae bacterium | reverse complement strand
GTCTCCGGCGATCGCGGCACTTTTCGCAGCCAACTGTATCCCGAGTACAAGGCCAACCGTTCCGAGCCACCCGACGATCTGAAGCCTCAGGCCGAGCGATGCGTGGCCATCCTCGAAACCCTCGGCGTGCCCGTCCTCGGGCTGGAGGGCTACGAGGCCGATGATGTCATCGCCACCATTGCCCGGCGGATCGGCGAAGAAACCCCCGGCGTACGCGTGCGCATCGTCTCGAAGGACAAAGACCTCCAGCAACTCCTGACCCCCACCGACGACACCATGGGCGGCGTGGAGATGTTCGATGTGCACACCGATGAGCACATCGACGTGGCCAAACTCCTCAAGGAGAAGGGCGTCACCCCCGAACAGGTCGTGGATATGCTCGCGCTCATGGGCGACACCGTCGACAATGTGCCGGGCGTGCCCGGCATCGGCCCGAAGACCGCGGCCCAGTTGATCTCCGAGTTTGGATCGCTGGACGCCGTGGTCGCCGAAGCGACGTCGGATGCGCCGAAGAAGGACTGGAAGATCAAGGGCAAACGGCGCGAGAGCATCGCCGCTGCGGCCGAGACGCTCCCGCTCTCCAAACAGCTCGTGCAACTCCGCGACGATCTTGATCTGCCCTTCGAACTCGAACAAGCGGATGTGTCGAGGCTCAACATGATCGCCATGCAGCCGATGCTCGAAGAGCTCGGCTTCGGTCGCTACCAGAGTGAACTCAAACGGCTGCTGGGGGATGAATCCGCGGATGCGGTCGCGACCGTCGAAGCTAAGCCCACGGCAACATCCAAATCCACAGCTCGCGATGATGCCGAAGGCACACTCTTTGCGGCGGTTGATTCCGAACAACTCGACGAAAATCTCACCGCTCACCGGCCCCGCAACACTGCATACGAGACGGTGACGACGAAGGCGCAGCTCAAGGACCTCGCGAAGACCCTGAACGCCGCCGAGCTGATCGCCATCGACACGGAAACAACTTCCATCCACGCGATGCAGGCAGAACTCGTCGGGCTCAGTTTCGCGACCGAGCCGGGCAGCGCGTGGTATGTGCCGGTCCGCTCCCCTGATCCGACAACCCATCTCGACACCCAGACCGTTCTCGACGCTCTCCGCCCGATCCTCGAATCCGAGAAGCATCCCAAGACCGGGCACAACCTCAAGTACGACATCCTCGTCCTGCGCCGGGCGGGCATCGGGCTGGCTGGCATTGCGGCCGACACCATGGTCGCCTCGTATCTCATCGACGCCTCGCGCTCGTCGCACTCCATGGACGCCCTCGCGCTCGCGGAACTCGGCCACTCCTGCATCCTCATCAAGGACCTGCTCGGGAGCGGCAAGAGCCAGAAGCGATTTGATGAAGTTCCGCTCGATGACGCCGCCGAGTATGCCGCCGAAGACGCCGATGTCTCGCTCCGTCTCAACCACGCGCTGATCCCGCAGCTCGCTGGCGACCTGCGCGAACTGTTCGACTCGGTGGAAATGCCGCTCGTCGAGGTGCTGGCCGAACTGG
>CAZIXS010000189.1:0-1512 GCA_964543335.1 uncultured Phycisphaeraceae bacterium | reverse complement strand
GGTTTTGGCCCGGCGATCGATATCCGGTGCATGATGCGCCGGTGCCCGTGATAGTCGTTCAGCGGATAGTGTTGCGATGCCCGGTTGTCCCAAAAGGCGACGGCGCCGGGCGTCCACTGGAAGCGGCAGCAGATCTCGGTTCAACGCCGATCAAGGCGTTCTGGCAGGTGACCTTTCCCCTCGCCATTCCCGGCCTCGTTGCAGGCTCGCTATTGGTCTTCATCCCGGCGGTGGGCGAATTCGTGATCCCGTCGCTGCTCGGCGGGTCCGAAACGCTGATGATCGGCAAGGTGCTGTGGGAGGAGTTCTTCAACAACCGCGACTGGCCGGTGGCTTCGGCGGTGGCGGTGATCCTGCTTCTGTTGCTCGTGATTCCCATCGTGCTGTTCCAGCGCAACGAGCAGAAGCAGCGGGAGGCGGGGCAATGAACAATCAGAACGGCCTGAGCTGGTTCAACGTCACCTCGCTCGCCTTCGGCTTCGCGTCTCTCTACATCCCCATGCTGATCCTGATCGTCTACTCCTTCAACGAGAGCCGTCTCGTGACCGTCTGGGCGGGCTTCTCGACGAAGTGGTACGGCGAGCTGTTCCGCAACGAGCAGTTCCTCGACGCAGCGTGGGTGACGCTGAAGGTGGCGGTCTTCTCGTCGACCATCGCCACCGTGCTGGGCACGATGGCGGCCTACGTCATGGTCCGCGGGGGGAGGTTCTTCGGACGAACGCTGTTCTCCGGCATGATCTACGCGCCGCTCGTCATGCCCGAAGTGATCACGGGCCTGTCCTTGCTGCTGCTCTTCATCTCCATCGGGCTTGACCGGGGCGTCTTCACCATCGTGCTGGCACATACCACCTTCTCGATGTGCTACGTCTCGGTCGTGGTCTCCTCCCGGCTGGTGTCTTTCGACCGGTCGGTCGAAGAGGCCGCGCTCGATCTCGGCTGCACGCCGTGGGATGCGTTCCGCTCCGTCACGCTGCCGCTGATCATGCCAGCCGTCGTCTCCGGCTGGCTCCTGGCCTTCACGCTCTCGCTCGACGACCTCGTGATCGCTTCGTTCACCGCGGGCCCGGCCGCGACCACGCTGCCGATCCAGATCTTTTCCTCCGTCCGGCTGGGCGTCAGCCCCGAGATCAACGCGCTTTCGACGATCCTGATCACCATCGTCGCGACCGGCGTCATCGCCGCCTCGCTCGTCACCAAACGCAATCTCGTGCGGCAGGCGGAGGATGCGCGCAAGGCGCTGCAGGGCGACGCGGGCGTGGACGACGTTCGGGCGACGGCCCACTAGCGATGTCTGCATTCACTGCCGAATACAACGCTTTCGTCGAGCGCTACGGGATTCCGGAGCGCATCGAATGCATGCTGTGCGATCTCAACGGTATCCTGCGCGGCAAATGGATTCCAGGCGAGGCGGCGCAGAAGCTGGCCAGCGGGGGGGTGCGCCTGCCGCTCTCCACCTACGTGCCCAACATCCTGGGCGAAGAGGTGCCCGAAAGCGGCCTCGGCATCGTCGTC
>CAZIXS010000188.1:1407-1636 GCA_964543335.1 uncultured Phycisphaeraceae bacterium | reverse complement strand
CGCGTCAATCCTGAGCATATCGTGCAAGACACCGATCGCTCAGGCAACCCGACCGGCCAAGGCAACCTGCCCGCGTACATGCTCATGACCGATATCCGTGGCACCGCTCTCGTCAGCAAAGGCGGTGAAGACATTGGTTCTGTGGACGATGCCATCGTGGATCACAGGACCGGGCATCTGGGATTCGTCACGCTGCAAACGGGTGGCGTCCTTGGAATTGGTTCGGACA
>CAZIXS010000188.1:0-1397 GCA_964543335.1 uncultured Phycisphaeraceae bacterium | reverse complement strand
ACGATTGTCGTGCCGTGGGAAGCTGTGCGTCGCGTGCAGGAAGACCACTTCCGTGTCAATCTGGTGAGCACACGACTCAAGCAGGCTCCACGGATCCAGACCGACCGTATTGGAGATCTCAACAACCGCGACTATGGCAAGGACATTTACGAGTACTACCAGGTTGATTCTCGTCGAACCAAAGACAACTCGGGCAATCCGGGTGACGGAATGCGTTGATCCGAGAAACATGATTCGAGGTGCCGCGTCACTCTATGATGAGTGCGGCGTGTGACCAACGACCGCGGATCGTCCTCAGGACGATCGGCGGTCGCTTTATGCACAGACCAAACATCACCCATCCGCCGAAACGGCCCCCTGCGACCATGCCTCGGCTTTGGTCAGGTGCTCCGGATTCCCGCTCACCTCGTACCACAACCGGTACATCCGAGCGATTCTGGATGAGAGTTGTTCGTAGTGCTGCTGGCTCGCATTCGTACTCTCGCGGTAGATTCGACTGAGCTGCAGGTAAGACAGCTCTGCCTCATCAAACCGACCGAGGGCCGCGAGCGCATCAGGTTCGAGGAATCGGATCGCGTTGACATCGGCAACACTGAGCGGCGGATTCGCCAGTCGAATCGCTCTGGCCAACTCAAGAGCCAATTCATATTCGGCGGCATCAAACGCTGCGGCAGCGAGTTGAGCCGCGGACGGAGCCCGGGCGAGCTCGACTTCCCTCACAGCAGCCTCGGCTTCAGCGAGTTCCACGAGCAACCGATAGCGTTCCTCTGGCTCGCCCATCTGTTCGGCGAGACTAATGATTTGTCGAAGAGTTTGCAGAGTGTGCGGATGGCCGGGTCCGAGTGCTGCTTTACGACCGGCGTAGGCATCTCGCAGGAAGCGGTCCGCTTCCTCCAGACGCCCTTGCTGACGAACAACACCACCGAGGTTGTTGAGCAGCGACAACGCCATCGGATGTCCGGCACCCCGTGCCTCCACTTGTGCCTCGTACGCCTCGCGCAACAAATCTTCGGATTCTGCAACCTTCCCCGCCCGAAACAGGATCAACGCGAGATTGCCTTGCGCGGTACTGACCCGTGCGTGGTCCGGGCCAAACTGGCTCGAGAGTCGTTCGATCTCCTCGTTGACGATGGCCTCTGCTTCATCGTAGTTCCGGCGAGCCATGGCCACACGCCCACGGGTATTCAACGCCCGCTGGATGTGACGATGATTGTCGGCGATCCCGAGCGCCAGATCGTACGCTTTACTCGCGTACGCTTCGGACTCGTCGTATCTCGCCACCCCGAAGTAGGCTCTGGCAATGTCGATCATCGCGGTAATGACATCCGGGTGCCCATCGCCCAGTTCCGTACGCATCACGCCGTACCCCTGGTTCAGCAGTTCCAAGGCATCGTCGT
>CAZIXS010000187.1:0-1657 GCA_964543335.1 uncultured Phycisphaeraceae bacterium | reverse complement strand
CGGAGCGTGCATCGGGCCCCGAGGCGCTCCAACGCCGCTGTGACCGGACTGACGGCCATCGGAACGACCTCGACCGGCACCGGAAAGTTGGTGCCCAGCTGATCCACAATCTTGGTCTCATCGACCAGAACGACGAATCGTTCGGAGGCGGTAGCCACAACCTTCTCCCGGGTGTGCGCGGCCCCGCGACCCTTGATCAGGTTCAGCGCCGGATCCACTTCATCGGCCCCATCGAATGCGAGATCAATCGACGCCACGACATCCAGCGTGGTGAGCGGAATACCGCACTCGCGGGCAAGCCGCTCGGAGAAGAAGGACGTCGGCACCCCCACGACCTCCAGACCCTGTTCGCGGACGCGGCGCCCGACGGCGCGAATCGCCTCGGCAGCGGTGGACCCGGTCCCGATACCCAGGACCATGTGGTTTTCCACCAGCCCCGCGACGGCCTCGCCTACCCGCTTCTTCGCCTCCTGTGACATGCTGCCCTCCGATTGACGGTTGCAGTTTCCGTCACGGCGGGGTGAGATGCCACGTCGTCATTCGTAGCGAAGGGCGTCGATCGGGTTGAGCCGGGCGGCCTTCAGTGCCGGATACCCCCCGAAAACGAGCGATATCGCGGTTACCATGACCACGGCCCCGATCGCCCATCCAACAGGAAAAGCGGCTGAAATCTCGAAGTAGAGAGCCGTGAGGTTTCCGACGAGCGCCCCGAGCAGGATGCCGAGCAGCCCACCGATCTGACAGAGCACAAAGGCCTCCGTCAGAAACTGTCGCATGATGTCCTTCCTGCGGGCACCGATGGACTTCCGAATGCCTATTTCACGTGTCCTCTCGGTCACCGAGACAAGCATGATGTTCATGATTCCGATGCCCGCCGCCAGAAGCGCGATGAGTCCGATGCCGGCTCCGCCCATCGTGAGCGTCCCGGTAAATGCATCGAAGACCCGCGAGATCGAGTCGTTGGTGGACACCTCGAAGTTGTTGTCTTCGCCCGGCTCCACCTTCCGGATCACCCGCAGACGGCCGGTGGCTTCCTCCATGGCAGCGTCCATCACCTGGGGGACCGTCACACGGACCGAGATGTTGGCGATGTTTCGGTTCGGATTCCCGTACAGGCTGAAGCCACGGCTGACCGGAATGAAGAAGCGCGTGTTCTGGTTGAAGCCGAGGAAGCTGCCCTGGTTTTTGAGGACGCCGATGACCTCGAAGCGATGGCCCCGGAATCGGACGTCCTTTCCGAGCGGCGACTCGTTGGGAAACAGGACATCCACCGCGTCCTCGAGGATCACCGTAACAGGACGCCCAAAACGAACGTCCTCCTCTGTGATGTACCGACCGCTCGCGAGTTCGTAGCTGTAGTTCTGCAGGAGGTGTTGATCGGCCCCGATAAGCACCATATTGGGCTCCGTTTCCCGATCTCCGCGCCGGAGCGCGCCGACGCTGAAGTCCTCGATCACCCCGATCGCTACCGGAGACTCCATCGACCGCTGAAGCCGTTCTACCTCTTCGTAGGTGATGGGCGGCCGGTTCCGCGTCGAGCGCCCGCCATCGATCTGAATGACGGGATACTGCGAGATGGTAAACGTCGAGGAGCCCAGGAATTGGAGCTTCTCGTTGAAGTAGACATCGATCACTTTCACGGCCGTGACCGAGACGA
>CAZIXS010000186.1:0-1706 GCA_964543335.1 uncultured Phycisphaeraceae bacterium | reverse complement strand
GCATACCGAGTATTCCTCGATGCGCTTCGCACTGTTCTTCCTCGCGGAGTTCGCGCACCTGGTCACCGGCTCTGCCTTCTTCGTGCTGCTGTTCCTCGGCGGTTACCACCTGCCCTTCGTCCCGGCTCTCCAGCCTGAGGCTACGGGCCTGCTGGCCGCGATCCTCAAGTTCAGCGTGTTCTTCGGCAAGGTCGTGCTGATGGTCATCTTCGCGATGATCGTCCGCTGGACGATCCCGCGCCTCCGCTACGACCAGATGATGAAGCTGTGCTGGAACGCGATGATCCCGCTAAGTATCGCGCTGGTGGTGTCGGTCGCGACGGTGCGGTTCCTGCGGATCGACTCGATCGTGGTGTACATCCTCGTGAACATCGCGGTGACCGCTCTCGGCATGCTGCTGTTCCCCAAGCTGCCTGCGGGCAATGTGAACAAGCGGATCCCGCTCGCCGGGTCGCGGTTCAGCCCGATCCCGGGACACGCCATCCAGACGGCACCCACCAGTTCGATTGCCCGCTCAGATGCTCCCGTGCCGCCGAACAGCAGCGGCGTCATCGGCGTGCACTGAGCCGGACGCCCGATGCGATACCTCGCCATCGATCTCGGGGACCGGCGCACCGGGCTGGCCAGCGGCGATGATGAGTCGGGCATTGTCAGCGCCGTGGGCGTGATCGAACTGCCGATGAAGCCTGGGGACGCGCTGCTCGATGCGCTGGTGAGCGCCGCCCGCGAGCACGAGCCCGACGAACTCGTCGTCGGGCTGCCCTACAACATGGACGGGACCGAGGGCCCGCGTGCGAAGCTGGTGCGCGTGTTTGTCGAACGGCTGATCGCTCGCGTCAATCTGCCGGTGCGGTACCAGGACGAGCGTCTGACCTCGGTGCAGGCGGATTGGGAGATGGCCCGGTCGGGCATGACGCACAAGCAGAAGAAGCAGAAGCGGGATGCCCTCGCCGCGGCTGCGATCCTGCGCGATTACCTGGCTTCGCTCGGCTCCGAGGGTGCTTCCGACTCGTTCGATGTTTCTGAGGAAGACGAGTCTGCCTGAGGAGCGACCGTGGAGAAATACAGCACCTGATCAATCTCGATGCTCGGGGAGACTTGGCGCCCGACGATCGGGTTGTCGATGCCGAAGTCCGCGAGCGTGAGCGAATACCGGCAGCGCAGCGCCATGAGGTTTCCGGGGGCGACGCGTCGGGTCGAGTCGGATTCGGGCAGCAGCGCGATCGACGCGTTGGCGACGCGCAGCGGACGGGTCACGCCCCGGATGGTCATGTCGCCGACGAGTTCGCCCCGGAAGGTCCGTGACCCCTCCGGAGCGGTCTGGGGAGTCGCGTCGGTCGGCTCGGCGAAGTATGCGAGACGAAACCGGATGTGCGGATGGTTGGCAGCATCGAGCCACTGTTCACCGAGAAGGTGCCGATCGCGCATATCGATGCCGGTTCGGATGCTTTCGACGGGCAGGGCGAATTCGGCCCCGAGCAGTGCCCCGCGCTCGGCCGGGGTCTCGGCGTTCAGCGTGGCTGTGAGATCCTCGGCGGGAGCGATCACGGCGAACCCGATGATTCCCTGAGTCTCGCCCTGGAAGGTCTCGATCGGGGTTTCGCTGGTGAATGTCGCCTGAGTAGCCCGGCCCGGCAACAGGTAATAGACGGTCCCCCGCTGAGCGAGCGCTTCGGACAGTTCGAGGCCCAGCCCCCCCTCGGTGA
>CAZIXS010000185.1:0-1732 GCA_964543335.1 uncultured Phycisphaeraceae bacterium | reverse complement strand
GCTGGTGTTCAGCGATCAGCCGGTTTCCGCGGCTTCGCTGGCCGAGCAGTTCTCCAGCATCACCCAGCAGGCCGGTGAGGCGGAGCGTTCGCTGCGTCCGGGCGGGGCCTTGGAGCGGCTGATCGACAGCCTGCCTAAGGTCGTGGACCGGCAGTTCATCGCTTCGATCGGTGAATTTGCGAACAGCCGCCTCCTGCAGGTTTCAAATGCGCAGGTGGATCCGGAAGCCCAGGAACGACAGCACCCGCAGGTGCCGATCCTGATCACGCTGCCGGGGTTTGAGCCCACCGGTGGCGGTGACCCCGCGGACCGTGAATAATCGCGTGATCGATGGTTGCATCGATCCCGATCCGATTTCTGATCAACGCGTTCGAACCGGAGCGGTACACCAGAGCGTGACTGGATCGCAGGTCTTCCCGAATACGACGAAGCCTCGCACGGTGCGCCTCATGGCGACTCTGCTGTTGTGCCTCATGATCGTGTGCCCGTCGTGGGCCGCAGGCGGTGCGCGGGGTGACGCGGTGGACCTGCTCGGTTCGGTGCCCGCTGGGGTTGAACTGGCGGTGATCGTCGAGGATCTGCAGAGCGTCTGGGATTCCCCGGCCATCGGCACGGCGATCTCCTCGGTGCAGGCCGTCACGGACCTGACCGGGACGCTCGATGCTTGGTCGGTGCTGGCCAGACGCCTGGATCTCACGCCCGAAGAGGCGGCCAAGCGATTGCTCGGTCGCCGGTTCATGCTGGTGAACGAGTCGGAGGGTGAGGCGAACTCGTGGGCGATCGCCATGGCGGTGGACGCCGAAACCGCCGGTTTGCTTCGGACGAAGCTCGATGCCGTGCCTCGGGCACTCCGGGACGGCTTGCCGGTGCTCTCGATCGAGAACAATGCCTTCGAACTCGTCGTTCACGATCGGGGCAGGCGGCCTCTGACGACGGCGATGGGGCAAGGCCTTGGTGGCGGGGATGCCGTGGTCGTCCTTGGCCCCTCGAGCCGTTCGCGCGTGTTCGATGCTCTTCTCGGCACGGCTTTGGGGGTCGGTCTACGTGGTGCCACCCTCGATGCCCAAACACCGGGCAAGATCGCACGGGCTCTGCCCGATGGCACCAGCATCGTGGTGCTCAAAGGCGAACCGGACAATCCCGCGGCGTGGTTGGTACTCGGCTCGGCGATCGACGGGCATGCGATCCGGATGAATTTCCTGCTGTTGAACCCGGAATTCGCCACGACGCAGGTCACGAGCGTCAAGCCGTGGCGATTGAGCCTGTTTGATCGTCCCGCTGAGGATGCGTTATTCGCGGTCGCGGAGGTCAACGAACTCACCAAACCCGCGAGTGAACTTCTGGAAGAAGCGATCGGGCCGGATCTGATGGCCAAGTTGGTTCTGCCGGGCCAAGGCACGCTCGGCGGGCGGTCGATGCTGCTCGGATTCCCCTCCGAGGACGGGCCACTGGATGTGGTGGGCGTGTTCGAAACCTCGGGTGTCCAGGCGGCCTCGGTCGAGATGGATCACAGCGTGTCGCGTTCGCTGCGTGCCGTGTTCCCGGATCAGAGGTTTGAGGACTTTGGCGGTCTGTTGGCTCAGTTTCTCGCGGAGCGGCGCGAGAAGCCCAAGGTGGACTGGGACAAGGTCAAGGCTGTGGAAGAAGTGCTTGGAGGGGCAAGCGGCAGCGGTGACAGCACCGTGAGCGTCGTGGGAGGCGCTGCACCGGCGCGTTCGTCCATGGGGGGGGC
>CAZIXS010000184.1:0-1849 GCA_964543335.1 uncultured Phycisphaeraceae bacterium | reverse complement strand
GCTACGAAGTCCCCACCGTCTCGCGGATGACCTACCACGAGGCGATGGACCGCTACGGCATCGACCGCCCGGACCTCCGCTACGGCCTTGAACTGCACGACATCTCGGACTTGGCAGCCAAGACCGACTTCAAGGTGTTCACCGGCGCGCTGGCCAAGGACCGCGGCGTGGTCAAGGCGATCTGCGTGCCCGGCGGCGCCGAGAAGCTGACCCGGAAGATCACCGACGGCTACAGCGAGTGGATCAAGACCTTCGGCGCGGGCGGCGTGCCCACGACTAAGGTCGGCGCGGACGGTTCGCTCGAAGCCGGCATCGGCAAGTTTATTGAGCCGATCGCGAAGGACCTGGCGGCGCAACTCGGTGCGAAGCCCGGCGACCAGATCTTCTTCGGGGCGGACTCCTACGGCACCTGCTCGAAGGCGATGGGCGAACTGCGCCAGAAGATCGCGCGCGACATGGGCATGATCGACGAGAGCAAGTGGGCCTTCGTCTGGGTCGTCGACTTCCCGATGTTCGAGTACGACGAAGAGACCCAGCGCTTCTACGCCATGCACCACCCCTTCACCGCGCCCAACCCCGATCAGGTCGAGGCGTTCCTCGCGGCCGACCCCGGCGACCGCGAGACCATCGAGGGCATCGTCAGCGCGGGCTACGACATCGTCTGCAACGGCTCGGAGATCGGCGGCGGTTCGATCCGTATCCACGATTCACGCGTGCAGACCAAGGTGTTCCAGCTTCTGGGTATCTCCGAGCAGGAGGCCAAGGAGAAGTTCAGCTTCCTCATGGATGCCCTGCAGTTCGGCGCACCGCCCCACGGCGGCATCGCGTTCGGCCTCGACCGTCTCGTGATGCACCTGGCGGGCACGGACAACATCCGCGATGTGATCGCCTTCCCGAAGACCCAAACCGGCGCGGATGTCATGTCCGATGCGCCGGGCCCGGTGGACGAGAAGCAGCTCGCGGAACTGTTCGTGAAGAACCTGCCGGTGCCGACCCGCTGATCGCCCGGCGTCCGGATTGGACTGCTTCGGATCCCGGTCACATCACCAGCAGCAGGACCGCGCCCACGAGCACCATCGCCGTGATGCCACAGGCGGCGCCGGCTCTGGCTGTGGCGAGCGAGGTCGCGGAGCAGTGGCCCTGCTTCACTTCCCGAGCGGTCACCAGCCAGAACGCCACGGCGAGCAAGCCGCAGACAAAGGTTGGGACCGCCATCGCGACGCAGCCCGGAAAAGCCAGGATTCCGAAGACCAGCGAAGCGGTCGCGAAGCCCGAGGACGGCAGCTCCATATCGGAGACCGTGCCGATCATTGTGCCGCACTCCGGGCAGTTGGATCCGATCGTCAGCCCGATGAGGTCGTAGCGGCAGCGCGGGCAGTCCGTGCGAATCGCGCGGGACCACGGCTGCGGCTTGTAGTCCGGCATGAGCGTGTCGATGTCGGTCGGAGGTTCCCGCCTGTAGGCCGCCTTGGCCTCTGACCCCGATGGGAACTTCGGACTGTCGCTCAATGCTCAGCCCATCGCTTCTTCGCGCTCGTCCTCGGTGTCCGGCGCAAGTCGCGTGATGATCTTCGCGCCGATCGCATCACCCCAGACGTTCACAGCGGTCCTGCACATATCGAGCAGTCGGTCGATGCCAAGGATGATGCCGATGGTCCACAGCGGGAGTTGCGGCACATTCGGATCCACCGCAGCGATCGAGTTGTTCACGGCGAAGATGACAATCGCCATGGTCACGAGGCCGGCGGAGGGGATGCCCGCGGCACCGATGGCCGAGAGCGTCGCAGTGATCAGGATGATGAGCTGCTGCGTGAAGGTCAGGTCGGTGCCCATCATCTGGAACAGGAAC
>CAZIXS010000183.1:0-2058 GCA_964543335.1 uncultured Phycisphaeraceae bacterium | reverse complement strand
TTCACGCAGACGCTGCTCGCGCTCGGCGATCCGCTGGCGCTCGGCTTCCATCGCCAACCGGTCTTCATCGACCGCCTGCTTGAGTTGCTGGTAGTCGAAGCCCTTCTGGCTTCCCCCCTGCGCCGACATCCGCTCCAGGAACTCATCCACCCGGCGAGGCTTGGGCTCGATCGCGGCGCTCTCTCGCGGCGTATCGGTCCGCTCGAAGCGGAACCCTGCGCTGCCGAAGCGGGCCGCGGGGGTCAGGTCCCGCCCGCGCAGGGCCTCCTGCACCGCCCGGTACACCACCCGGTGCACCAGCGATTGGTCCCGGAAGCGCACCTCGGTCTTCGCCGGGTGCACGTTCACATCCACCGCGCCCGGCGACATCTCCAGCATCAGCAGCACCGCCGGGTGGCGCCCCGGCTCGATCAACCCTCGGTACGCCTCACGCACCGCGTGGATGATCGACTTGTCGCGGATCGGCCGGCCGTTGAGGAACACGAACTGCTTCTTGGTCGTCGCTCCGGCGAGCGTCGGCAGACCCGCGAGCCCCCACAGGGCCAGTCCGCGAGCGTCATCGAAGCGATCCGCGGAAACCTCCACATACTGATCCTCGTGTTCGCGACCGATGATCGCGAACGCCCGCTCCTTCGCGCTCTGGTTCGGTGCGAGATCCAAGACCGTCGAGCCGTCCACCTCGACCCGGAAGCCGATCGCCGGGTGGCTCATCGCCAGGGATCGCACGATGTCCAGGCAGTGCGTCCGCTCGGTCTGCGCCGTTCGCAGGAACTTGCGCCGCGCCGGGGTGTTGAAGAACAGATTCCGCACCGTCACGCGCGTGCCCACCGGGCCGGCATCCGGACGCACCGGCCGGATCTGGTCGCCCTCGACCTCGATCACCGCCGCGGCATCCTCTTCGGCAACCCTCGACCGGATGCTCAGCCGGCTGACCGAGGCGATCGACGCCAAGGCCTCTCCCCGGAAACCCATCGTCGCGATCGTGTCAAGATCCTGCGCGTCTCGGACCTTGCTGGTCGCGTGGGGGTGCACCGCCAGCGCGAGCTGCTCCGGCACGATCCCGCCCCCGTCGTCGGTGACCCGGATCAGTTCCACGCCGCCCTGCTCGAGTTCGACGGTGATGCGGCTGGCCCCGGCGTCGATCGCGTTGTCCAAGAGTTCCTTGACCACCGAGGCCGGGCGCTCCACGACCTCACCGGCGGCGATCTGGTTCACCACCAGGGCCGGGAGAACCCGGATCTCCCGCCTCGTTGTCCCGGCCGATTCGTGCATCCCGGCATTGTAGAGCGCTTCCGGGCCGCGCTCGCGTATGCTTCTCTCCATGGCGAAAGACCGATCGCGAGCCCACCACAACCCTCCGCTGCCCAGCTCCCAGCACGACCACTCCGGCCTCGCCCGTCTGCCCGAGGCGGTTCTGCACTGGCGACGCGAAACCACCTTCCTGGTCTTCGCGGGCATTTTCCTCGGCTCGCTGACGATGCTGAATATCCTCGGCATCACGAGGTTCATTAAGCTCTTTGAAATCACCGGGGAAGACGGCAAGCCCGCGACGCTCTGGGGAGCCGAACTCGTCTTTGCTGTCGCGGTCGGCGTCCTGCCCTATCCGATCACCTTCCTCTGCACCGACTTCATCAGCGAGTTCTGGGGGCGGCGGCGTGCCAATGCCGTGGTCTGGGTGGGTTTCCTGCTGAACCTTTGGGTAGTCCTAATCTTGTGGGCGGGTAGTTCGCTGCCAGGCTTCGCCGGGATAGACCCCGTCACCGGTATGCCTCCGTTGCCTGAGTGGAATCCCGCCATCGGAAAGTATGAGGAAACGGGCTGGACATTCTTCCAAGTCAAGACTCTTGCGTTCGGCGCGGTGGCAGCCTCCATGGTGGCCTACCTCGTCGCCCAACTCGTCGATGTGCATGTCTTCCACTTCTGGAAGAAGCTCACCAACGGCAAGCACCTGTGGCTTCGCAACAACGGCTCCACGCTGGTCAGCCAACTCGTGGACACCGTCGCCGTCATCCTGATCACCCACTTCTACGCTAAGGCTCTGCCAGTGAATGATGATCT
>CAZIXS010000182.1:0-2240 GCA_964543335.1 uncultured Phycisphaeraceae bacterium | reverse complement strand
GCTTCGCTCGGCAGAGGCCGCTCTTCGCCATCAATCAGCAGCGGGATGAGAAGCGGGCGGCCGGGGGGCATGGTGGTGTTCATGGGGGCCGCGAGGTCGGTGGTGGTGTCGGCTTCGGCGTTGCGGTAGACCTGCATGGGGGCTGCGGTTCGTGGTTCGGTGAGCGGGCAATCAGCCGAGAGGGCGGCGGGGGTGAGATCGATCGGGCAGTCCGGATTGCAGAACAGGACCGGCGTGCCAACGCTGATACGCGTGCCGGGGTGAAGGGCGTAGGCGGTGAGGGGGTGCGCGTCGGAGGATGCCGCGGCGAGGGTGATCTGGAGGGTGCGGAGCGCATCGAGGCCGGGGGAGGTGGCGTTCGAGGCGGCCCGGTACTCCGTGCCGAGGGTCGAGGCGTGCTGGACGGCCTGACGGGCGTCGGTCAGTAGGTCGAGCATGGCGTCTGGCATGGGGTGGCCCCGCCACAGGCGGTCGAGTTCGGTGGACCGCTCCCGGACGATGTACTCGGCCCGCTCGATGCCCAGCAGGCGTTCATCGGTAGGGAGGCGGTGGATCTCGCTGAGGGCGAAGCAGATGGCCTGGAGGGCGATGACCGCTGGAACGGAATCCCGATCGCGGTTTCCCTCGTCGGTGCTGGGGAGAGCGACGGCGGCTTTGGCGTACTCGGTCCATTTGGCGAGCAGGAGGGGCCAACTCAGGTCTTGGGATGGGGATTGTGTCATGGAGGCCTGTGAACTTGGGGGAGATTGGTGGTCTGGGCAGCCAATCTCCGATGCAAAATCAGAGATTTCCGAAACCCAATGAACCAATCGGTCACTGGAATAACTGCAACGCTGTGGCACATTGAGCGTAGTATCACATGATGCCCGGCGGCGAAAAAACCGCCAAGCAGCCAAACCTTCCCGCGCAGAGAGCAGGCGCCCGATGAGTATGAACAAAGAAGACGAGGTCCGGCTGATCGAGCTCGCGGTGGCGGGCGACAAGGGCGCGGCCTCGGATCTGATCCGCGCCCACCAGAACTCGCTGTTTGCGTACATGCTGCGAATGAGCGGCAACCCGGACATCGCCGAGGACATCGTGCAGGACGCCTTCGTGCGGGTCTTGCTCAACCTGCATCGCTTCGACCCGCGATTCCGCTTCAGCACCTGGCTGTTCACGATCGCCAAGCGGCTCTATGTGAACGCGATGCAGAAGCACAAGCCGCTCTACGACACCGAGATCGTGGGCTCACGGCGCGGCGACTGGGATGAGCCGAACGAGCCAACGCTGGCTCGCGAGCGGGACACCCAAGCCAAAGACGCGATTGGACGGGCCCTTCAGGAGCTTTCACCGGAGCAGCGGGAGATCATCTTGCTGTTCCACCAGCAGGAATGGCCGATCGCGCTGATCGCCGAGTACACCGACATGCCCGAGGGCACGGTCAAGAGTCACCTGCATCGCGGGCGGCGTCGGATGCGCAAGTATTTCGAGGAGCACGAGAGCGAGGAATTCCTCGCCCGGTTCAGCGATGAGGTTGTGATCCAGTGAAGCGATTTGACGGACCGAATCCCAAAGGCCCGGGCCGTGATGACATCGGCGCGGGACGCGTTCCCGACGATCTGATCGATGCCATTCTGGATGGCGAGGTCGGCCGCGAGGATACGAAGGCGCTGTTCGCCAAGCTCAGCGCCGACCCGGAAGCCGCGGGCGACCTGAACGCGACGCGTCGAGCGATCGGTGCGCTTCGAGAGCCGGTGCGTGCTCCGGACTTTACGGATCGGGTGCTTCAGACCGTCGGCCAGAAGCGAGGCGGCTGGCTCAGCGGTCGTGATCGGCGACTGATCAGCTTCGGGCGCATCGCCGCGGGCATCGCAGTGGTGGCGCTGATCGGCGGGATGTACGCGATGGAGCGGGCTCGCCCCGGCACGCTGGACGTCTCCGGACAGCCGAAGGCGGTTGCGGGTCTCACGAATTCACTGAGCGAGTCTTCCAGCCAGTTCGCGGCGGAGTTGTCGAACCGCACCCGCCAAGAGATGACTCGTCTGAGCAATTCCGCGTTCGGCGTGGTGCAACTACTGAACGAGCCGATGGAGCCCGCGACTGGGACGGCCCGCGTGGTGTTTGAGTGGCCCTTTGATGAAGCGGGCGAGTTTTCCTCGCCGCCTCGCATGCTCGTCTTCAGCGACCAGCCGGTTTCCGCGGCGTCACTGGCCGAGCAGTTCTCCAGCATCACCCAGCAGGCCGGTGAGGCGGAGCGTTCG
>CAZIXS010000181.1:0-2315 GCA_964543335.1 uncultured Phycisphaeraceae bacterium | reverse complement strand
GGCCTGGTGATCAGCCCTTGCTTTGGTTGGAGTTCCTCACTGACAGATCGGCAAAAACGTCCTCCGCCGTCCGACCTCCGGTGCTATCGGGAGTCGGATTCTCTGCTTGCCATCTTCGCAGCGTAATTCTGCTCGTTTAGGACGACCTGGGATTCTGCGCAGTACGTGTACTGCGTTCGTATTTCCCAAAGGCTCGGTGTGCGCCGGGCAATGTCTCTATCCGAGTAGAACACATGAGATTTACTGAACCAAAGCTGTTTTGCTGCCTGGGCGTCGTCACTCTGTTGGGCGGTTGCGCGCCGTCACCATTCGACTTCGACCCCCCCGCCGCAAGGCCTCTCTTGCGCGATATGCCTCGTTACGAAGCACCGGAGGACCCTGATCGAGTCGGACCAGGATCAGATGTGGTCACCATCGGTGAGCAGTTGACCCTTCGCCTGGCTCTCGCGGCTGCGCTCGTACGCAACCCGCGACTTCGATCGCTTGCCTGGGAGCCGAGGATTGCGGAAGCGCGTCGTCTGCAAGCCGGGCTCTCCCCCAATCCAAGCGTCGGAATCGAGGTCGAAGACTTCGCGGGCTCTGGAAGCTTGAGTGGCTTTGATTCTGCCGAGACCACCATAGCCTTTAGCCAGCTTCTTGAGCTTGGCGGGAAGCGAGACCGCCGCGTGCGGGTCGCCGAGGGGCAGTGGACTGTTTCTGCTCTCGACTACGAAGCACAGCGGCTGGCCGTGCTCACCGACACCGCGTCCCGCTTCGTGCGGGTACTGGAGCTCCAGCAGCGTGTTGAGTTCGCCGTTCGCGCGCAAGTACTCGCAGAGGAGAACCGGCGCGTCATCGATCGGAGGGTGCAGGCCGGAGATGTTTCACCCATCGACGAGATCAAGGCCCGGCTCGAAAGCGAATCCACCCGCATCGCCGCAGATCGACTCAGCCGGGAACTTGAGGCCGCGAGGCGTGAACTCAGTGCGATGTGGGATGCAACCGACCCCGGCTTTGACACGGCCATCGGATCGCTGGATGACCTCATGCCTGTGCCGTTGCTCGATGCTCTGACGGATCTCGTTGAGCACCATCCGGAAGTTCAGCGTTGGATCGCAGAGACCGAGCGACGATCATCGGTGGTCGCTCTCGAACGGGCTCTAGCCGTCTCCGACGTGACGGCTGGTGCTGGCATTCGGTATGCCGAAGAGAGCGAAGATGTCGGTCTCGTCGTGGCCGTGTCCGTGCCATTGGCGATCTTCGATCGCAATCAGGGAGGAGTACTGGCCGCCCGGCTCCGAGCAGCACAAGCGATCGACGAGGGGCGGGCTTCCCGACGCGATTTGGCCACCCGACTTGTTCGGGCACACGCCCGATTGACCGCCGCGTACCACGAGGCCCAGGCGATTGATGCCGCCCTACTTCCCGCGGCGAAGGACGCCTACGACGCGACGCGTCGGGCCTACGACGAAGGCAAACTCCCGTACCTCGATGTCCTCGATGCGCAGCGCACCCTTTTCGATACTGAAACCCAAAGGCTCGAAGCTCTCGCCGAATACCACGCCGCGAAGGTGCAGGTTGAGGGGCTCATCTCAGAGCCGCTGGACACCCATTCGCTCCACGAACATTCTGATCACCCCAATCAAGGAGACACACCGTGAGACCATTACACGGCGTCATTTCACTCGTTTGCTTGTTCACAACGACACTCCTGCTTGGCGGGTGCGATGGCGA
The DNA here is from genome assembly GCA_964543335.1 of uncultured Phycisphaeraceae bacterium. GTDB lineage: Bacteria > Planctomycetota > Phycisphaerae > Phycisphaerales > UBA1924 > JANSXG01. Next base: position 602 of record CAZIXS010000181.1, on the reverse strand, counting down.
ACAGGAAGCATCATCGTCATCCAACGGATCACGCGCATCTGATGTGACACAGGTCGCTCACTCGCACGAGAACGGCGAGACTTGCTTCGTGTGCGACGCCACGAAGCGCGACGCCGGCCGCTTGTGGTGTACCGAGCATGCCCGGTACGAGGACCGGTGTTGGATTTGTCAGCCGCAGCTTGAGGATTCGTCCCGACCGTATTGCGACGAACACAATTTGTATGAGGACGAATGCCATCTCTGCAACCCGGCACTCGATGCCTCGGAGAACACATCCGACGAGTCGTCGGGCGGGCTCCATGGACACAGTGCTGACGAGACCTGCTTCATCTGTGATCCGGCCAAGCGTGATGAGGGCCGCTTGTGGTGCAGCGAGCACGCTCGTTATGAAGACCGGTGCTGGATCTGCCAGCCACAGTTGGAAGACGCGGACCGGGCGTATTGCGAGGAGCACTTCCTTTACGAAGACGAATGCCACCTGTGCAATCCCGCTCTGCTGGGGGACGCCTCGGCGACGCCCTCCCGCGATGGTGCCCCCTCTCTCTTCTGTCATGAGCACGGGGTCGATGAGATCGAATGCGGAATCTGCCAGCCTCAGCTCG
>CAZIXS010000180.1:520-2343 GCA_964543335.1 uncultured Phycisphaeraceae bacterium | reverse complement strand
CGGGCATCTGCGAGCTGGCTTCGCGTGGGATGAGGAGGGGGCGGAGCGTCTGGCGGAGTGGCGAGAACCCTGAAACACGGGTGATCCGGGTATTGAGAATCAGGATCAAGTCTGTTTGTAGGGTCTGGGCGTGCTCGTCAGGCTGAGGATCGGTGTTAGCCTGCAGAGGATTTGACTCGCCGGGATATCGTGACATACTTGAGTCACCGCTCGGCCTGATCCTGCTTTTCGCACCCCTCTTCAAGACACAGGACTCCCTCTATGAAGCATCAGATGCTCTTTATCAGCGCGTGCATATTGTGCACCGGCACCTCTTTGTCGGTGTTTGCAGCGGATTCCCCTCGTCCTGATGGTCCTCGCGGGGTGCAGTTGCCTCATGCGCGACAGGCGCTTCCTGATCGGACTGTGGAGCGATCCGGTGAAGTCTCGGTGGCGCGGCTGTGGAACGAGGAATTGCTGGCGGCGATTCGGCGTGACAAGCCGCGTCCTCCGGTGGTGACGCGGTACCTGTTCCATGTGTCGGCGGCGATGTACGACGCGTGGGCGGCGTACGACACCACGGCCGGTGCGGTGTTCCGGAGCGAGCGGGTGTCGGCGGTGGATATCGAAGCGGCTCGGCGCGAGGCGATCAGTTACGCGGCGTACCGTGTGATGCTGGACCGATTCGCGAACTCGCCCGGTGCGGCGATCACGCTGCCCTCGATGGACGATCTGATGAACACCCTCGGGTATGACCCGTCGGTCACGACGACGGTCGGCTCATCGCCCGCAGCGGTCGGCAACCGTATCGCGGCGTCGCTGATCGCGCAGACCGTCGACGACGGTGCGAACCAGGATGGCAACTACGCGGATACCTCCGGTTACGAACCCCTGAACGGCCCGCTGACGGTCGAGGTTCCGGGCGTGAGCGGCGTTGTGGATGTGAACCGCTGGCAGCCGCTCGTGGTTCCGGATGCGGACGAGCCGCAGTCGTTTCTCACGCCGCACTGGCGGGAGGTGAGGCCGTTCGCGATGGAGCGTTCTGCGCCGGGAGCGATGTATCTGGATCCGGGCGCTCCGCCGATGCTGGGGGGCGCGGGTGACGCTGTATTCCGCGAGGATGTGATGGAAGTGCTGCGTGCTTCGGCGGCGCTGAACCCGGATGATGGAGTGTTAATCAACATTTCGCCCGCAGTGGTCGGGAACAATTCTCTGGGGGCGAACGATGGGTCGGGCCACGCGGTGAACCCGGTGACGGGGCTGCCGTATCCCGCGGAACTCATGGTGCTGCGCGGCGACTGGGGGCGTGTGCTCGCGGAGTTCTGGGCGGATGGTCCCTTGTCGTCAACGCCTCCGGGGCACTGGAACGAGATCGCCAACGAGGTGAGCGGCTTCGACGGATTTGAGCGTCGGTTTGCCGGAGCTGGTCCGGAGCTGGATGCGCTGGAATGGGATGTGAAGCTGTATCTCGCTCTGAACGGCGCGGTGCATGACGCGGCGATCGCGACCTGGGAGGTGAAAGCGCTTTACGACTTCGGTCGGCCGCTGACTTTCATCCGCACGATGGCGTCGCTCGGGCAGTCCTCGGACCCGGATGGTCCGTCGTATCACCCGAACGGATTGCCTTTGGAGGCGGGGTTGGTCGAGGTGATCACGGCCGAGTCGAGCGCGCCCGGTGAGCGGCACGAGCATCTCGCGGCCCACGTGGGAGAGATCGCGCTGTTCTCGTGGAAGGGGCATCCTGCGGATCCGGAATTGGAATACGGCGGGTGCGGATGGATCCGCGCCGCGGAGTGGATCCCGTACCAGGCGCGGACCTTTGTGACGCCGCCGTTTGCGGGGTA
>CAZIXS010000180.1:0-502 GCA_964543335.1 uncultured Phycisphaeraceae bacterium | reverse complement strand
GATCTCGCGCATCTACGGTGGGATTCATCCATCGCTGGATGACCTTCCGGGTCGGGTGCTTGGATCTCAGGCCGGCATCGGCGCATTCCAGAAGGCGGTGATGCATTTTCAGGGCGAGATCGGGCCGGTGGGATGCCCCTCGGATGTTGATTTCGACGGGAGCACGGATCTGAAGGATCTGAACCTGGTGCTGGCCAGCTTCGGGCAGGCGACCACGGCGGGTGATGCCAACGGCGACGGCGTGGTGGATCTTGCGGACCTGAACTTGGTGCTCGGAAACTTCGGGGCTGACTGCCCGTAAGCGGATCCGATCAGCGCAGGCTTCGGACTGACGAGGCGATGGCTTTGGAGAGTGCCATCGCCTCGTCCATTTCGGCGATGTGGCCTTGGCGCAGTTCGAGTTCGATGCCGGCGTACTTGTGATCGGGGAACTGCTTTCGCATTTCCGTGGTGAGGCCGTCGTCGGTGCCGAGGTAGGGCTGGTTGTGCACCACGCGGTAGT
>CAZIXS010000179.1:0-2361 GCA_964543335.1 uncultured Phycisphaeraceae bacterium | reverse complement strand
CCGAGCGGCAGGAAGAACGCTCGCGTGGCAGAGTCCTGCATCGAGCCCTGCACGACGAGGACGGCTTCGGTGTTGGGCAGCGGGATTGGTTCGAGAAGAGTGTCCTCGGAGGCATTCCAAAGAGTGGCGTACTCGCTTCCCGGTTGCGCGATGACTTGCATGCCGATCTGGACCGATTCCACCGAGGGCGTCAGGTGGAACTGGACGGCCTCGACGCCCTCGGGCCAAGGGAACATCGCCTCGGCGTTCGACTGCGGCGGGGTTGGCGATGCCATCGAGAACGCCGATTGGAGCAGCCGGATGGAATCCTCGCCGCGCAGCGTGAGTCGGATCGGGCCGGTCTGGTCGTCCGGGTTGGAACTGTTCCCTCGATCGTTGCGGAGGGAATTCAGCAGCTCCGGTGAGTTGGAGATCGCCAGATGATCGTCGGGCAGGACGCGGGCGAGGTAGTCGCGCTGGGCGAAACTGAACTCGAACAGCCCGGGGTGGTCGGCGGAGGGTAAGGCCTCGAAGTTCGCGGCGAGAATGGCGGGGCGGTCAGCGGGGATCACCGCGACGAATCGAGGCAGGCCGGAATCGTCATCGCCGGCTTCGAGCGCGATCGCCAAGGGGCGGGAGGTGTCCGTCCCGGGAAGCAGATTGGTGGCGATGAGCAAGCGATGCGTGGTGGGCAGCCAGTCGAGTTCGGCGCTGCGGGCGAGAGCCGCGAGGGCGGTCTCGGCCTGATCGACGCCGCTCAGGCTGAGCAGCACATCGGCTCCGCCGGGCAGGGAATTCGCCCAGTCCGAAGCGTCAGCCAAGGCCTGCGAACCTGCGGCGAGCACCGCTGCAGAGGCCAGTCCCGCTCGCATACGACCGATGATGTGCTTCATGCTCGGGTTCCGTTTCGGTGTTCCGGGTGATTTCCTGTGCGAGGAGTATAGGATTCGCCCCGTTCGGGCTCGCCTTCTCTCTCATTGTCCTCCAAAGCTTCTGGATTTCACTGATGCACGACGCCCTGCAGGCTCTGGTCTCTGGCAACACCCTGACCCGCGATCAGTCGAGCGAACTGTTCCGTGCGATCCTTTCGGGCGAGGCCGATCCCGCCCAGATCGGGGCAGCCCTGGCCCTGATCCAGTCGAGGGGCGTCACGACGGACGAACTCATCGGAGCTGCGACGGTGATGCGGGAGCATGTCGCCCCGGTTCCCGTCGCCGAATCGCTCAGGCCTCGGCTCATAGACACCTGCGGCACCGGCGGGGCTCCGAAGACCTTCAACATCTCGACGGCCGCGGCGATCATCGCGGCGGCGGCGGGAAACGCCGAAGGCGAGCGTCGGCTGCTGGTTGCGAAGCACGGCAACCGCTCGCGCACCGGGCGGGGTTCCGCGGAGGTGCTCAAGCAACTCGGCATCAACATCGACGCGACCCCCGAGCAGCAGGCACGCTGCCTGGAAGAAGCGGGGATCTGCTTCTGCTTCGCGATCCATCACCACCCCGCGATGCGCCACGCGGCGGGGCCGCGCAAGGCGCTCGGGTTCCCGACGGTGTTCAACCTGCTCGGGCCGCTGACGAACCCGGCCGGTGCCCGCCGGCAGCTGCTGGGTGTGTACGACGCGGACCGGCTCGAAGCGGTGGCCCACACGCTCAGTGCGCTCGGCACCGAACGGGCGATGGTCGTGCGGGGTGACGACGGTCTGGATGAGATCACGACGACCACCACGACCACGATCGCTCATGTGCGCAATGGCGAGGTGCAGATCGAGTCGTTCGACCCGCGGAGCGTCGGGATCGAGCGTGCCGATCTTGAAGACCTTCAGGCGGGCGACCTCGACGAAGCGGCGGGTGTGATCCGTTCGATCCTGCAGGGAGTGCCGGGCCCGAAGGCGGACATCGCGCTGCTGAACGCGGCGGCGGCGCTGGTGGTGGGGGGTGTGGCAGAGACGTTGGAGGAGGGGGTAGAGCGTGCGAGACAAGCGGTAAGTGATGCCAGTGCTGCCTGCACTCTCCAGCAGCTCTCGGCGACATCTCTGTCTGCGGACAATGCGATCTGAAATTTCGCTTCCTTTGCCATAGTTTTCAGGTATCTTCGATCATTAATCATTCGCTTCCGCCTCTAGGTGCCTGGATCGAAAGAAGCGAAAGACAAGGTGGCGATTATGCCTGACGCGATATCGACTGTCAGTTTTTTGATTGCTGCAACAGCCGTTGTGTTAACGTACGCAGTCATCCTTTCTGTTGTTTCGCAGGTCTATCTGCAACGGCTTTTTCGGGTCCCGGCTCCTTTTGCGGCCGTTAATTCGTCTGCGATTGTCGCCTCTGCTCTGGCTAGGTCCTGTCTGACGGCTCATCTGTTCGGCGCATGAGCGGGTTGCGCTTTCTG
>CAZIXS010000178.1:0-2542 GCA_964543335.1 uncultured Phycisphaeraceae bacterium | reverse complement strand
GGTCGGACAGGAGATCGGTTTCCGAGCCTCCCTGCATGCGGAACCCACATTGCCACCTCGTCGCGATGCGAGGGTGAGCATGGTTGTCACTCGCCCTGACGGAACTCGGCAGACGTCTGCGATGACCGACGATGGCAGTGGTCATTTCACCGGGTCGTTCGTGCCGCAGTCTCTCGGTCGTTTCGCCGTTCAGGTGGTCGCTGAGGGGGAGGGATACCTTCGAACTTCGCAGCATGTGGTGAGCGTAGTTGCGGAGGACATCTCTCTGGGTCAGTCCGCATCGGCCGGGCTTCGCGAGCAGGCCGGGTCATTTCGGATCGAGATCGCGGCGACAGACCATGGACGCACGGAACACTGCCGCGTAACCGCGCAGATCTGGGGGCGTGATGCACGCGGCCAGGCGGTGCCCGTCTGCTGGATCGGCGGCATGACTTTCCCGCAGTTTGATTCGGACGGGAATGCGGTGCTTCCGTTGGATGTCAACACAGGCTGGTTCAGCCGGGCGGCTGCCGTTGGGCCGTTTGAACTGCGGAGGGTCGAAGTTCGTTGTCCTCGGACGATGGCGCTGCTTTGCGGTTCTGATGTCATTCCACTGTCTCTGGATCTGCCTGAGGATCAGCTTGCTCCGCGAGCGGATATGGGGATCGAGATGCGGACCGCGCCGCGCAGCGACGACCTGGCATTTCCGGTCGATATCAGCGTTCCGGCGGCTTCACGACTCGCCGGCGGGCATAATCTGCTGCTGATTCATGGGTACTGCGCGGGTGGCAATCCGTGGCCGCTCTCCGAGTTTACCGGGGCCCTTGAGGTCTTTTCCGATCCCGAGTCCAACCGCAGCCACGATGAGTTTGCGCTGCTGATGAAGGTGCTCGCGGACACCACCAAATCGTCTGGCGTGGTCGCGCACAGCCAGGGTGGAACCGCGGCTCTGCACCTGTACACCTATTACTTCAGCGCTTTGGACTGGGCCGAGGGACCTCGTCTGATCCAGTCGGTCGGAACTCCGTACCAGGGCACTCCGCTGGCCGGGAACCTCGGTGCACTCGGCGGGATCTTCGGGACCGGGTGCGGGGCAAACACCGATCTGTCCGTCGAGGGTTCGGCGGTGTGGCTCTCGGGGATTCCCATGGATGCCCGATCGCGTGTGCACTACTGGACCACCTCGTCGGCCGGGCCTTGGTGCAATTTCTTCAGTGGACTATTTCTTGCCAACCCGGAAGACGGGGTGATCGAAGTGTCGCGCGGGCAACTTCCGGGAGGCAACAGCATGGGCAATACCGTTGGGCAGTGCCACACGACGGGGATGAGCGAACCCGCTCAGTACTTGGATTCCTTACGCAACTCGGAGATGAACGCCAATGCCGCTCGTTGACTCGATGACAGCTTGTGCCGCGGTTCTGACGCTCGCGGCGGTGTCCCACGCTCAGTCCAGCGGCTGCGGCGGGTCGGGTATCCCGATCCCCGACGGTTCGTCCAGTGCATCGGTTGCGATCGCTGTTCCATCGGGTGACGGTGCCACCGTGGAAGATGTTGCGGTATCGATCGATCTCGCGCATGAGTGGCTCGGAGATCTCACGATTACCGTATCGCACGCCGGCGTTTCCGTGGTGCTTCTCGACCGCGTCGGATCCGGTACATGGACCTTCGGCTGCGGCGGCAACGATATCAACGCCACCTTTACCGATGCGAGTGCTGTCACGGCTGAGGATCTGTGCGCCCCGGGAGGCCCGACACCCATGCTGCTTGGCGAGATTCTTCCTGCCGACGCACTGAGTGCTTTCCACGGGGTGCCCGCGGAGGGTGAATGGATTGTGACGGTCACGGACCACAACCCGATCGATACTGGTGTGATCAACAGCATCTGCATCGCAGTCGTGGTGGCTCCGGGTGCGTGCCCGGGAGATGTGACGGGCGACCAATCGGTCGGGCTGGCTGATCTGAATCTCGTGCTCGCGAATTTCGGTCAGTCGACCAGCGTGGGGGATGCGGATGGCAGCGGCGAAGTCAATCTGGCGGATCTGAACATCATTCTTGCGAACTTCGGGATCGACTGCTGAGAGCAGAGCGAGCCGCTATGGATTGTCCGGGAAGGGCGGCTGGCGCATCGAAAGGGCGGCGATGGTTAAAGGGATGGCGGTCAGCCCGCAGAGCAGCAGGGGGAGGCGGTAGCTCCCGAAGAGTTCGGCACCGAGCGACAGGGCGGCGGGACCAACGGCGGTACCGATGATCATCGAGCGGGTGAGCGTGCCGCGGATTGCGCCGTGGTGCTTGCGGCCGAAGTAGCGAGCGAAGATGGGGCTGGCGAGCAGGAAGATGAGCGACTGGGTCATGCCCATGAGCACCATCGAGGCGTAGAGCACGGGCAGGAATTCGGCGAAGGCCACGCAGGAGCAGGCCATACCAAGAAGGACCGTTGTGCAGGCGAGCAGTTTTCGTTCGGCGAACCGGTCGACGAGCAGACCGCTGATCGGGACGGCGAGCATGGCGATAAGGCCCGAGAGTGGCAGCAGCGATGTCGCGACGGCTTCGCGGTGTCCGGCCT
>CAZIXS010000177.1:0-2652 GCA_964543335.1 uncultured Phycisphaeraceae bacterium | reverse complement strand
GCCCTGGCCCCTGGCAAACACGCGATTCGAGTGGAGTTCTTCGAGCGAGGCGGCGGAGCGGGGCTGATCGTCCGGTTCCAGGGCCCCGGCATCAGCAAGCGCGCCATCGAACCCGAGCGGTGGTTCCAGACCGTGGACTGCCCCGGTGATGTCACCGGCGACGGTACGGTTGGTTTGGCGGATCTGAACCTGGTGCTGGCCAACTTTGGCCAGAGCGGTGCTCAGGGTGATGCCAACAACGACGGTCTGGTCGACCTCGCGGATCTGAACATGATTCTTGGCCAGTTCGGGGGCTCGTGCCTGTGAAGGTCAGCGGGCGGTCTACAATGACCGCGTGAGCAATACCTCCAAACAGAACCAGCAGGAAACCCCGATCGCCGACCGGGTCGTCCGTCTGACGGATCTGGTTCGGCGCATCAGCGCGATGGACGATCCGGCACAGGTCCAGAATGAGTTCGCCAAGACCATGGCGGACTTTTCGCCGTGGCAAGGCTACATCAGCGTCTCCAGACGCGGACTGGAACATGGGAAGTACAAGATCACAAGCATGAGGCTGTCACCGGCCGAGCTTGAGCGCGGCCGGCGGGACCCCTGGAAGCATTGGGAGGAACTCCCCGAGCACTCCGGTGGCTGGATCGGGGAATTGCTTGCCGATGAACGGGCGCATGTCTTCAATGATCTGCAACTGCACGAAGACCCCGTGCTCGGCTCACGCCTCAGCGAGTTCCGTTCGGCGCTGATGATCCCGCTCTTTGACGACGGCGAGGCCCTGAACTGGAGCATCGCGCTGCACCGTGAGCCCAACGCCTTCAGTTCGAGCCAGGTTGAAGAATTCGTGATGCGGGGCAATCTGATCGGGCGTGTCACTCGAAATCTCGTCATCCGCAAGGAGTTGGACCGGCTGAATTTGCAGTTCGACCAGCAGCTTCAGGAGATTGCCGCGATCCAGCGGTCGCTCCTCCCGGAAGTCACGCCAACGGTGAACGGCCTCGAAATCGCGACGAGTTACCTCACCAGCCAGCACGCCGGCGGCGATTACTTCGATTTCTTCGAGATGGAAGGCGATGAGTTCGGCGTGATCATCGCCGATGTCGCCGGACATGGCGCCGGAGCCGCGACGGTCGTGGCGATTCTTCAGGCCCTGCTGCACTCGGCTTATGCCGGAGACCGTGATCCCGCGGCGACGCTCGACCGTGTGAGCCGCGAACTCGTTCGGAAAAAGATCGAGAACAGCTTCGTCACGGCATTCTTCGCGGTCTTTGACGCGGACCGGCGTCGGATTCTCTATTCCAATGCCGGGCACAACCGGCCGCTCATCCGCCGAAGTGATGGACGGGTGGAAGAGGTCCTGGACGCGGCATCGATCCCGCTCGGAATCACCACGGAACTGACCTACGAGACCGCGACCTGCGACCTCAACCCCGGCGATACGCTCATTCTGTACACCGATGGCATCGTCGAAGCCTTTGCTCCTCGCGAAGCAGACGGCAGCCGCGAGATGTTCGGCAAGCACCGCCTCATCGAGACGCTGCGCACCTGCACAGGTGAGCCGGACTGCGTCATAGGTCACATCCATCAGGGGCTCTACGAGCACACCGGCTTGAGAACCCGAGACGATGATCAAACGGTTGTAGTGATTCGAGTCAGCGAATCCTGATATGGCACCGGATCGATCTCAGCGCGAGTGGTTTGACGACGACCCGGTCCGCTTCGAATGCACGCTCTGCGGGAATTGCTGCACCGGTCCGAGCGGATTCATCCTGTTCTCGCGTGAGGAAGGCGAGCGGATCGCCCGCCGATTGGGCATCGCCTACGCGGAGTTTTACGAGCGCTACACGCACGACACGCCCGCCGGGCGTTCCTTTCAAGAGACTCGATTCATAGAGTCTGACGGGTCCGTGAAACACGACTGCGTGTTCCTCGACCGCGTGTCCGAGCCGGGTAAGTTGGTGTGTTCGCTGTATGAGGATCGTCCGACGCAGTGCCGCACATTCCCGTTCTGGCCTGAACACATGGGCTCTCGCCGGTCATGGCGGATGTTGGCAAAGTCGTGCGAGGGCATCGGTCGAGGCGCGTTCGTACCGACGAGCGAAATCCGGATTCAACGGGCCATCCAGGAACGAAGCCGACTCGAACACGACAACCTTGAGCCTGACGAGCAGCCCTGAGGGATCCTTACTTCTTGAGCAGGCGCTCGAGGAAGTGGATATCCATGCCGCCCTTCTTGAAGCTCGCGTTGTCCATCAGCTGCAGATGCAAGCCGATGGTCGTGTGGATCGGTTCGATCCGCATCTCCGACAGAGCGCGCTTCGTGCGGCGAATGCACGCTTCTCGAGTCGGGGCATGCACGATGAGTTTGGCGATCATGGAGTCGTAGGTGGGCGGAACCCGGTAACCGGGGACCACATGCGTATCCATCCGCACACCGAGACCCCCGGGCGCGGCGAACTGCTCGATCGTTCCGGGCGACGGGGCAAAGTTGCGGTCCGGGTTCTCCGCGTTGATGCGGCACTCGATCGCATGACCATTGATCGAGATGTCCTTCTGCTTGAAGGGCAAGGGTTCACCACCGGCCACGCGGATGCCGGTCGCCACGATGTCGACGCCTGTGATCATCTCGGTCACGGGGTGCTCGACCTGAACTCGGGTGTT
>CAZIXS010000176.1:0-2720 GCA_964543335.1 uncultured Phycisphaeraceae bacterium | reverse complement strand
GAGGGTCCGCCGCCGGTCTCGCCGGTGATGCCCGCGCGAGCGAGGACATACGCGAAGCCGGTGCAGTGATCGCAGATCTGTCCGGCCCGGTCGAGCGGGGTGGTCGGCGCGATCAGCAGGCTCGCGGTGAGTCCCCGGCTGGAGGCGGCCTGAACCAGTTGGCCGGCTTCTTCGAGGGGGGCGTCGGGGTAGATCACACCGTCGAAACCGGCGTCGGCCAGCATGCCCACGAAGCGGTCGCGTCCGATCCGCTCGACGATGGAGACGCTGGTCATGGCGACCAGTCCGGCATTGATGTCTGCGCGGATCTCGGAGACGGTCTGGATCACCGAGCGAGGTGTGACCCCGGCCTCGAGCGCGTGGTGCATCGCCTGCGCGATGACGGGGCCATCGGCGATCGGGTCGCTGAATGGGATGCCGATTTCGATGATGGAGGCGCCAGCACCGTCGAGTGCGCGGATCGAGTCACGCATGTCATCGAGCGTGGGCGAGCCGCCGCAGACGAAGGGCATCAGGTGCTTGCGTCCGGATTCGCGGCTGGATGCGAAGATGGATTCGATGCGGTTCATGCTGGGTGTGCTCAGTGCTTGACGCCTTCGACGCGTCCGGGCTCGGTGTACTTGGTCAAGGCCTTGTTGAGGTCGACGCCGTTGATGTTGGCCAGGGTGACGAGCCAGGCGAGCACATCGGCGAATTCCTCCTCGAGGTTCGCGCGCTGCTCGGGAGTCGGGGACTGATCCGGGGCGCATTCCTGAAGGGCGGTGGAGAGCTCGCCGACTTCTTCGATGAGCCACATGAAGGTTCCGGGAGTGCCCCGGGCGGAGTCGGTGTCGTGGTAGCGGGTGCGGATCAGGAGTTGCAGGTCCGCGATGGTCAGGTTCGGCTGTTCGGGGAGGGCGGTCATGGTGGGAAGCGTAGCCGAAGCGGGCTCAGCCGTCAGAGGGGTCGGCCCCGATCTTCTTGAGTGCTTCGTGGAGTTCTCGGCCGTTCATCACGGGCAAGTCGGTCTCACCCGTTGCGAGTGCGATTTTCACATAGGGCTCGCAAGTGGTGCAGCCGGTGCAACAGCCGGTTCGGTCCATGAGCTGCTCGAGGTCGAGGCCTTCCTCGCGGTGCAGGCGCAGGAGTTCCTCGAAGGGGACTTCGTGGCAAACACAGCGGTCAACGGCCATAAGCGGTGTTCCAAAACGGGTATGCGGGAAAAGACATGCTAGGGGCGCTGATCGCCGAAGAGGCGGTTGTCGTCGTGATCGCCGAACCAGCCGATGCCATAGTCCTCCGGGCTGGAGGCGTAGAGACCGCTCGACCAGGTGAAGGACATGGATTCCTGGGTGGTGTGGCCATCGAGCCATGCGACATTGGCCCGTCCGCCGGCCTGCCGGAAATGGATGCTCGGGTCCCAGCGGAAGTCTGGGTAATCCGAGCGGAATCGGGAGTGGACGAAGGAGTACTCGATGAGATCGGTCGCGGCGAAGGCGGCATCAGCGAACGCGATGGTGCGGGTCGGTGCCGAGAGGACCGCCCGGCGCTCACCGACGAGGTCGTTGCGGGTTGGCACCCCGTTGATGGTCGGTCCAGCGGCGGTGCCGACGAAGTCGAGGTTGTAGCCGTAGCCGCCGCAGGACCGTTCGAAGCCTGCTGCAGCCGCAGGGCGAGCGGCGATCTGCTGAAGGGTCGGCGCGAACGACGGGCAGACGCGGACCGCTTCGCTGGAGGCGGAAGAGTCGAGGTACGGGGTGATCGGTGCGCCTTCCGGAGTGAAAGGTTCGCTCTGGGAGGATCGGGTGCCGTGCCAGCGGTGCAGGTTCTCGGGTTGACCGGAGCCGGGAGACATCGCCTTGGCGCCGGGTATGAATCGGTCGTCGTGGTCATTCGCGAACGCGTGATTGGCGAGTTGGAGCTGACGGAGGTTGGATTGACCGGCAATGCCCTGTGCGGCGCGGCGAGCCATGCCGAGCGAGGGGAGCAGAATGGAGACCATGATCGCGATGATGGCGACGACGACGAGCAGTTCGATGAGGGTGAATGCGCGGCGGTTCATGGATGTACCTCCAGCGTGTCGGTGCGTTCACTGGCTCGCACGGCTCGCTGCATGAGCCGTCGGTCCTTCTGGTTCGCTTGGCCCTCGCCGGTGAGATCAGCGGGGAGGTCGTGCCAGGTGTAGAGGTCTTCGATGTCGAGGGACTGATCGCTGTTCAGGTCGTAGAAGAGGCGCTCTGGTGATGCCTGTGCGATGGCGCTGACTTCGGTGGAGATCTCTCCGAAGATGCCGGTCAGGGCGTTCGCGCCGGTGGAGATGCGGATGAAGTCGAAGCCGTCGAGGTTCGCCGGTTCGCCGGAGACGGGATCGACCGCCCAGGCGATGTCGAACGCGTCGCCGCCGCCTGAACCAGGGCGGATGCCGACGACGAAGGGGTTGTCGGGGCGCGTGTAAAAGTGTTCGGGTTTCGAGGCGGGGTCATCGACGATGTTGTCGGCGTTGAGGTCGCCGAGGACCAGCACCGGGCTGATGTCGGCGTATCCGAAGTAGGCCTCGATGCTTGATCCGGGGCCGCCGGGATTCACGAGCGGGATGCTCTGGAACGGCGCGGGCAAGAGATAGCCGGTGGTGGAGTAGGCGGCGGGCATGCCCGGGAAGAAGGCCTCGCTGGGATACCAGTCCAGGTTCGCCGGAGGTATTGCGGAGTTCGGATCGTTGTCCCACGCTTGAACAAATGCGG
>CAZIXS010000175.1:2402-2967 GCA_964543335.1 uncultured Phycisphaeraceae bacterium | reverse complement strand
CCGCATCGTGATGCTTCCCATCGGTGGACTGGCGCTCGCGATGCCTCGCCAGCACTGGAAGTCCCACCTCATCACCGCGGTCGCGGGTCCGGCGGTGAATGTCGCGATCCTCCCGCTGACGACCGTCGCGCTGTGGGCGCTCGGGCAGAGCCAGGTCATTGTGTTCAACCCGATCAATCCCACCGCGGCCTTGGCGGAAATCACCAGTTCCAGCAACCTCGCGACCGTCGCGCTGCATTCGCTGTGGTGGCTGCACTACATCAACTTCCTCATCCTCGCGTTCAACCTGCTGCTGGTGTTCTTTCCCTTCGACGGCGGACGGATCGTGCAGGCGATGATGTGGCGCAAGATGGGCTATCTGAAGTCCATGAACGCCGCGGTGTACATCGGGCTGGTCGGCGCCGGTCTGGTGTTCGTGATCGCGCTGGTGCTCGGCCAGACCATGATCGTCGCGATCGCGGCGTTCGGGCTGATCGCCTGTTGGATGGAACGGACGCGTCTGAAAGCCGCGGACGAGATTACCGGATACATCCCCGACGACATGGCCGGTCTGGGCACGGTGTCC
>CAZIXS010000175.1:0-2392 GCA_964543335.1 uncultured Phycisphaeraceae bacterium | reverse complement strand
CCGATGTTGAGCAAGAGCGGGAGAGCCGCTCGGAGCTGCGCCAGCGCGAGCGTGAAGAGAAGGAGCAGGCGGAACTCGACCGCATCCTCGAGAAGATCTCCGCCACCGGCATGGACAGCCTGACGGCTTCCGAGAAGCGGCTCCTGTCGAAACAGACAAAAAAGCGGCAGCAGGGCTAGACTCGGGACCGATAGCAGGTGTGAGCAGTCAGCAGTTCTCGTGCGGAAAGGGCATTGAGCGGGATGGGCATCCACGATCGCGATTACATACGGCAGCGCCCCCGGGGCGGCGGCATGGGCGGCATGAGCCGCGGCCCATGGTCCATGACCATGATCCTGATCGCGATCAATGTCGGTGTGTTCATCCTCGACTGGATGCTCCAGAGCGCCGGCGCGAGCATCCAGATGCTCTCGACGCAGCATGTCACACAGCCGGGGGGAGTGTCCGGGTATGTACCGGTCGCTGCACCGCCGCTCTTCGCCCTCGGACACTTCTCGACCTACGAGGCGTTCACGCAGCTGGAGTTCTGGCGATTCGTCACCTTCCAGTTCCTGCACGGCAACGCCACGCACCTGCTGTTCAACATGATCGGGCTGTACTTCTTCGGCCCGGAAGTGGAACGGTACCTCAGGTCTCGCAAGCGCTTCCTCGCCTTCTACCTCACCTGCGGTATCTTCGGCGGCTTCCTGTACCTGGTCCTGAACCTCGCCGCCAACATTCTGCCGGTCAATCTTCCGGGTCTGCTCTTCAGCCCGATCACCACGCCCCTCGTCGGAGCTTCCGCGGGCGTGTTCGGCATCCTGATGGCCAGCGCGTTCATCTCGGGCAACCAGGTGATGTATGTCTTCATGATCATCCCCATGAAGATCAAGACCGGGGCCTATCTGTTCGTCGCGCTGGCGGCGTTCAACCTGTTCATCCGTCAGGGTGCCAATCAGGGCGGTGACGCCGCTCACCTCGGTGGGGCCGCAGCGGGGTTCTTCTTCATCCGGCGCCACGAGATGCTCCACGATTTCTTCGACATCTTGGGACCAAAAAAGAAGGGGGGCGGCGCCAAGAAGTCGCGTCCCGGCAGGAAGGCCAAGCCCGCCGTCGACGACGCCACCCTGGACCGGATTCTCGACAAGGTCAACGAGAAGGGCATGCACTCGCTCACCGAGAAGGAGCAGAAGCTGCTCCGCAAGGCCAGCGAGGAGAAAAAGCGCTGAGCCCTCGGCCGGTGGCTCTGGGCGATATCATCGCCCCGCCCATGAGCAGCGACCCCATTCGATTTGAAATCTTCGCCCGATCGAGCCAGACCGGCGCTCGCCTCGGTCGCGTCACCACGCCGCACGGCGCGTTCGACACGCCCGCGTTCATGCCCGTTGGCACGCAAGGCACGATCAAGGGGCTCTTCCCGTGGGAGGTCGGGCGGACGAACTCGCAGATCATCCTCGGCAACACCTACCACCTGATGCTCCGGCCCGGACCGGAGCGGGTGGCCGAGTTCGGCGGCCTGCACCGCTTCTCCGGCTGGCCGGGGCCCATGCTGACCGACTCGGGCGGGTATCAGGCGTACTCCCTGTCGGACATCAACCGCATCGACGAGGACGCGGTCACCTTCACCAGCCACATCGACGGTTCCTCCATCGCGCTCAGCCCGGAACGGGCGATCGAGGTCCAGAACCAGCTCGGCGCTGACATCATCATGGCGCTCGACGACTGCCCACCCTCGGTCGATCCGGCCACGATGAATCAGGCCCGCTCCCGCATCGAGGCCCAGAAGACCAAGGCCAGCCGCAAGGGCTTCGACCACGCCAAGCGCCTCGTCGAGGCCAATGAACGCACCGTCCGCTGGCTGGAGCGCTGCAAGGCCGTCCACGCCCGCTCAAGCGAACAGGCCCTCTTCGGCATCGTGCAGGGCGGCACCGACCTCGACCGGCGCAGCCAGTCCGCCGAGCAGGTGTGCAACATCGACCTGCCCGGCTACGCCATCGGCGGCGTCGCGGTCGGCGAAGGGTTTGCCGACATCCTGCGCGTGGTGAACCACACCGCGCCCCTGCTCCCCGCGGACAAACCCCGGTACCTGATGGGGGTGGGCTACGAACGCGACCTCTACCACGCCGTGCGAGCCGGGGTGGACATGTTCGACTGCGTGCTCCCGACCCGGAACGGGCGAAACGCCAACGCCTTCACCGCACGCGGGCAGATGCGTCTGAAAAACGCCCGGTTCGCGAACGATCCCTTCCCTGTCGATGAGAGTTACGCCGCCGAACTGGGCTTTGAGAACCCCGAGACCGTTCGCGCCGACGAGATTCAGGCCTACCTGCAAGCCCACCCCGAGCGTGGCCCCAGCCTGGGGATCTTCAGCCGGGGCTACATCCGGCACCTGTTCCAGGCCTCGGAGATGCTC
>CAZIXS010000174.1:0-3075 GCA_964543335.1 uncultured Phycisphaeraceae bacterium | reverse complement strand
GGTCGGGGGGGCGGCGCTGGAGCCGGGACGGGAGGAGGGTCGGGTCATACCGGTTGCTTCGGTCCGTTTGTGACGGCTCTGAAGACGAGGCAAGCCCGGTTTGAGGGAAAATCGACCCATCGATGGAGATGATGAGCGATGGGTGTGGGGATCGCGCGAAGATTGCGCTTGGGTTGGGGGAGGGAGGGACCCACTCATTGCAGGCTCGGGTGCCATGGTCGGAGCCCGACACCGTCGGGCGCAGGCCATGCGGACTTCGGACGGGCCTTGGAATCACTCGATCGTAGAGGTGCTTTTCTTTGCCAGGAAAGTTCGCCGGGAGCTACGCAGCGCGCAGACCACCTTACCCGCCTGAATGTGTCTAACTGGTATCGCTCGGACCATCCGCCGATCGAGTCCGAGAGCTCCTCCACATCCCCAAGACCAGCGCCTCGGCCATCAGTGTCACAATCGCGAGCACGGGGTAGACCAGGAACACAACGGCGTTGAGCCCATCGACACTGATATCGACGCTCAGAAACAGGTGGACCATGAAGATTGCGTAGAGGATCCCTGTCGTGTCTGTGACGAAAGACAACCGAGGCCCGACGAAGCGGTAGAGCAGCGCCGCGAGCAACACCGGGGCTGCCGTCGCAAGGCCCAGCAGGATCGCAAAGCCGGATGGACCGGCTTTGTCTCCCAGTGCACCGAGCGAGACCGCAAACCAGGCCAGCGCGAGCATGATCCGGATGACGAAGTAGTTGCTCCATGGTGGGCGGTATCCGTCCACCTTCATCAGAGGTCTCTTCCTCGGAGGCCTCCCCAGGTCGCGATGAACGGCAGTTCGATCCCGCCTTCTTGCGCGGCGGTGAACGGGGACTGGCCGGGGTGGTCGCTACCCTTGTAGTGCAGCGTGAGCGCGGGGCCGGCGTTCTCGCGCGGCTTGGACGCGAGGGCGGTCGCGGCGGGCTCGATCGCGCGGGCGCTGCCGTCGACCATGGCGAGCGTGGTCGTGGCGCCGGGGCCGAACCAGTAGCTGGAGCGACCTTCGTGAACCGCGCGCTCGAGGAAGAAGGCGACCTTGTAGCTCGGGTGTGCGCAATCGCTCAGGCGGTTCTTTCGCACAACCTGCATGTAGTCCTCGACGGTCACCACCGTCGCGCCAGCAGCGTCGAACCGGCCCCACTTCTCGTACAAGCGAGCATCGGCCGGCGCGCCGGTGCGCGGGTTGCGAAGCCAGATCTGGGGCGAGCAGTACATGCTGCTGGGGTAGAGGTAGGAACCGTTGGAGATACCGTGTGGGCCTTTATCCTCAAGCCCGGCGATGGGCGCTGCATCATCCTTGGGTTCGGGGAGGTCAGGAAGTTCGCCCTTGCGATCGTTCTTGACCCACTCAATAAAGATGTCCCAGTCGGCGCGAGTCCGCTCGTCTGATGGCGAAACGAAGACATCGTGCATCGTGTTGATGCCTTGGCCATCGATCATGTACTCACTCATGACCACCCAGTAGAGGTGCGACAGGCTTTGCTCGGAATTCATCCAGCGGTCGGTGTGCGTGAGGAAAGTCGGCGGGCCGGTGGGGTGGCCCATGGTGCGGATGCCCTGCTCGCCGAAGGCGAAGCCGTTGTAAGGCCGGTCGGTGGTCGCGAAGCGGAACGCGGGTATGCCGCGCGGGCCGTAGGTGGTGGTGAGATCGCCGCCGGGGGAAAGCGGGGCGTTGGGCAGGGACTGGTCGTTGGCGGAGGCGAAATTGGCCATGCCCTGCGCATGCTGGCTCATGTTCGAGGTGCACGCGGAGACTCGGGCCTGCCGGCGAGTATCTTCGACCGGGCCCAGCGCGGCGATGGAAGCCAGGCCGAAGGCCGCGGTGACGAAGGCCAGTTCGATCAGCGTGAAACCGGAATTGCGGCGGTTGGTCTGCATGGACGGGCTCCTTGGGCGGGTGTTCACACCAGCGTACCGGGCGCGGAGCGTCGGGCAAAGGAAAAACTCGGCAGACCTCGCGCTTTGGATGACTCTGGCCTTTGCTCGGGAATCACTTCGATCGCGATTCCCGGCGCGCGTTCAGCAGCTGCCTCGCCAGTTTCTGCATGTCCTCGACCGAGTCCGTCTCGTCCACGATCTCGACGCCGAGCAGGGTTTCGAGGACATCCTCGAGCGTGACGATACCGACCTTGCTGCCGTACTCATCGACGACGATGAACAGGTGCTCGCGCCGATCGATGAACTGCTGGAGCACCGTCGAGAGCTTGGCGGACTCGGGAACGATGTGGGCCGGCCGGGCGATCTCGGCGAGGGTGGCGCCGGCGCGTCCGTCGGAGTTCGCCGCGAACAGCGTGTGGCGGTGCACCAGACCGCGGATGTCGTCGATCGAATCGCCGGTGATGGGCACCCGCGCGAACTGAGGCGGCTCGCTCTTCATGGTCTCGGCAACGGTCTGGCTCGCGGGGAGCGTGAACGCCACCGTCCGGGGCGTCATCACCTGCTCCACGGTGGCCTCACGCAGCGCGATCAGGTTCCGCAGGATGCGGGCCTCGTTCTGGTCGATCGCGCCCTCCTCATGGGCGAGCTGCGCGATGCTGTGCATCTCCTCGCGGCTGATCAGCGGGGCCTGCTGATGCTGCCCGGCGAGGATCTTGGAGATCCAGTTGCAGGCGGCGACCACCGGGTACAGCATCACGATCATGGCGTGCACGGTGTACGCGGTGAACGGGGCGAGGGCCTTGGCGTTCACGGCCCCTAGCGTCTTGGGGATGATCTCCGAGAAGATCAGGATCGCCAGCGTGACGATCACGCTGATCGCGCCGACCCAGGCCTCGCCCCAGACGATCGTGGCCTGAGCGCCGACGCCCGCCGCGCCGAGCGTGTGCGCAAAGGTGTTGAGGGTGAGGATCGCGGCGAGCGGGCGGTCCACATCGTCCTTCATGACCTGCAGCCGCTGCCCCGCCTTGCTGCCCCGCTCGGTCATCACCGCCACATGCGAACGGGGCACGCTCAGCAGCGCTGCCTCCAGGAGCGAGCACAGGAAGGACACTCCGATCGCGACCGCCAGATAGATGAAGAACAGTGTCATGTCGAGCAGAGGATAGGCGGTTT
>CAZIXS010000173.1:0-3117 GCA_964543335.1 uncultured Phycisphaeraceae bacterium | reverse complement strand
GTCGCTGCGTTCGGATGCCTAGGATCGTGCTCAGGAAAGGAGTGGTTCATGAAACACGACCACCACAACAAATCCTCTCCGAGCAGACCCTATCTCCGATTCGCCGCGATGATCGTGTCTTCGATGATCGTGATGTTCGGGCTGATGTACCTGCACTCGTACCAATTGATCGACCACGCCTGGTTCAGCGAGACCCGCCTGTTCATGGTGATGATCATGGGCGGCGGGATGATCGCCGTGATGCTGGCTTACATGCTGCACATGTACACCAGCAGGACAAAGAATGCCGCGGCGTTCATTGCGGCGGCGCTGCTGCTCGGATCGGGCATCTGGCTGGTCCGCAGCCAGATCACGGTAAGCGACACGGACTACATGGAAGGGATGATTCCGCACCATTCGATCGCGGTTCTCACCAGTGAGCGGGCCCAGATCGAGGATGTGCGGGTGTGCGAGCTCGCCGATGCCATCCTCGAAGCGCAGCGCCGCGAGATCCGGGAGATGGAGTGGTTGATTCGCGATATCCGGGAGAATGGAATCGCGGCAACCGAGGCGGAGGCCGCGGAGCGACCGGTTCCGGAGTTCAGCGGGGAAGCGGAGTAAGGCGGAGCCGCATCGACTTCAATTCCAGCTGATGCCCTTCGGGGCTTCGGGGTCGAACTGTAGTTCGGCGAGGCGGAGGGTGTGGTCGATGCGTTTGAGCTCGCGGATCATGAGATCGGCGCGTTTGGTGGCGCTGGGTTCTTCAAGCAGCGCGTTGCGGAGTTTCTGTTCATCGACCACCGAGAGAAGACTGAGGGCGACGACATCCATCAGGACGGGGGTCGGGAGGACCTCGAAGCCGCTGGCGAGCTGTTTGCGGACCTGTTGGACGGCGGGGAGTGCCGAGAGCCGCTCGGATTCGAGGAGGTCGGTGAGCTCATCGCGCTGGGCGTCGATCTCGATGCCATCGCTTTCCTCCTCATCCTTGAGTGGTTGGAGGATTGCGCGACGATAAAGCTTGCCGTCTGGCCCGGTGGGATCGGCGGGGATGTGCTCCTCGATGCTGGCGCGGCAGATGCCCTGCAGGAAGATGTGGTAGGTGCCATCGGGATGGCGTTCGTGCTGGACGATCTGGCCCAGGCAGACCACGGGGCGGATCGGGCAGGGTGATTGCCCCTCGGAGCCGGCGTCGTCGTAGGTGGCCATGGCGATCTGGCCGGTGGTGTCGAGGACATCCTCGACCATCTGGCGGTAACGCGGCTCGAAGATGAACAAGGCCGCGATGGCGTGCGGCAGCAGCGTGACCCCGGCGAGCGGGAACAGCGGGTGCGGCTTGGTGAAGTTCACTCTGATGGTTTCTTGCTCATCCATCGCAATGGCAGTCTAGGCCATCGGAGGCGTCGGTCGCATGGGAATTGTAAAAACAACACGACCCCGGCGAGTGCCGGGGCCGTGGTTGAGGTCATGATCGGTTCGCCGCGTGGGCGAGCCTGCCGATCTCAGGGGATTAGCGGCGGCGACGGATGCCGGCGAGGCCAGCGACGCCGAGCAGGGCCACCGCACCGGGGGTGGGGATGACCGAACCCTGGATCAGGATGTTGTCCAGACGGTTGTTGCCGTTGGTGGAGGTGGCACCGTCGAAGGTGAAGCGGAAGATGGCGGTGGAAGCGCCGTCGAGCAGCGAGCCGGCGTCGGCGGTTTCCACGGTCCAGGTCGAGGAGAGCGCTCCGAGGTTGGAGTAGATCTCGGTGAAGGACTGGCCATCGGTCGAGACGGAGACGGTGCGGCTGTCGAAGCCGGTGGAGGTGCCGCGCTGGGCCCAGGTCAGGACCAGATTGGTGTAGGACGAAGCATCGAAGACGATGTCGAGCCACTGGCCGTTGACATCGGAACCGACGATCGAGAGGGAGCCGCCGGAGGGCTCGCCGAACTGGGCGTTTTCGGAGGTGCCAGCGAACGACTGGAGGTTGACATACACACCGGCGTTCTGCGCGGCGAGCATGACATCGTTGGGCTGGATGGAGGCGGTGCCGGCCTGCACGCCGAAGTCAGCGCCCTGGGGGAAATCGCCGACTTCGAAACCGAAGCCGCCGCCGGACAGCGCGTTGTTGTTCTGCGACCAGTACGCAATCGAATCCTGCGCGGTGGCGACACCGGACATGGCGACGACAGCGACAGCACCAAAGATCATCTTCTTCATCACAGGTCTATCCTCTCTCAGAAATCTCTACCGGGGAAAAGGTATCTCTCTCAGTATACCAGTTCGACCGGCGCTCTCTCATCTCTCGGACAGACTTTCTGCCCGTTTCTTCGGGCATAAAGTACCTGCGCGACGAGGCTTTCACAATCAGACCGACCCTTGAAACGGGTGATTTAACCAAGGTTTTACCTGCACTGCGAAGTGTCGGCTGAGCGTTCATTGAAAAGATGGGAGGTTTAGGTAAACCGGCGAACCACGGAGGCGCTCACCCCAGCGGATCTGGCCTGAAGAGCTTGGTGTCGAGGGCCCAGATCTTCTCGGTGAAGCTGCCGCCGAGGTCGAGGCCTTGCTGGCGTTCGCTGCGGGCGGCGGTGATGGCGATTTCCATTTTGGCGTCGAGGTTGTCGATCATCGAGACGAAGAGGGCTTCGGGCGATGAGGGGACTTTGGCGGCGCCGTACTCGGGGATGCCGTGGTGGCTGAGGATGATGTGCTGGAGGGCGGTGACGAGGTTGGCGGGGAGTCGCATGCCCTGGTTGACCATGACCGAGCGGGCCTTGTCATGGAGCATGATGGCCCCTTCGACGATGTGGCCGACGAGTTCGCCGCGATCGGTGTAGGCGAAGGCGCCGTCGTAGCTGAGCTCGGTGGTCTTGCCGAGGTCGTGGAGGAAGAGTCCGAGCAGGACGATGTCGCGGTTGACTTTGGGGTAGAGCGGGCAGAGGGCGTCGGCGACCTTCATGACGCTGAGTGTGTGCTCGCAGAGTCCGCCGATGTAGGCGTGGTGCATCATCTTCGCGGCGGGCGCGGTGCGGAACTGGTCCAAGAGCATCACGACGGAGAGGTACTCTGTTGCGATGGCCTTGGCTGCGGGCTGCGAGAGAGTGTCGAGCAGCGCGACGACCTCGGCGAACATCTCGGCGGGGTCGCGCTGCGCG
>CAZIXS010000172.1:0-3228 GCA_964543335.1 uncultured Phycisphaeraceae bacterium | reverse complement strand
CTCGAAGG
This sequence comes from uncultured Phycisphaeraceae bacterium, assembly GCA_964543335.1. Classification (GTDB taxonomy): domain Bacteria; phylum Planctomycetota; class Phycisphaerae; order Phycisphaerales; family UBA1924; genus JANSXG01. Next base: position 3,220 of record CAZIXS010000172.1, on the reverse strand, counting down.
TCATGCAGAATCGCTTCATGTCCCAGCCCAACGCCGAGGTGCTCTGGAACAAGGTGGTCATCGATGTCCTCGGTGACAACACCATCACCGGTGTCCGCCTGAAGGACACCCAGACCGGCGAAGAATCCGACCTGCATGTGAAGGGCCTGTTTGTCGCGATCGGTCACACGCCCGCGACGGGGTTCCTGAAGGACTCCGGCCTGGAATTCGACGCCAAGGGCTACATCAAGCTCAACACCCGCCACAGCCACACCAACATCGAGGGTGTGTTCGCCGCGGGCGATGTCGCCGACGCCGAATACCGTCAGGCGGTCACCGCTGCCGGCATGGGCTGTCAGTCGGCGCTCGATGCCGAGCGCTGGCTCGCCTCTCGTCTGGAAGAAGTCGCTGCCGCGGCACCCTCCACCGCCTGATCCGCATTGGACTGCAATCTCCGCGCCTGTTGCGCAGGCGTTGCGCTCAGACCGCGACCGTCAGCCGATCCAGCCGGTCCCGCGCGCTCGGGCCCACCGCTCCCGCCAGAACTGTGCCGGGCTTGCCTTCCACCGCTGACGCGGCTTTGGGAGCCCCCAGCCGGTTCGGGCCGAGGGCATCGCGCCCGATCGGCAGCCGGTGGTACAAGCGGAACAGCGTGATCCCTGGCTTCACATGGCGAAGAGCAAGTTCGTGCAGCGCCTGTTCGCAGGCATCGTCGGCTATCAGGATGGTGTCGGCGTGCTCCGGGAGCGTGGGATCATCGATCTGAAGCATCGGGATGCCGATGTCGCGGACCGGCTCGGTCTCATCCGGGCGATCGATAAAGGCCGTCAGAGGCAGGTTCTGCATCCCTGTGATGTGATTCTGGAGCCAGAAGGCGTGCTGACGCGAGCCGAAGATCGCCAGTCGGCTGCTGCCTCGAGCGATCATGTGGTCCACCATCCGGTCCAGCCGCTCCGCCAGATAGGCCAGCAGCATTTCCTGAGAAGTGAATTGCTCGGCCTGATGCCGATACGGAGCGGACGTGCGGGTGATGTCGGCGGCGGTATGCATGGCGGGCCTTTCTGAGCCGGAGCGAGCGATGACCGCCTGCTCTCCGCGAACCGCGTGCCACCCCTCCGGGACCATTGCTGGGGCTGGCGGGGGGGCATACACTGGTCAGAATCCGCCTGTGAACCCGTCTGAGTCCACCCTCAGATCGCCCGGAGCCCCTTGTGAACGACTCGAAGCCCTTCCAAACCGTCGCGATCGCCGGGGCCACCGGCTTCGTGGGCCGTGCTGTCACCCGTGAGCTGCTCTCGCGGGGCTACGCCGTGCGAGCGCTGGTCCGTTCCTCGGAGAAGGCCTCGGAGGTGCTCCCCGCAGACGCCCGACTCACGCTCGTCGAGGGGGACATCTTCGATCAGGACGCACCCGGCAAACTCCTGAACGGTGCCGAAGCGATCGTGAACTGCATCGGGATCCGCCGCGAGGTCGGTCGGATCACCTTCGAGAAGATGCATGTGCGTGTGGTCGAGATCCTGATCGATGCCGCGAAGGCCGCGGGGGCGGGCCGGTTCGTGCAGATTTCCGCCATTGGCACGCGAGCCAACGCCAAGACCGACTACCACCGCAGCAAGTTCGCTGGGGAATCGCTCCTGCGCCGCAGCGGCCTCGATTGGACCATCCTCCGCCCGTCGCTCATCCACGGGCCGGACGGCGAGCTGATGAAGATGATCAAGGACTGGTCCCTCGGTCGGGCCGCCCCGCATGTGTTCATCCCGTACTTCGCCGATGCCGACATCGATCCGACCGCATTCCCGCCCAAGCCCCCCAAGCCGAAGTCCGCGACCATGCAGCCCGTGTCGGTTGAGTCCGTGGCGAGCGCGGTGGCCGATTCGCTGTCCTCTGCGGAAGCCATCGGCGAGGTGTACCCGCTGGGCGGCTCCGAGCGGCTGACCTGGCCGGAACTGCTCACGCATGTGCGCGACCACATCCCGATGGCCGGCAAGAAGCCGATCGTGCCGATCCCAGGGCATGTCGGTCATGTGATGGCGGTTGTCGCCAAGCCTTTCGGCCTTGCCCAGGCGCTGCCCTTCGGCCCCAGCGAGCCGCTGATGGCCATCGAGGACAACATCTGCGACACCACCAAGGCCGAGCGCGATCTCGGTTTTCAGCCCTCACCGTTCCGTGAAGCAGTCGCTTCGTACGCCGAACGCATCTGATCCATCCCGGCGCCCGGCGCCCGTCCTTCAAGACCACCGGACCCGATCATGAAGAAATCCGACCTCGTTCTCACGATCCTCATCTTCGCGGCGTTGATCCTGGGTGTGATCGTTGGACAGTTCTTTATCTGGGATCCGAGCGCCACTCCGGAAATGCTCACCCAGCAGACCGCGGGTCTGCAGAAAATCGGCGAACTCACCTTCGTCCAGCCGCTCAAGATGCTCGTCATCCCGCTGGTGTTCGTCGCGGTGCTGGTCGGCGTGACGAGCATCGGTGATCCGCAGCGTCTGGGGCTCGTGGGTGGGGCGACGATGGTGTACTACATCACCACCATGATGTTCGCCATCGTGCTTGGGCTGACGCTGGTGAACTTCATCAAGCCCGGCGATGGTGTGAACCTCTCCGACTTTGAGGCGGATGCCAAAGCCAGTTACGCAACCACACAGAGCCGCGTCGAGAATCCGGATGCGCCCTCCAGCGTCGGCGAGGTGTTCCTGAATCTCGTGGATCAGATGATCCCCGCGAACCCGCTGAAGGCAGCGGTGGAGGGGCAGACGCTGCCGACCGTGGTCGTCGCGATCCTCGTTGGTCTCGCGCTCGTGTCCGTCGGAAAATCCGCCCGCACCACCATCGAGGCCTTCGAGGGCCTGTTCCAGGCACTCATCAAGATCGTGCTCTGGATCCTCTGGCTCATGCCCATCGGCGTGTTCTGCATCGTCGCGGCCAGGGTCGGTACATCCGGGCTCGACAAACTGGCCGGTCCGATCGGCTGGTACGCCTTCACGGTGGTGCTCGGTCTGCTCATCCACGGCCTCGTCACGCTGCCGCTTCTGCTCTGGCTGCTCGGCCGGGCCAACCCGTACCGGTTCTTCTGGCAGATGCGCAAGCCCCTGCTGACCGCGTTCGGCACCGCCAGTTCCGCAGCAACCCTGCCGATCACGATCGAGGAAGCCCATCGCAGCGGCGGCTGCTCCAAGCGGGCCGCGAACTTCGTCCTGCCGCTCGGCTCGACGGTCAACATGGACGGTACGGCTCTGTA
>CAZIXS010000171.1:0-3512 GCA_964543335.1 uncultured Phycisphaeraceae bacterium | reverse complement strand
CCTTCTTGAAGTTGCAGACATAGAACGGCACGCCGAGTTCCGCCGCCACCGACCGGGCGTCCGCGGCATCGTTGATCGAGCAGCAGCCCTGGTGCCCGATTTTGATACGGGTGGGGTCGCAGGTCACGCCCGCGGAATCAAACGGCTCCAGTTCGTCCAGCGTTTCACCGGGCGAGCCAAGCCGCATGAAACAGCCAACCACCTCGTAGCCCTCGCGCAGCAACAAAGCCGCGGCGACCGAGGAGTCGACGCCGCCGGACATCGCGACCAGCACCTTGCCCTTTGAGCGAGCCATAGCCCCAGTCTAGCCATTCCCAAGGGCCCGATCCGGGGCCGAAGCGGGTTTCTCCCCTACAATGATCGGTCCCGGGTCCGCCGTCTGCGTGTGCAGCGGGTCCCTGTGGAGTTCCGCCAGCAGAAGCGAGCATCCATGGCTATTTTTTCGCGCCGTTCGACCAAGACCAAGCCGCTCAATGTCCAGCCCAGCGTGACTGTCGTCGCCGAGGGCAAGCATGTGCGGCCTCCGGTCGAGACGAGCGCGCAAGCCGAGGTCTGGCGGGACGAGCGCGTCATGGAGTTCGGCTCTGAACTGCTCAGGCTCGCCGAGAAACACCGCTCGGGCATGCTCTCCAAGCAGTTCTGGTCCGACAAGATCATGGACTGGTCCATGAAGGACCAGGACTTCAAGGTGCAGATGTTCCGCTTCGTGGACTGCTTCCCGATGCTGCGCACCTCCGACGCGATCTACGACCACCTGACCGATTACATGAACCAGCCGGGCGTGACCCCGCCGCCGGTCATCTCGACCGCCATCAAGGCCGGGGCGATGGCCAAGGGGGTAGCCGCGAAGACGATCTCCAGCCAGATCCAGTCCATGGCCAAGACCTTCATCGCGGGCACCGACGCCGAGAGCGCCCTGCCGAACCTCGAGAAACTCTGGAAGAGCGGCATCGCCTTCAGCGTTGACCTGCTGGGCGAGGCCTGTGTCTCCGATGCCGAGGCCGAGATGTATCAGGCCAAGTACCTCGACCTCGTCGGCAACCTCCCCGACACCGTCGCGGGCTGGAAGGCCAACGAGCGTCTGGAGACCGATCACCTCGGTGTCGTGCCTCGCACGAATGTCTCGATCAAGATCAGTTCGCTGAGCGCCAAGTCCGATCCGATCGACACCGAAGGCGCGATCGGCGACCTGATGTCCCGCATCGTGCCGATCCTGGAACTCGCACGCGACAAGGGCGTGCTGATCAACTTTGATATGGAGCAGTTCGAGCTCAAGGACCTCACACTCGAACTCTTCATGCGCTGCTGCGAGAAGGTGGACTTCCACGCCGGGCTGGCCATGCAGGCCTACCTGAAGTCCGGCGACGACGACGCCCGGCGCATCGCCGAGTGGTCCAAGCGCACCGGGCGGCAGGTCACAGTCCGCCTGGTCAAGGGTGCGTACTGGGACTTCGAGACCATCCACGCCGAGGAGCAGGGCTGGCCCTGTCCCGTCTGGAACACCAAGCCCGAGACCGATGCCTGCTTCGAGCGAATGGTCGAGATCTTCCTCGACTCTACCCCCCGGGCGAAAGGCGAAGGCGGCGTGAAGCTCGCGCTGGGATCCCACAACGCCCGCTCCATCGCCGCGGCTCTCGACGGCCTCGACCGGCGCGGCCTGCCCCGCAACGCCATCGAACTCCAGATGCTCCACGGCATGGCCGACGACCTCAAAGGCGCCGCTTCCGAGTGGGGCCTGCGGGTGCGCGAGTATGTGCCCGTTGGCGAGATGATCCCCGGCATGGCCTACCTCGTCCGGCGCCTGCTGGAGAACACCTCCAACGAGTCGTGGCTGATGGCCTCGTCCACCGGCAAGCTCAATATCCAAGCGCTGCTCAAGTCTCCGCACGCGACGGTCCGTGAGATGGGCAGCAAGGCCGACCTCTACCTCTCCGCGGCCGAGAGACACGAACTCTCACCGGCGGTCGAGGGCGTCGGCGACGGCAAGCCCTTCCACACCGAGCCACTGCGCAACTTTGCCTTCAAGTCCGTCCGCGAGACATACGCCCGAGCGGTTGAGGCGGCGAAGGTGCCCAGCATCCCGATCAGCGCTACGGTGCAGGACGCCGAGAAGGCGATCTCCGCCGCCGAGCAGTACTTCCCCACCTGGCGCGACGCCGATCCCCGCACCCGCGCCAAGGTGCTCACCGAAGCCGCCCGCATCATGCGATCGCGCCGCGACGAACTCGCCGCGGTGATGATCAAGGAGGCCGGGAAGACCTGGATCGAAGCCGACGCCGATGTCTGTGAGGCCATCGACTTCTGCGAGTATTACGCGCGATGCGCCGTCCCCATGTTCGAGCGCAAGCGCCTCGGCAAGTTCATCGGCGAACTCGACCAGACCTGGTATCAGCCCCGAGGTGTCGCCGCCGTCATCAGCCCGTGGAACTTCCCGCTGGCCATCTGCTGTGGCATGACCACCGCCGCGCTCGTCACCGGCAACACCGTCGTCGTCAAACCCGCCGAGCAGACCCCCGGTATCGCGTCGCTGCTCGCCGAGATTCTCTACGAAGCCGGCTGCCCGAAGCAGGCGCTGCACTTCGTTTACGGTGATGGTGAGTCCGTCGGCGCGGCCATCGTCCGCGATCCCCGCGTGGCGATTCTCGCCTTTACCGGCTCCAAGGCCGTCGGCCTCGACATCATCCAGGCCGCGGGCGTGACTCCGGAGAACCAGGCCCATGTGAAGAAGGTCGTCTGCGAGATGGGCGGCAAGAACGCCGTCATCATCGACACCTCCGCCGACCTCGATGAGGCCGTGCTTGGTGTCCGTCATTCCGCTTTCGGCTTCCAGGGTCAGAAGTGCTCGGCCTGCTCACGCTGCATCGTGGTTGACCCCGAAGGCCCCGATGGCCCGGCTATCCGGAACTTCATCGAGCGATTCGTCGAGTCCTCCCGCTCGCTCGTCATGGGCGAACCGACCCGGTCGGGCACCGATGTCGCGCATGTCATCGACAAAGAGGCCGCAGCGAAGATCCGCTCGATCATCCAGTCCGCCAAGGACGAGGGCTGCAACTGCCTGCTCGAGCTCGAAGTGCCCGAGCGCCTCCGCGCCGACGAGCGCTACATCGGCGCGACCATCTTCGGCGGCGTGAAGCCCGAGCACCGCATCGCCAAAGAAGAGATCTTCGGGCCCGTCGTCGCCATCATGCACGCTTCCTCCTTCGATGAGGCCCTCAAGATCGCCAACAACCATGTCTACAAACTGACCGGTGGCGTCTTCACCCGAAAGCCCGCCCACATCGACAAGGCCAAGCGCGAGTTCCGCGTCGGCAACCTCTACATCAACCGCGGCTGCACCGGCGCACTCGTCGCACGCCAGCCCTTCGGCGGCTTCGGCATGTCCGGTGTCGGCTCAAAGGCCGGTGGAGAGGACTACCTGCTCCAGTTTGTCGAACCCCGCGCGTGCTGCGAAAACACCATGCGTCGTGGATTTGCGCCTGAACTCTGAATCCGCCAGACAGCACCAAGACCGG
>CAZIXS010000170.1:0-3790 GCA_964543335.1 uncultured Phycisphaeraceae bacterium | reverse complement strand
CTGGCACATTGCGTGCCACCCTGTCACATACCTCAAAGTGGGCGATACTGGATTCGAACCAGTGACCTCATCGATGTCAACGATGCGCGCTAGCCAACTGCGCCAATCGCCCGGATCCGCTTTCGCGGGTCGGGAAGGATACACCAAACACGCCTCGTTCGGCAAGCGAGAGTGGCGATGGCTTCTCAGCCGGCTTCGGGCTCGCCGGGTGCCGGTTTGTCGGGGCTCAGAATCAGGATGGTACTGACCTCGCTCGGGAGCAGGGGCAGCGGCTGCCCGGATTCCCAGGCAGCCTGTTGGTCGCGGAAATGGCGGTTCAGGGGGCGACCGGACTGACCACCGGGCATGTGGATCAGGGCGTGCTCGAGGCGACCGGGACTGATCGCGAAGCGTTCGCTGGCCCCGAAAGTCGGGGTTGCGACCCGGACCGAGCTGGTATCGCCGCTCTGGGGGGTCGGCGGGATCTCGATCGCGCGCCGGATCGGGGCGGGGGCCAGAGCCGCGAACGGGTGGCTGATGCGCGACAGGTTCCTTGCGCCCCACGGTGTCTCGATCCCGCCGCCAGCGCCCGCACCCATTTCACGGACCATGTTGCTGAACACCGAACGCTGGAGTTCATCCCAACTGGCATGGTCCGCGCCGAGGAAGTGTGCCGGCTTCTCTTCGAGCAGGCGCAGCACCGGCTCATCGGCGCCGAAGGAGGAGTAGGACCACCCGCCACCATGGTGATCCGACACGGCCTGGATGATGGGGGCCAGAGCTTCGCGGTGCAGACGGGAGCGGTAGCCCTTGAGGAGCCGGAACCCGACCTGATCGGCGTTGGAGGTGCCGTCCCATGACTTCACGAGTTCGACGGCGCGATCCAGGAGAGCGTCTTCTCCATCGATGGCTTCCATCGCGGCCAGCAGATGATTCCGATACGGCTCGAACAGCGAGGCCCGGGTATCCATCGCGACCGCGAAGACATCATCCTCCTCCCAGCCGTTGGCAGTGCTGAGCAGTTGCCGGATGCGCTGCGCCCGTACGCCCAGCGCGAAGCCCTTGCCGTACGGCGGGGTGCCGGCATCGGCGGAGATCACGCGGTTGTTTGCGGTGAAGAGGATGCCGGACTCGGGGCGAACGATCTGCGGGCGGCGATCCCCTTCGAGATTCCCGCTCCAGCCGATGGTGCCGTCTGTCCAGCGCGGATCGATGTCGCCCTGGAAACCGAATCGATCGGGGACGAAGCCAGCGATCGTCCACGCGATGTCGCCGTGCGCATCGGCTATGACGATATTCTGCGCCGGGCCGCGCCAGTCACGCGCGATCGCGAGGCCTTCTTCGAGCGAGTTGGCCCACGCCAGATCGAGCAGGCGCAGATTGGTGTTCTGAGGATCGAGGGCCCCCCACCGCATGGCGAGCAGGGTGCCGTCTGGCGCGACATCGGTGATGGGTCCCCAGCGGGTGAGCTGCACCTCGAAACCACGGGTTTCGGCGTCGGGCAGTGTGTCTTTGATGACCTCACGCCGGACCTCGAATGCCTCTGAGCCTTCGGGGACGCGGTATCGGTTCTCGTCGTCCGGCATCGTTTCGATCGGCACGAGGTCCACCAGGTCGGCGGTCAGGTTCGTGAACCCCCACGCGAGCGCATTGCTCGACCCCGCGACGATGCCGGGGATCCCCGGGAGCGAGACGCCCGCCACGGTGCGCCTGGTGCCGTTCCCCGGATCCCACTCGATCGTCGCGCGATACCAGATGTTCGGGAGCATCAGCGGCAGGTGCATGTCGTTGGCGACCACGGCACCGCCGTGCGAAGTCCGCGATCCGGCCACGGCCCAACTGTTCGAGCCGAGCACCGCGAGGCCGGTATCGATGCCCCACGCGCCATCGTGGGCTGATGCCTGCTCCGGGGCTTTGAACACCTCCGGTCCGGGCACGGGCATCGGCTGGTATCCGCCGGTCGGGTCCCTGTCAGTCCCGTCGAGCGGCGCATCGAACCGGGTCATGGGCGGCAATAGGAACTCGACGAGTTCCGCCGGCAGAGCGGCTCGCACCGCGTGCAGGTTGAGATCCTCGGCATCGCCGCTGCGCAGCATGTGGGTCATGTACAGGAGCACGAGGATCGAATCCTCGGTTCGCCAGGGTTCAGGCCCGGCGCCGAGCAGACCATACTCCAAAGGCGGAGACGGCAGATCGGCCAAGCCGGCGTTGACCCCCTCGCGATACGCTTGCAGCCAATTGCGGTGGCGAGCGGGCAGTTGGCCGACCACTTCCCGAGCGATCGCCTCGAATCCGTAGATCCGCATGCCTCGGTCCATGCCCACGGTGTCGGGGCCGACGATTTCCGAAAGTCGGCCGGCGGCCTGACGACGGATCATGTCCATCTGAAAGTACCGCTCTTGAGCGTGCAGGTAGCCGAGCGCACGAGACGCGTCGGTGTACTGATGCGCGACGATCCGGGGTACGCCGAACGGGTCGAACTCGATGCGGACGGCGGCATCCAGCGCACCGAGTTGAACCGTCTGAGCGGGCGGCGCGGAGAACACAAGAGTGGATCCGAGGCAGACACCCGCGATGATCTTGGTCAGCATGACTTTTCCTTCCTGCTGTGCGGCCGGATTGTAACGGGCGTGGGGTGGCGCACGAAAAAGGACGCCGCGTGTGCGGCGTCCTTGAGTGGTGAAGCAGTTGGGATCAGCAGTTGTCGCCGAAGTTCGCGAGCACCAGGTTCAGGTCGGCCAGATCGACTTCGCCGTCACCGGTGGCATCACCTTCGGTGGTCGAGGAACCGAAGTTCGCGAGCACGAGGTTGAGGTCCGCCAGGTTGACCTGATCATCGCCGGTGACATCGCCGTCACACGGTGCCTCGCAGGAGTCGAGAACGCCGTTGCCGTTCGCATCGGCTTCGGATCCATCGAGAATTTCGGCGGCGTCTTCGATGCCGTTGCCGTTGCAGTCGGTGAAGGGTCCGTTCTGCGGGACGATCTTGTAGACGCGACCGTTGAACAGCGAGCACATGTACACCTCGCCGTACGCGTCTTCACCGAAGGACGAGAGGCCGGAAAGGCCGGAGCTGACTTCGGATGTGCGCTCGACAAAGTTGCTCACGGTGCCACCGGAGAGGTCGAAGCTCCACACGCGGCTGGAGCAGTAGTCGCCGTAGAAGTAGGTGCCCTCAAGACCGGGGATGTTCACGCCGCGATACACGACGCCACCGGTGATGGAGCAGTTGCCACCGCTGCGAGAGTAGGTGTGCACGGGGAAGGTGAGTGTCTGCGCCGGGGGGCAGCCAGTGGTGTTGTAGACATTGTTGCCTTCGTAGCAGCGCCAGCCGTAGTTCTCACCACCCGTGGAGTTCGCGGGCTGGAAGTTCACCTCTTCCCAGGCGTTCTGACCGACATCGGCCATCCAGAGATCGCCGGTCTCGCGGTCGAACGAGCAGCGCCAGTGGTTGCGCAGGCCGTAGGCCCAGATCTCGTCGAGGCCGGCGGTGCCGACGAAGGGGTTGTCGGCGGGGATGCCGTAGTTGCCGGTGGATCCGTTGGTCCCGTCCACATCGATGCGCAGCATCTTTCCGAGGAGGGTGTTCGTGTTCTGAGCGCGGTGGCCGGGGTCGCCACCGGAGCCACCGTCGCCGAGGGCGGCGTACAGGTAGCCGGCGGCCGGGCGGAAGCCGATCCGCTTTCGTCAATTGCAACGGACATCAAGCGCCCCCTCAGGCAGCGGCCGGCCCTTCCGCGATCACGTCCTCGAGCGTCCGCAGCCCCGTGCAGGGTGCGTTCACGAGAACCGCCATGTTGCCCGGCGCATG
>CAZIXS010000169.1:0-3843 GCA_964543335.1 uncultured Phycisphaeraceae bacterium | reverse complement strand
CGGAAGAGGCGCTCAAGTTCGTGACGCTCAATGTCGCCAAGCAGCTCCGGATCGACGATCGCGTCGGTTCGATCGCCGCGGGTATGGATGCGGACCTCGCGGTGTGGACCACGGACCCTCTCAGCTCCTTTGCTCGTTGTGAGCGGACTTTCGTGGACGGACGCGAGATGTTCTCGCTCGAAAAGGATGCGGAGCTGCGCCAGCGCATGATCGCCGAGCGCGACCGGATCATCCAGAAGATCATCACCGACAAGAAGGCCAAGCCCGACAAGAGCGAGGAGGCGGCGCCCGAGACCGAAGCGGGCCGTGCCCTCGCGCTGCTCGCCTCCGGTGATGCCAGTGCCTCCGAGATGATCGAGGCGTACCGCCTCGTGCAGCAGCTCGCTTCACTCGAAGAGCAGTACCTGTTCCGGCGTCGAAACGGCATCGACCCGCTGGCCACCCGTCCCGGTGAGTGCGGCTGCGATGAGCAAAGTCTGCTCTCCCAGACTCGCTGAGACCCCCTGGTTCCTTGCATACACCACACCCGCGCCCGAAAGGCCCGCGATCATGAAGAAGTTTCTCACCTCCTGCTCCATCCTCGTCGCGTCGCTCGCGATGACCTCCGGCGCACTCGCGCAGGATCTGGGCATCAAGGCCCCGCCGCAGTCGAACCCAATCATCCTCGTCGGCACGGTGCACACCGTGTCGGGCGGCGTGATCGAGAACGGCATGGTGATGTTCGACGAAGGTGTGATCACCACCGTCGGTGATGCGGAGATGCTCGAGCGGATGCGTCTGACCGACGAAGTCGAAGTCATCCGCCTGCCTGAGGGCATGCACATCTACCCCGGCCTGATCGGCGCGAACACCATCATGGGTCTCACCGAGATCAGTTCCGTTCGAGCGACGCTGGATCACACCGAGGTCGGAGACTTCACCCCCGAAGTGCGTGCGGCGGCGAGCGTCAACCCCGATTCCACACTCCTGCCCGTGACCCGCTCGGCAGGGATTCTGACGGTTGGTGTTCTGCCGCTGGGTGGCAATGTGACCGGGCGTGCCGCGGTGATCCGGATGGACGGCTGGACCTGGGAAGACATGGCCGTCAGCGCCGATGCCGGCCTGGTGGTGAACTGGCCGAGTGTGCGCCCGTCCACGGCGTGGTGGGTGACCACGCCGCGTGAAGAGCAGATCCAGCGCGCCGAGCGCCGGCTGAAGGAGATCGACGAGTTCTTTACCGCCGCGCAGTCCTACCTCGATGCGAAGGCGGCCGATGACTCGGTCCAGACCGACATCCGTTACGAGGCCATGGGGCCCGCGCTGCGTGGCGAGTCGCCCGTGTTCATCCGGGCCAACGAGGTCCAGCAGATCGAAAGCGCGATCGAGTGGGCCACAGGTCGTGGTCTGAAAGCGGTGATCGTCGGCGGACGCGACGCCGTACAGTGTGCGGACCTGCTCAAAAAGCACGACATCGGGGTGATCGTCGATGGTGTGCACCGCCTTCCGGGCGACCGCGATGATGTCTACGACGAACCCTTCACGCTCCCCGCGCGACTCGAGGCGGCCGGCGTTCGCTGGTGCCTGGCGAGCGGCGAAGAAACCGCTCACGAACGCAACTTGCCCCACAACGCGGGAACCGCGGTGGCGTACGGCCTCGACCCCGAGGTGGGGATCCGGTCGATCACGCTGTCGGCTGCGGAACTGCTGGGCGTGGCGGATCGACTCGGCTCGATCGAGGAAGGCAAGGCGGCGACCCTGATCGTCACCGATGGCAACCCGATGGAAGTCACGACGCTGACCTGGATGGCGTTCATCGATGGGCGCCGCATCAGTCTGGCCGACAAGCAGAAGATCCTGACCGAGAAGTACCTGGAGAAGTACCGTCAACTGGGTTTGATTGAGGACGAGGCCGAGGCTGACCCGGAGTGATCGCGCGGTCTGGTAAGGTGTGTGCCTGCTTCGCTTTCATCACAGGCCAGACTCATGCCGCACCAAGAACTCTTCTCGCCCCAGACTTCCATACCACTGCACCGGATCAAAGTGGTGCTGCTGGAGAACATCCACCCACGCGCGATCGATTTGCTCGAGCGCGCGGGTTTCACCGTGGATGCGCACCAGGGGGCGGCCTCCGGTGAAGATTTGATCGAACTCGCCTCCGATGCCCACATGATCGGCATCCGGTCGAAGACACAGTTGACCACCGAGTTCTTCGAGGCCTGCCCGAAACTGTGGTGCGTGGGCTGCTTCTGCATCGGGACGAATCAGGTCGATCTCGCCGCCGCGGCGGAGCGTGGCGTCGCGGTCTTCAACGCCCCGTTCTCCAACACGCGATCGGTCGCCGAGAAGGTCATCTGCGAGGTGATCGCGCTGCACCGGCGGCTGTTCGAGCGGTCGATGGCGGTACACGCCGGGAAGTGGCAGAAGTCGGCCAGCGGTTCGCACGAGGTGCGCGGTCGCACGCTCGGGATCGTGGGCTACGGGCGGATCGGCTCGCAGGTCTCGGTGCTGGCCGAAGCGATGGGCATGCGGGTGATCTACTACGACACCTCGAACACGCTGCCGCTCGGCAACGCGGTCAGAACCGAGTCGCTCGATGAACTGCTCGCGAACGCGGACTGTGTGACGCTGCATGTGCCCGATGCCGCGACGACGCGGAGCCTGATCGGCGAACGCGAACTGGCGAAGATGAAGCCGGGGGCGCACCTGATCAACAACGCGCGCGGGACTGTCGTGGATCTTCAGGCGCTGCGAGCGGCGATCGAGTCCGGCCATATCGGCGGTGCCGCGGTCGATGTGTTCCCGGAAGAGCCCAAGGAAAACGATGCTCCTTTCACCTCGCCTCTGGCGGGTTTGCCCAATGTCATCCTCACGCCCCACATCGGAGGCAGCACCGTCGAAGCGCAGGAGAACATCGCCACCGAGGTCGGCACGAAGCTGCTGCGGCTCATGAACGAGGGCGCGACCGCGACGGCGGTGAATGTACCCGAGGTCGACCTGCCGTCGCTGCACGCCGATCACCACCGCATCGTGCATTTCCACCGCAACGAGCCGGGCGTGCTGGGTGCGCTGCACTCGGTCTTCGCGGCGCGAGGCGTGAACATCGCGGCGAGCTACCTGCAATCTGACCAGCACCACGGCTACGCGGTGCTCGATATCCGCCCGAGCGATGCCGTTAAGGAAGCGGACCTGCTCGAAGAACTGCGCACCATCAACGGCACGATTCGGGTCCGTACGATCTGGTAGGCGCCTTGTGACTTATCCGAGCAGGCGCTCGTTCATCTTCAGGAGCTGATCGAGCCGGCTGACCATCGCCCGGACCGCCTTGCCTCGGTGGCTCATGGCGTGCTTCTCTTCGGGCGACAGTTCAGCGGAGTGTCGCCCGTCGTCGAGTCGCAGCAGGGGGTCGTAGCCGAAGCCGTTGTGGCCTCGCGGCTCGTGGGCGATAGTGCCTTCGAAGGTGCCGCGGGTGCGGATCAGGATGCCCGCCCTTGGATGAGCGACCGCGATGGCGCACACGAAGCGGGCGGTGCGCTCGTAGTCGGGTACGGATTCCATTTCTGCCAGCAGTTTGGCGTTGTTCGCGTCGTCGCGGACCTCTCGCGGGCCGTCGACCTCGGCGTATCGTGCGGAGTACACCCCGGGGCGACCGCCCAGTGCGTCCACTTCCAGCCCCGAGTCGTCCGCGATGCAGGTCCGACCGGTGAGCCCGGCGTAATGGAGCGCCTTCTTCGCGGCGTTGGCCTCGAAGGTGGCGCCATCCTCGACTGGTTCCGGGAAGTCGCCTTCGAGTTCATTGAGGCCGATCGCGTCGACCCCGAGAGGCAGCAGGATGGCCCGGATCTCCTCGATCTTCTTGGGGTTGCC
>CAZIXS010000168.1:0-3989 GCA_964543335.1 uncultured Phycisphaeraceae bacterium | reverse complement strand
AACTCCATACCGCGTCCAAACAGCTCTCCGGGCCGCCCCCAGGCTTCACCAGTGCGGTCGCCAACGAAGCCCGCTGGCAGCGCACGCTCAATCGGGTGATCCTGCTCGCGGTGCTTCTGCTCCTGATCACACTCGGGGTCGTGGCCTTCCTGCGCGCGAATCCTCCGGCAGCGCCGAGCGAGGAAACTCCGACTCGAACGCTCGAAGGCGAACCGCTGCGGCCGCTATCGCTTGTACGCTGATCCATCGCGGGTCGCCATCTTCGACAGGCGGTTGTTCACATACAGGAACTCGAGTACCAGTTCTCCCGCGCAGACCGCCGAGTGGTCGTCGGTCGGGTCGAGGCCGACGCTCCGCGCGATTCGGTCCGCGGCTTCGCGCAAGCCATCGACACACTGGAGCGAGGCCAGGGTTTCCGAGGCGGTGTTGGTGTCGCTGAACTCCAGGCGTAGACCGCCGGAGAAGTTCGCTGCGATCTCGTCGAGGTCTTCAATATCCACCTGTCGCCCGATGACCTGCTTGAGGGCCTCGCCGAAGATGGCATCGATGAGCCGGTCTTCGGTCGATGCGCCGTCGGACGAATCCTCGGCGAGCATGAGCTCGATCTTGCCTCGGAACGCCGCGTGGATGTGGCTCGTGTCGCTCGGGCGGACGACGGTGCGGGTGTCGCCGCTGCGCAGGGCCCGCATCTCCGCTGCCGAGACCATCGTCTCCAGTGCGGCGATCGATGCCCGCACGGACACGCCCGACGCCTGATTGATGTGCGAACTCGTGCGGGCCATGCTGATGCAGGTCTCCAGGATCTCGTGCATCACGCGCGGCACGACGACCTCCGGTGATTCCGGAGCCGGTTCAAACCGTAGCGCAGCCGGAGTCAGTTCCGGTCGGGAAGAGGCCCGACGGTTCGCCGCGCGGGGCTCGCCTCCCTTGCGCTCGACATAGGCATTCTCGCGGGTGATCCGCATCGCTTCTTCGAGATCGCTGGGGTAGTGCGTGCGCACGACCGACCCGATGCGGTCCTTCAGCGGAGTGACGATCCGGCCCCGGTTGGTGTAGTCCTCCGGGTTCGCGCTGAACATCAGCGCGAGGTCGAGCTCCAGACGCACCGGGTAGCCCCGGATCTGCACATCGCGCTCTTCGAGCACATTGAACAGGCCAACCTGGATGCGCGGCGCGAGGTCCGGCAGTTCGTTCATCACGAACAGCCCGCGGTTGGAACGCGGCACGAGCCCGAAGTGCATCGTGGCCTCGTCCGACAGATACCGCCCCTCGGCGTGACGGATCAGGTCGATCTCGCCGATCAGGTCCGCGATCGTCACATCCGGCGTCGCGAGCTTTTCGTGGTACCGGTTCGAGCGGTGCAGCCACGCGATCGGCAGTTCGTCCCCCAGTTCCGCCGCGGCTCGCCTTCCCGCACCCGTGACCGGCGAGAGCGGGTCGTCGGGCAGGTCCGAGCCGCCGAAGCGGGCCAGGCACGCTGGGGCGATCACCGGGATCCACTCGTCGAGCAGGGCCACCATGGCCCGGAGCATCCGAGTCTTGGCCTGACCCCGCAGGCCAAGCAGCAGCGTGTCGTGACCGGAAAGGATGGCATGGATCATCTGCGGCACCACGGTGTCCTCGTAGCCGATGACGCCGGGAAACAGCTCGCTGATGCCACCCGCACCGAGTTCGCCGAGTCGGCGCAGAGCGTTTTCGCGGAGTTCGGACTTCACCGAGCGGTACCGGTATCCGGCGGCCTTCAACTCTCCAGCCGTGGCCGGGCAACCCTCAACCGGAGCGACGAACACGCCCGACGACAAAAGCCCATCGGTGGTCAGCGAGTCTGCAGATGGAGCACTGGACATACACACCCGTTCTTTGTGGGGAACACGAAGACCCGCGTGCGCGGGCTGCCCAGACAGTAGGCAGCAGATTTGCGATGTGAAGGCCTCAGAGCGGCTGGGGCCCCAATGTCGCGAAGTTGACGCACCGATGCCCGGGGCTATCATTGCCCGTCCAACGGCCCCATCGTCTAGTCTGGTCCAGGACACCAGGTTCTCATCCTGGTAACCGGGGTTCGAATCCCCGTGGGGTCATTTGCTTCGACATGAACCAAAACGCCAACCGGCCCGGATCTTCCCGGGCCGGTCGTCGTTTTCACTCGCTTGTCGCAGCGTCTTCAGCCCGCGATCGTCGCGCCGTCCATCTCTGCCGACATCTCCATGAACAGGCGGAAGGTCGCCTTCGCGGCGTCGAGGCAGGCCTCGCGTTCGGCTTCGGTCATCTTCAGTTCGTCGAGCATGCCCTTGAAGGCCATCCAGTTTTTGCGCTGGTCTGGGCCGTGCGGGTCGAGGTAGTCGAGCGTGAACTCCTTATCCAGACCCAGCCCGTCGCGGATGCGCTTGGCGACGACCTTGTTGCCGTTGGTTGCGCCCTCGTTGACATACAGCACGCCGATCAGGGCCACCGGGCAGGTGTCACACAGGCGATCGACCTCGGCGAGGAACCGGCTCGTCGCCGCGAGCGGCTCGGCACCGATCGTGCCGCCCAGCCGCTCGATGTCCGCCTCAATCTTCTCCTCGCGATGGTGAACCGGGCGGAACATCGCCCCAACGCGGTCGTCCGCCGCCGCGGCTTCCGAGAGCAGTCCATCGAGCGTGCGATGCACGATCAGCACTTGGTTCAGGAACGCGACGAACTCGGCCCTGGTCAGCCCGCCGTTGACCATGCGGGTCTGGAACGCCGCGTGCTCGGCCAGTTCGTGCAGGTCGGCGGTGCCCTCCTTGAGCATCTGGGCCAAACCAATGGCCGGTTCGTTGGCGGGCTCGGGCTTGGGCTCGACCGTCGTCTTCGAGAGACCGGGGATGACTCCAGAGAAGGGGCAGCGGGACGGTTTCGAGGCGGCGGCGGTTGGGTCGGTGTGGTTCACGGCGGGTCCTTTGGTGCGATCCGGCCGGGGAAGAGTGGCCCGGGAGCAATCGAACACGGAGTGTACCGTGATTGCGACTGAGTCTCAACAAAATCATTGTCAGAGAGACCCAGTTCATGCGTTCACTCTAGAGGAGATAGAGCGGTTCCGAACGGCAAATCCGACAACTCCACATCCTCATTCCGGTCCCGGAAGAATCGCAACGCCCACTCGTCGGCAAAGATCATCGCGACCCGGTCGCGGTCGTCGAAGACGAGGCGCGAGCCGTCGGGGCGGTACGGCAGGGCATCGGGGTCGAGCGTGGCCCGGGTCAGCGGCTTCTGGCCCTTGTAACGCCACCACTTGGTGATACTCCAAGGGGCAGACTCGATGCGGGATTCCGCCCCGTATTCGTGCTCCAGCCGGTGGGTGAGCACCTCGAACTGCAGCGGGCCGACCGCCGCGAGGAGCGTGACGGCCGAGGAGCCGTTGTAGATCTCGAACCGCCGGGCGACGCCCTCGCGCAGGAGCTGGCTGAGGCCGAGGTTGTAGCGCTTGAAGTTGCCCGGCTGCGGGTTGATGAGGTTGGCGAAGCACTCGGGGGCGAAATCGGGCACCTCGTGGTACACGATCGTGCGGTCGTCGGTGAGGGTGTCGCCGATGCCGAAGAGGTCGTTGCCGACCAGACCGACCACATCGCCCGCCACGGCCTCGTCCACGGTCTCGCGTTGGTTGGCGAAGAGCTTGGTGGCGTTGCCGAGGCGGACGCGCTTGCCGCTCTGGGCATGGACGACGAACATGTCGCGTTCGAATTTCCCAGAGACGACCCGGACAAAGGCGATGCGGTCGCGGTGCCTGGGGTCCATGTTGGCCTGGATCTTGAAGACGAAGCCGCTGAAGCGCGGATCGTCGGGGCGGATCTCGCCGGATTCGGACTGGCGCGGCGTCGGCGGGCTGGCGTGCTTCAGGAAGCCGTCGAGCAGGAGCTGGACGCCGAAGTTGTTCATCGCGCTGCCGAAGAACACCGGGGTCAGCTCGCCCCGGGCGACGGCCTCGATGTCGAGGTCAGCCCCGGCGCCGCCGGTTTCATCGAGCAGGC
>CAZIXS010000167.1:0-4150 GCA_964543335.1 uncultured Phycisphaeraceae bacterium | reverse complement strand
TTCCTCTTCCAGGTCGGCGTGAGGGTGGGTAACGGCGCGAAGCTCGAGTTCGATCGTGACAAGTTCCGCGCCGCTCTCGAAACCGATTTCGAGAATGTGTCCGAACTCTTCGCCGCGTTCGAACAGGCCCCGCGTGAGCCGGTCGAGATCGCGCCCGGTGCGTTCTTTACGCCGGACGAAGACACCTACAACCGACTGGGCGTCGCCGAGCAGATCAAACTGCTCATGAACAACTTCACGAACTCCATCGACGGGACGATCACGCGTCGCGACGAGAGTCTGAACAACCAGATCGACCTGCAGGAACGGCGCATCGAACGCTTCGATGTGCAGCTCGAGCGCCGTCGAGCCCAGTTGGAGAGCCAGTTCGCCGCCATGGAGCAGGCCCTCGCCCAGCTCCAGAACCAGCAGACCGCGCTCAGCTCGCTCGGTTAAGGCGCAGGAGTTGCCGATGGGGACGCAGTTTCCGGCGACTCTCGGAATTCGCGTCCGGGTTAAGGTTATCGGCTCAGGTCGAGTACGCGGAGCGACGATACCACCAGCACGATGAGTTTCGATGTCAACAACCCGTACTTCCGCAATCAGGTGCTCACCGCGACGCCTGAGAAGCTCCGCCTGCTCCTCCTCGACGGCTGCATCCGTTTCATGGAAGACGGCCGGGAAGGTCTTCTCGCCAAGGACTACGAGAAGATGTACAACGGCTTCACCCAGGCCCGCGACATCGTCATGGAGCTGATCTCCGGCATGAGGCCCGAGGTCGATCCCGAACTCTGCACCAAGCTGAGCGCTCTCTACACCTTCGTGTTCAAGCACCTCACCGAGGCAGGCTTCGAGAAATCGGTCGCGAAGATCGATGAGTGTCTGAAGATCATGCGATACGAGCGCGACACCTGGGGCCTGCTCTGCGAGAAGCTCTGGAAGGAAAAGGGCAGCACCGCGCCCGTTCCGCAGGTCGGCGCTCCTTCCGCACCCGTTCGCGCCACTGGCACCTACGGCCCGGCCGCCCGCCCGACCGGCGGCGGGCTGTCCTTCTCGGCCTGAATCGAACGCACTACGCTGACACGGATGTAGCGAACCGGGCGCTCAGATGCTCGAGCGCCAGCGCCATCTGCACATTCGCGTTGATCTCGCGCTCCGCGTCGGAGATCGCCTCGATCGCGCTCGCCCACCGCTCGATGGCCTCGGCGTCGCCTCGCGCGCTCGCCTCGCTGAGCAGGCGCCTCATCCGCTGGGCCAGCAGGTGGAACGCGTGCCCAGCCGCGGCGTGGTTCGCCGCCTCCTTGCTCGCCTGAGGGCGAGTCTTCACCCAGCCCTCGGCCCACGCCCCGACGAGTTTCGACAGCGTGGCGGAGAATTCCGGGTCGTACTTGCCGCGCTCGATGCCGCTCAGGAACGGACGCAGCTCCATTTCCCACTCCAGCAAACCTGTTTCGATGGCAGTCCGGGCCCTGCCGGGCGAACCGGACGCGAATTCCAGCAGCCATGGGCGCGAGCCGGGGCGAACTTCGAGTTGCTCCTCACCCTCGGCCCGGTCGAGCCAGGTCTGCATGTCGGCATCCGACAGCGAATCGAAGCGGACGCGCTGGCAGCGTGAGCGGATCGTCGGCAACAGGGCTTCCTCGCGCGCGGTGATCAGGATGATGACCGTGCCCGCGGGCGGCTCCTCGAGCGTTTTCAGGATGGCGTTCTGGCCCTCGTTGGAGCCGGAGCGCATCAGTTCGGCCTCATCGACCACGAAGACCTTGGTCGCCATCGCCCCCGAGCGCCCACTCCCGGCGAGTTGGGCTGGCCCGATCAGGTACTCCTGCAGGACCGCGAGCGGGATGTTCCGCTGCTTGGCGCGCCGGGTGGCGTCGTGCTCGCTGTACGCCGCGAGCTCTTTGGTGATCAGGTGGTAGTCGGGGTGGGTGCGGGCTCGCATGAGCCGCGCCGTATGGCTATCTGGGTCCACGCTCAGCCGCCCGGTCAGGTCCGGCGCGGCGTCGGGGTCGAGCAGGAGCGTCGCGAAGGCCTCGGCGGTCGTGCGCTTCCCGACCCCCGGAGCCCCGGCGAAGATCCAGGCGTGGTGCAGCCGCCCGGACTCGATGGCGCTTCGCAGCTGCGCCACCGCCCGTTCCTGCCCGATGACGCGATCGAGATCCGTGCAGGCGGGTCCGGTGGGGCCGACGGGCTTCCGATCTTCGAGCTTGACGGTCTGGGTTCGGGCCTTGGCCATGGGGGTAGGGTAACGGATCGGGAGTGGTCAGCGTGACCCGGGTGGTATGGATATGTCTTCGAGGGTTTTGAAGGTGATTCTGCGTGAATATGAGCTCGCGCCCCGGGCTCTTATTCGTTCAGTGATTCGCATAGCCATGCTTTGCATGGCCATGCCACCCCCGTGGCACCCGCGAGTGGCACACGGGTGATCAGTTCCCGACTTCCGCGATCATGCAGCGCACGCTGCCGCCGCCGATGCGCTCGATCGTCTCGATCGCGGGCGCGACGATCCTTCCGTGGCGACTGAGCGTGTGGCGCTGCTCGTCGTTGAACGCTTCCCACGCCGCGCGGGACATCGCGATCACGCGGTCCGATCCGGGCGCTGATGCTGCCGCGCTGCGCAGCTGGATGATGTTGCCCGCGAAGCGCATCGCCTGGTCCAGCGAGATGCGGATGGTCTCCTTGCCCGCGTCGTGCAGCGAGCCGATGAGCGCCGCACGCTGGCCTTCATCGCGCACCGCCTCATCGCACACGACCGCGAAGCCCTCCTGCACCGCCATGATCACATTGGTGTGGTACACCGGCACGCCCGACGCATCGACCCCGTCGAACGGGTGCACATCGAAACCCAGCACCGCGCCCACCTCGCGCACCAGCCCTTCATCCGTGCGCGCCGAGCGGCAGGCGTAGATCCGCCGGCCCTGCCGATCGATCACCATGCTCCCGGTCGATTCCAGGAACCGGCCCTTCTCGGCCTCGGCATCGAGGCGCACGATCTGGTCGAGCGTCACACCGAGAGACTCGGCGACCTGCTCGAGCCATTCGATCCGCACCTCGCGCCGGCGGCTCGGCGCGAGCATCGGGTACAGGATCACTGTCGCGTGCCCCGGGCTGGTCGTGTGCCAACTGAACCAGTTGTTCGGGAACACGCTGTCGGGCAATCGCCGGTCGTCTTCGAAGTCGAACACACCAACACCCGCCGCACGCAGCTTCGCCACCACGCCGTTGAACTCGACCTGCGCGGCGTCACGGATCGCCTGCGGGTCCTCGTCACCCGACTCCACAAACGCGTTGGTCTCCTGCGTCTCGTCGTTCAGGCCGAATGCCGTCGGGCGGACCATCAGCACATGCGACGCGACCAGCGCATCACGCTGCGCACTCTGCGCCCGCAGCGGCTCGATGTCGCCCGGGTGCAGATCAGAGATGGGGTGCTCGGCGGAATCGTGCATACGCATCCATCATCGTCGGTCAGACGGCTGCACACCATCAACCGGGACCGGCGAAGGTGTCGCGATTGGCCCGGTTATGAGCCGAGTTTCTTCAAGAGGATCGCCCGAACCGCCTTCGCGTCGGCCTGGCCCCCGGACCGGCTCATCACCGAGCCGATCAGCCGCCCGATGGCCTGCTGCTTCCCGGACTTTACATCCGCGACCGACGCCGCGTTCACCGGGTCCGCCAGCGCCTCGTCGCACCACGCCTCGAGCGCGGATTCGTCGGTGACCTGCAGCAGCCCGAGGGCCTCCGCCGCGGCCTCGGCTGAGTCGTCGTGCTCGGACAGGTGCGCCAGCAGTCCCGGCACCGAGGACGCCGCGATGGCATTGTCGAGGCGCAGCTTCACCACGCCCGCCGCCTGCTCGGCGCTGAAACCGAGGGAGTCCAGCGTCGGCGGTTCCTCGTCCGACGACCGTTCGTTGGCCAGTTGGCGACCCGCCTGCAGCAGCAGGTTCGCGCTCTGGCGTGCTGCCTCCTGGCGATCGCTGCCGCCGCTCTCGCCGACGAGGGCGGTGATGATCGCCTCGAACAGGTCCGACTCGCCTCGCTCCGCGCTCAGCGCGATCGCATCGGTGGCGCTCAGGCCGTACTCGCGCTGGTAGCGCTCGGCCCGGCGGTGGGGGAGTTCGGGCAGCTCGGCGCGGATCGAGTCGTGTCGGACCTGTTCGAGGCGATCATCACC
>CAZIXS010000166.1:0-4150 GCA_964543335.1 uncultured Phycisphaeraceae bacterium | reverse complement strand
GCCGATCCAGCCGCCGTTGTGGTTGGAGAAGGGCTGGGACTGGGAAAGAACCGTCACGCGGGAGTTCGGATCGGCGACGTTGGGGTTGTTGGGATCCACGGTGTATCGAGCGATGAAGCTCGTGCCACCCGTGCCGGTGTAGCTGACGAAGAAGTGGCCGTTCTGCGCGTAATCGGGGTGGAAGGCCAGACCCAGCAGGCCCCGCTCACCACCGCTGAGAACGAGGCTTCCCATGTTCAGGAAGATCGAGAGTGTGCCGGTGTTCTGATCACGAACGCGGATGCGACCAACCTGCTCCACGATGAAGATGCGGTCGAAGTCGCCGGGGGCGTGCGTCACATAAAGCGGGCTGTTCAAGCCGGAAGCGACGAGCTCGGTGGTCATCTGCGGGATGCCCGAACCGGCGAAGGATGCCGGGGCCGAAGCGACGATGGCCACGCCCATGGCCGCGGCGAGTGTCTTCAGTTTCATATCTCAATCTCCTCGAGTAAATCCGAGCCGAGAACCCCCCCGGCCGGGTGAACAGGCTGCCATCGAAACGGTGTTTCGATGGCGGTTCGCCTGCTCTGGTTGCGTTGAATCAAAATCGCCCCAGAACGATGAAGCTCCGGGGCGATGTACGGTCGAGTCGTCGGCGTTGCTCTTTCGAGCCGCGGCCGACGATGGCGAATCAGCAGTTGTTGCCGAAGTTCGCGAGCACCATGTTGAGGTCGGCCAGGTTGACATCACCGTCGCCGTCGGCATCGCCTTCGGGAGTGGTCGCGCCGAAGTTGGCGAGCACCAGGTTGAGGTCAGCCAGGTTGACCATGTTGTCACCGGTCACATCACCGAAGCAGTCGGCACCGATCTCGGGAACGAGGGTGATGCCGCCGATGTACTCCGGATCGCCCGAGCGAACCCGGAACATACCGAGGTTGGCTTCGCCTTCGACGGGAGCCACATCGGTCACGAAGCCGAAGCTGTACATGGTGCCCCAGCGGATCGGGTTGTCCGGGGTGCTCCAGACGATCTCGTCGCCTTCGCGGGTCATGGTCCAGGGATCGTTCGAGATCGCGGGGCCGTTCTTGTAGGCGATCGGCTCGTTGTGGTGGAACACCGCGTGGAAGCGATCATTGGTCATGTTGGCCGAAGCCGGCAGCGGGACGCGGAACTCGTCGATCTGGCGAGCCATGTCGATGTTCTGCACGGAGTAGCTGTACTTCCACTGTCCGGAACCGAGATCTTCGACATGAGCCGAGATGACGGCGCGGCCGTCGGGGGACTCGAACTCGACGACGGGGATTTCCTCGGCGACTTCGGTGATCATCGAGCCGGGACGGGCATCGAGGACGAAGTAGTTCATCTTCGGCTGGGTGCCCTGGCTGCTCTGCGAGAAGTTCCAGCCGTTGCTGGTCGCGATCGGGGTCATGGTCTTCCAGCCGGCGCTGTTGTAGACGCAGACATCATCCTTGGCGATGTACAGGGCTTCGAAGAAGTACTCCGCGCCGGGGTTCTGAGCGGGGTTCAGATCCGTGTCGCGGATCTGCATGTGGCGAGCCACACCCGAGGTCGGAGCGCCGCCGGTCTGGAACACCGAGCCCTGGTAATCCCAGTTGCCCGTCCAGGGGTCGATCTCGTAGCGCGGGGCCAGACCGCTCTTGCTCGCGTTCAGACCGGGGGAGTAGGTGTCGGTGCAGCCGACGCCGAGCCAGTCACCGTTCGTGGGCTGGCAGTTACCGACGGTCGCGTCGAAGCACTGCGAGCTGGAGAGCGCAAAGAAGCCGTGCTTGACCCAACCCTGCGCGATCTGATCGAGCTGGTTGTCCATCAGGCGGTAGACATTGAAGGTGATGAAGGGGTGGTCCGGGCTCGGCGAGTTGAACCACAGCAGACGCTCGGTGCCGACGTTCCACGAAGTGGTGCCGACCGAGAGACCCGAGATACCGGCGGAGTTGTTCCGCGAGGCCTGGTAGAGGCCGTAGACCTGACACAGGGTGACATCCGGACCTTCCGATCCGACGCCACAGAAATCGCTGTCGTAATCGCTCCCGCCGCCCGCGAAGGCGGTTCCAGCGTACGCGCACAGTGCTGCAGCTCCGAACAAAACTCGCGATGATTTCATCTGTATTTACCTCTCCGGTGATGGCCGAAGCTTCCGCAACGCGGATGCCCCTCAGAACTTGGACTGCGTACTCCTAAATCCGGCGTACACTCGAGTTGCAGTTGTCCCGCCCCTATGCTGCTTTTTCGCAGCGTTGACAGGTTGGGCGCACACATACCCATTCTCTGCAACTGGACCATACACCCAGATCCACGCCTGCTCAACGAATTCCGAACATTCATCTGCTCTTCGCCCAAAGTTGGTGAATCCGCCCTTTTCGATCGGAAACCCAGAATTCCCAGCCGGAACACCCCCGATATCGACCCGATAAAGTCCCCAGTTTGGCCAACTTTCGGATAACTCTGGATGCCCCATACCCCCCATCTTCACCCTGAATCCGAAACCGGAAGCACCCTGAGTCTTCCCGTGCTCAATCAGGGCAAACCCCGGAAACCCAGATCCAGGATGGGAAAGTGGCGAGCGGCGGTGCTCATCGCCATCCATCTTTTCATCGCCGGGCGGATCGTCCACTGGCAGATGACCGGCAGCGCGATCAGCCCCATCGAGCCCTCCGAATCCATGCAGACGCTCGAAGTCGGTCTGATCAACGCCGGGTTCGTGTTCTTCCTCGCCGCCATCCTGCTCACGCTGGTTTTCGGACGCTTCATCTGTGGCTGGGCCTGCCATGTCGTGGCCCTGCAGGACTTCTGCGGCTGGATCATGAAGAAGTGCGGCGTCCACCCGACGCCGTTTCGCTCGCGTCTGCTCGTGTTCGTGCCGCTCGGGCTTGCTCTCTATATGTTCGTTTGGCCCAGCTTCAAGCGGATCGCCCTGGTGCCGGTGCTCGATCGATTCGCGCCGGCGGTGGTCGATGTCATCGGCCGCCCGGCCCCGTTCCCGGTGGATGGCTTTCGCACCGAGTTCATCGTCGAGGACTTCTGGGCCACCTTCCCGGGCGTGTTCATCGCGATCCCGTTCCTGCTGATCATCGGCTTCGCCAGTGTGTACTTCCTCGGGGCGAAGGGCTTCTGCACCTACGGCTGCCCGTACGGCGGGTTCTTCTACCCGGCCGATCGTCTCTCGGTCGCGCGCATCGTCGTCGACGACGAAAAGTGCGATTCCAACGGCCATTGCACCGCCGTCTGCACCTCGAATGTGCGCGTGCACGAGGAGATCAAGGACTACGGCAGCGTCGTCGATCCCGGCTGCATGAAGTGCCTTGACTGCGTGAGCGCCTGCCCGACGAACGCGCTCGCGCTGAAGTTCGCCAAGCCGCAGGTTCTGAACCGCAAACCCAAGCGCCGGCGCAAACCGCGCTCCTTTGATCTGTCGTGGCCCGAGGAGATCGGGCTGGCCGGCGTGTTCCTCGTCACCCTGCTTGCCACACGCGGCCTGTACGCGGTCATTCCGCTGCTCATGGCCGTGGGCATCGCGGGAATCGTGACTTTCTTTGTCTACAAGGCCTGGCGGACGCTGCGGGTTGAGAATGTCCGATTCCATCGGTTCCAGCTGCGGCTGCGCGGGCGCACCACCCGCATCGGCTCGGCGTGGCTGACTCTGACCAGCATCGTGCTCCTCCTTGTCGGGCACTCGCTCGCGGTGAACCAGTACCGCTGGCGCGCCGACCACGCCTTCAGCGGAATCGAACTCTCGAAAGCGGCCCTGTTCGCACCGTCACCCCCCCGCTTCGATGAACCAACTACCCAGCGCATGCAGCGTGCGCTCGACCTGTACCGCCGCGCCGCACCGCTCTCCGATGGCGGCATCGGTCTCGCTCCCAACGCCGAGTCCATGCTGCGGATGGCTCTGCTGAAACTCGCGCTGGGACAGCACGACGACGCGATCGTGCTGCTCGAACGCGTGGAGCGTATCGCAGGCGGTGCCGATGAGCTCACCGCCGACCGAGAGCAGGTCCGCATTCTCTCCGGTCTGGCGGCGGCGCGACTCGCCCAGAGCCGCCCGGGCGTGACCCGCGATGAGATCGAGCAGGCGTTCGCATCGGCTCGTGAGCAGACCGAACGGGCGATCGAGACCATGCGCCGAACGCTCGATGAACATCCCGAGTGGTGG
>CAZIXS010000165.1:0-4178 GCA_964543335.1 uncultured Phycisphaeraceae bacterium | reverse complement strand
CACTCGTCGGAGGTATCCATGTACTGCTTCAGGTCATCGTTGGTCATGACCTTTTCGGGCACGGCACGGCCGGTCCCGATGATCTCCACCCCTATCGAGGGATGGGCGAGCTTCTGGTGAGCGGGGTTGATCTGGTTCATAGGGCCTCGTCGTACCGGAACGATGTGTTCACGACCCGCGGAATCCTGGCAGGCGAAAAGGCGGATAGTACGCGCTTTGAAGCCGGTGTGTGCTGCGTGGGCACGCGAAATCAGGCCGTCGCGGCGTGCTCATCGATGGCGGTCACACGCTCGACGATGGCCTCGTTCACCCCGGCGGCGACATAGCCACGGGCAGCTCGGACCGCGGCCCGGATGGTGCGGGCTTCGGAAGAGCCGTGGCAGATGATGCAGCCGCCGTTGACGCCGAGCAGCGGAGCGCCGCCGTATTCGTGGTAGTCGTTCTTTTTCATGAGCGACTCGACGACGGGCTGGAGGCGCATGGCCAGATCGGGGTCGGCCTCGAAGACTTCGTGGGCGATGGCCTTGAAGAGTGACTTCGCGAAGCCCTCGGCGAGCTTGAGCATCGTGTTCCCGACAAAGCCGTCGGTCACGATGACATCGGCGGCGCCCTCGAAGACTTCCCGGCCTTCGATGTAGCCGGTGTAATTCAGGTCGTGAATGTCGCGGATCATGTCGCGGACGGCCTTGACCATGCCCGTGCCCTTGGCCTCTTCGGAGCCGATGTTCAAAAGGGCGACGCGTGGCGAGGCAATGCCGAGGACCTTCTTCGCGTAGATCTCGGCCATGACGGCGTACTGGGCGAGGTGCGTGTCGCGCGGCTCGGGGTTCGCGCCCACATCGCAGACAATGACGGGCCCGTGAAAGGTCGGGATGGCGGTGGCGATGCCCGGTCGGTGCACGCCGGGCAGGCGCCGCATGTACATCGTGGCGGCGGAGACGCAAGCCCCCGTGTTGCCCGCGGAGATCACGACATCGACGGGGTCGTCGCTGTGACGCTTCGAGCCGAGCTGCATCATCTGGACGATCGAGGATTCGGGCTTGTTCCGAACGGCCTCGACCGGCGACTCGTCCATGCCGATGGAGTCCGGTGCGTGATGTACAGCGAGGCGAGGGTCGCTGACGCCCCGTTCGCTGATGTGCTCTTCGATGATGGAGGCATCACCGACGAGAACGATCTGATCTCCATCCTCGAGGAGGTCGAGCGCGTCGAGGGAACCCTTGATGATGACATCGGGGGCGTGGTCGCCTCCCATGGCGTCGATGGCGATACGCATCGAGCGTTACCCCGGTTTGCGCGAGAGGAGTGTGGTGATGGGACCGGTCCGAATGGCCCGCTCAGTTCCCGTCTTCGATCAGTTGTCGATGCCGATGCCGTGCTTGCGGACGGTGATTCGCAGGCCGGGACGCACATAACCAGACTGGGTGCAGGCGCGGTGATGCTGCTTGGGAAGCGCGGTCAGCGGGCAGGTTCCCGGCACATCGGGGGTGAGCGCGAGGTGGCTGCGACGACGACGGGTGCGGCCGTAGGAGATGCGATGAGTCGGGTGCATGGCTGCCTCGTATCGGGAGTGGCCTTGTGCGGGATATAGTCGCAGAAGGCGGCGGGTGAACTTGGGAAAATACCTGCTTCGTGCTGGGCGAAGACCCGCCCGCTGCGACGGAGCAGTGTATCGAGGGTGTGGAAAGGGGTCAATCTGCCTTGCCGGTGCAGGCAGGTCCCGATACAATTGCCGCCCGCAGCGAACGGCTGCGAGACATCTGGCATGCCTCCCTAGCTCAATCGGTAGAGCAGCTGACTCTTAATCAGCGGGTTTCAGGTTCGAGTCCTGAGGGGGGTACTCCGAAAGCGAGCCCACCAGGCTCGTTTTTTCGGTTTTTGGTCCAGAAGGCATCTGATAATTCCCCTGTATTATGGGTATATGGCCGCGGAACGCTGGGCAAAAAATGGTACTCGTTCCGTTTGGAAGCGGTTTTATGGGTACCCGGTGCTTTTGCGTGTAGAGTCCATTTGCAGGGTTCGGTCCGGCGTTCGTGTGTCGGAATCTGAGCGTTTCCTGCGAGTTACTCACATGCCTGGAGCTTCTCTCAACATGAACAAGAAATTCACTTCCACAGCCTTCGCGCTTCTGTCGGTGACCGGTCTCGCGGTCACCGCCGCCCATGCGGGCCCGATCGAGATCTGCCCGACTTGGGATACGAGCATCGGCCAGCCCGGCGCAGAGGGCGGCTCGATCTCGGGTCTTGACCGGATCGGCGACGAGATTTTCATCGGCGGAGGCTTCAGCAGCATCGCCGGGGTCCCCGGTACTGCACGCTGGGCTCGGTACAACGTGGTCACCGGCGAGGTTCTGCCTCTGGGGGACTCGGTTCCTGACAACTTCGTGACCGGGGCGTTTGTCTACGACGATGGCAACGGCGAGCAGGTGTACATCACCGGTTCGTTCAACAGCGTGACCGTCGATGGCAACACGCTGCCCAACTCCCGAGGCATGGTCCGCTGGGATGGCACGACGATCAGCGCCGTTCCGGACAGTCCCTTCACCGGCACCTTCGACTTCATGTGGGACGGGCTTGACTTCAATGGGCTGCTCGTCACCGGTGGCAACGGCGGATTCTTTGACGGTTCGCAGATCGTCCAGAAGCCGACCTTCGCGACTTGGGATGGTACGACCTGGAACACCTGGTCCAACGAATTCGGTGGCGTTGTCGCGCCGGTCATTCTGTGCCTCGCAGAATTCCAGGGCAAGGTGTACATCGGTGGTCGATTTGCTTCGATCGATGAGGATCTGAACGACCCGAACAACCCGATCGTCGAGTCAAACAACATCCTGAGCTGGGACGGCTCGAAGTTCGAAGGTCTGGATGGCGGTCTGTTCCGCGCGACCAGCATCATTTCGCAGGTGCAGGCCTTGGAAGTCTTCGACGATGGCTCCGGTGAGAAGCTGTATGTCGGTGGTCGCTTCGATCGCATCGGCTCGCAGTCGGGCACCGTGTCGCAAGCGGTGGCCCGTTGGGACGGCACCCAGTGGGAAGCGCTGCCCGGTTTCAATCAGGCTGGCCGCGAGATCCGCGACTTCGAGGTCTTCGAGGGCGAGCTGTACGCCGTCGGTACCTTCGAGAACACCGACTTCGCTTTGGCTCGCAAGTTTGCCAAGTGGAACGGAACCGAATGGGTCGAGGTCGGCTCCGGTCTTGATAGCGTCGGTGCCGCGAACAGCCCATCTGCGCTCGCTTCGACCGGTCGTGGCCTGATGCTCGGTGGCAGCTTCACCGCGGTGGGCAACTTCGAAGCGCCGGGAGCCGGAACGGCTACCGCGATCGCTGAGTGGGTGATCAACTGTGACACGGAGTGTGCCGGCGATGCCAACGGGGACAACGTCGTCAACCTTGCCGACCTGAACCTCGTTCTGGCGAACTTCGGCAACGCCACCAGCAACGGCGATGTGAACGGCGATGGCAATGTGAACCTCGCTGACCTGAACCTCGTTCTGGCGAACTTCGGCAACAACTGCTGAATCGCGAATGACAGTGCAGACCCTCACGGCGGCTCGATCTGAGCCGCCGTGTTGTTTTTTGCTGTGTAGAGCAGCGTTTCCGGTGTACCTTCATGTGGGAGGAACACCATTCATGCGATGTCTCGTGATCTTCGTGCTCGTCGTTTTCGGCGGTGCCGCCTTTGCACAGTCCCCGATCTGGGTGACCCCCAAGCACCGCGCTGCGCCACCTGAGGACATGCTTCCCGGCGGAGCGCTTGCGCCGGTGACTCCGTGGGAAGTTTCGCAGTGGTCTCGCGGTGCGATGCTTTGGATCGACCTCGATGCCGAAGGGAACTGGCAGGGGACGCTGCCGGTTGATGCCGTTGGGGATCTTCGCATCATGCCGATCTCCGAGGCGGGCGAGGCGCTGGTGTTGACGCTGGAGGATGGGGACGGGCGCGTGATTCGTCTGTTTCCCAATACGCGCGATGCCCTTGCTCAGACCTCGCACATCCCGGGCGTCGGCTCCTTTGCGGGCTACACCGTCAAGGTTCATCGGTCCGGTGTGTGGCGTGCGTCGATCGCGGCCCCGGAGGGCACGAGCGGCGTGTTCCTGGCGTACGCCACGGAGAGTCGCCTCGGCATCCGATCCGGTCGCCTGACGGATTGAACGTAACGCTCAAGACCTTGTCTTCGTGAC
>CAZIXS010000164.1:0-4296 GCA_964543335.1 uncultured Phycisphaeraceae bacterium | reverse complement strand
GTTCTCGATGGCCTTGGGGTCCAGGAACGGGGTGACCAGGCAATCGAAAAAACGGTCCTCGTCCTCGGCTTTGAAAGACAGACGCTCTGGCTGAGGCGGCTCATCATCCAGGCGCGGGAGTTGCCGGTCGAAGGTCGCCAGTGTCTTGCGGGCAAATTCGGACAGATCCTGAGAGATCAGCTTCTGGTACTTCTGGAACCGGTCGTTGGCCCAGACGATCTCGCCGAGCCGGTTGACCAGGCACACGCCCTCGCCGATCGCGTTGAGCATCATCGAGGACTGGTGCATCAGGATTGATCGCTCAAGGGGCAAGAAATCCCCCGTCGCCGCTAGGATGAGCCGGGCCTCGCTGGTCCGCAGCCGGTCCATGGCCTCGCTTGGGGTCGCCCGGACCACTTCGAACCGCTCAGACAGCACTTCCTCGGCACCGGCCGCGTCGAAGCCAGAACTCTCGACGATCAACAGCGTCGGCCGGTCGAGGCGGCGTTCTTCTGCACTGGGTTGAGAAGCGTGCGGTCGCATGCGCAGACTTAGGCGCCCCAATCGTTTACGCTAACAGGCTGCTTGAAACTCTGGTGCCGGCCGCGCGTCTGCACTGAGGCGTAGCGTGCACTCCCTCTGCTCCTTCATCGTACCGATCAAACCTTTTCTCTGAACGGGGACGATAAGTTCTCACCATGATCGAAGTTGACCAAGTTCACAAGTCCTTCGGCAAGGTCCAGGCCGTCCGAGGCGTCTCATTCTCGGTCCCCCGGGGCAGTGTCGTTGGTGTGCTCGGCCCGAACGGGGCCGGGAAGTCCACCACCATACGCATGATCACTGGCACGGTTCCCCCGACCAAGGGGGCGGTCCGGGTCGATGGCCTCGACAGCATCGACCAGTCCATGAAGGTCCGGCGCCGTCTCGGGTACCTGCCCGAATCCAACCCGCTCTATCCCGAGATGCGAGTCATCGACTTCCTCTCTTTCCGGGCTCGGCTCTTCGGGCTCTCCGGGAAAACACGCAAGTCGGCCACCGACCGGGCCATCTCCCGCTGCTGGCTCGACGATGTCCGGTCGCGCCGGGTCGGACAGCTCTCCAAGGGCTACCGCCAGCGCGTCGGCCTCGCCGCCGCCATGCTCCACGACCCACCCGTGCTGATCCTCGACGAGCCGACCTCCGGGCTCGACCCGGTTCAGATCGCCGAAACCCGTCAGCTCATCCGCGAACTGGGCGGCGATCACACCATGCTCATCGTCTCGCACATCCTGCCGGAGGTCGAGAAGAGTTGCGACCGCCTGCTCATCTTCGCCCGGGGCCAGATCCAGGCCGATGGCTCCGCTGAAGAACTGCTCCGGGACCTGGTCCAGAAGCAGGGCTTCGCCCTCGAGATCCAAGCCCCGGCCGATGCAGCCCGAACCCTAGCGGGCTTCGCAGGGATCGAACGGGTGGCACCGGACCCGGAGGGACATTCCGGCGACGGCTGGCAGGCGCTTCGGATCGTGGTCAAGCCCGGCACGCCCGACCCCGGCGCGCTCATCGGAGCGTCCTGCCAGAGCGCCGGCTACACCATCCGCTCCCTTCGCCCGGCGACCGCCACCCTCGAAGCCCTGTACATCCGCCTCGTCGAACCGACCGGCAAGGCCACAGATGAGTCTGCTCCCGTGCCACACAGCCAAAGCGATTCCGCCGCCGACTCTACAGAAAGCGAGGCGGGCTGATGCGCTCCACGCTCACCATCGCCGGTCGCGAATACGCCTCGTTCTTCCGTACCTCGATCGGCTGGCTGGTCATCGCGCTCTACCTGTTCCTGACCGGCCTGTTCGCCTCCGCGGGCTTCGAATCCGGCCAGCCCGCCACCATGCGTGCCCTGTTCAGCAGTTCGCAGTGGCTCCTGCTCATCGTCGCTCCGGCCATTTCGATGCGCCTGATCTGCGAAGAACTCCGCTCGGGCACCATCGAGCCACTGATGACCGCCCCGATCTCCGACTGGCACATCGTGATCGGCAAATACCTCGCGGCGTTCGCCTTCCTCGTCACCATGCTGCTGCCCACGCTGGTGCATGTCGGCGTGCTCGAACTGCTCGCAGACCCGGACTACGGCCCGATCCTCGCCGGCTACCTCGGCCTGATCTGCGTCGGGGCGTGTTATCTCGCCGTCGGCCTGTTCTTCTCCTCGCTGACCAACAACCAGATCGTCGCCTTCCTCTCAACGCTCTTCTTCTTCGTGCTTCTGGCCTTCGCCAGCAGCGGGAATGTCGCCGCCCGAGTGGACGAGCCACTCCGCTCCCTCCTCTTTGGGCTCTCGATCAATCTGCGCGTGGAGGATTTCGCCAAGGGCGTGTTCGACACCCGCCACGCCGCGTTCTTCGGAGCTGTGGTGATCTTCTTCCTGGTCTTGAGCGTGGTCGGCGTCGAATCACGGAGGTGGCGCTAATGGCTCAACACACACCCGGATCCGAATCCACCGCCGGCCTGCGACGCACGCGTTACGGCGCGATGACCGCGATCCTCATCACCGCAGCTGCGGCGATCGCGCTGTTCGTCGGCGTCATCGGCGAGCGGACCGCGACGCGCTACGATCTCACCTCGACTCGCACCTACACCCTGTCCTCCCGAACCACCCAGATCCTCGCGGACCTTGACATGCCCGTGGAGATCGCCGCGCTGGTGAACCTCGGTGAAGGCGGGCGCGCTGACCGCAGCGCGGTTCAGCGCATCGTCGATCTCATGGGTGAATACACCCGGCGCTCGGATAATGTCTCGTTCACCCTGATTGATACCGCCAGCATCGAGTCGCGCCCCGACTTCGACCGCATCGTCGCCCTGCTGGCCAGCCACGCCGAAGAAGACATCACTCAGCACCGCGAAACACTCGAACGCACAATCACCGGGCTGGAGCGCACCGAGCAGGACCTGCGTCGTCTTGCGGACCGCACCCAGGACACCGCCGATCAGGCCCGCGAGTTCGTCGGCGGCCAGATCGAAGCATTCCTGCTCACCATGCGCTCCATGGCCGATCAGTGCGTCGATGCACGGGAGAAGGTCCAAACCGCGCTCGACAACACGATCGCCGGAACCTCCTTGCCCGCCTCGGATGACGCACAGCTCGCCGCGAGCCAGTTGCTGACGAACGCTTCCAGCGCCTTCTCGGATATCAGCACCTGGGCCCGGCAGATCTCCGTCGCCCCGCAGATCGACAACGAGACGCTCAAGGCGAGTTCTGCTTCGCTCAGCGCCGCGGCGGGCGAAGCCGCCTCGCAAACCGCCGCCACGCTCGACCGCCTCATCCGCCTGCAACCCCTGGAACCCCTGCTGGTCGCCCGAGCCATGCAGAAGACCGAGGCGGTGCTGGTCATCGCGCCCAGTGGTACGACCGTCATCGTGTTCGATGCGATCTTCCCGCTCCGCACCAGCGTCGAGCAGGGTCAGTCCATCTCTCAGGTGTCCTTTGCCGGCGAAGAGTTGATCTCAACCGCCATCAGCACCCTCGCCATGACCGATCCGCCCATCGTCGCGATCGTTCACGCCGAACCAGGCCGCATCTTCGACGACAGCGGTCGCCCGAGCGCCTCCACCAGCGGCGAGCAGTCCTCCCCGCAGGCTCGCCTGGGCGTCTCGGTGAATCAGCTCGCCCAGAACCTGCGGATGCGCCGCATTGATGTCGTCGAGTGGGCCGTCGCGGTTGACCAGACCCGCCCGAACTTCCTGAGCATCAACCCGGATCGAACGCGACCGGTGGTCTGGTTCGTGGTCGGAGAGCCGACCCGGATCGGCCTCGATCCATCCCGGGGAAGCGCCCTCTCCGATCGGGCCGAGCGCGTGCGCCGCCTTTCCACCGCCGTGGACCAGCTCTACGACGCGGGCGAAGACATCCTCATGGCGGTCGAGCCCTCCGAACTGCCGGCCATCGGCGACAACCCGCCTCTCACCGACCGCTTCACCGAACTGGGCATCACCGTGGACGCCGGTCGCCCGCTGATTCGGCGCGTCCCGACGCCGCAGGGTGACGCCTGGACCACCTACTTTGAATTCACCTCGCCCGTCGCGGGATCACCGCTGTCCGAGCCGCTGGCGGGCCTGACCGGTGCGATGACCTGGGCCTCGCCCATCGTTATCGACGAGGCCAAGGCCACCGAGGCCGGGGCCACCGTGCACCCGATCTACGAAGTGGCCGACTCCGACAACACCTGGGCCGAGGCCGAGTGGCTGCGCTTCCGCTACGCCTTTGAGCAGAACCCGCACGGCGCGATCACCATGAGCACCGCGGCTCCTTCGCGAAGCGAATCCCGAGATGGCCTCGAAGGCCCGTGGACT
>CAZIXS010000163.1:0-4306 GCA_964543335.1 uncultured Phycisphaeraceae bacterium | reverse complement strand
CATCTGCTCAATAGTCTGATGAGCTCCAAACGAGGCAAGGGATACCTCGCGACGCTCAAGGTGAGCGTAGACGCCGCCGGGGCGCACGAGCGGGCGGTCGCACGGGTTATGGCCGCTGAGCGAGCGAGCGCCGCGTTCTTCGATCGCCTTATCGACCTGACGCGTCGTTCTGCGACCGGTGCCTCGCCCGCGCAGCCGACTCCCGGGGCGACTCGGCGAATCCACGAACCCGGTGAGGTCGACAATCTCCTGACCGATCCGTTCGGCTCACTCGCTGTGGCCCTCAAGCAACTCCGCGAGTGCTGCAGCGTCGAGGAGGACCGCTACGAACTGAATGCGTACGCCGACCGTGCCGCGGCGATCGCCGATGAGGCCGAGATGCTCTGTCAGATGCAGCTCGAGGGCTGTGTGTACTGGATCGAGACCACCGGCGCCGCTGGCGGCAGGTCCATCCGCTCGACCTACGCGTGCCGACCAATCGATGTCGCGCCGATCCTTGAGGATCATCTGTTCGGGCGGGAGTTCGGCGTGATCCTCACTTCCGCTACGCTGACCACCAAGCGGGGTGTGTTCGACCATGCCAAAGCAAAGCTCGGCTGCGCCGAGGCCAGAACGCTCGCGCTCGGCAGCCCGTTCGATTACCCCACGCAGGTCGACCTGTTCGTGCACCCGGACTTGCCGGATCCGCGCGACCCTTCGCATGATTCCAAGGTCGCCGGCGTGATTGCCGAGCACCTGCGGGAAACCGACGGCGGGGCCTTTGTGCTGTGCACAAGTTTCCGGATGGTCGAAACGCTCGCTCGCCTTCTGGAGGACGAACTGCACGACCTCGGCATGCCGCTGTGGGTCCAGGGGCGCGACGGCAGCCGGGCGGCCATTCTCGACGGCTTTCGTGAGAACGAGCGATCGGTCCTCCTGGGCACCTCCAGTTTCTGGCAGGGCGTCGATGTGCAGGGCAAGAATCTTCGCAATGTCATCATCACCCGCCTGCCGTTCGATCCGCCGGATCGCCCGGTGATCGAGGCCCGCAGCGAAGTCATCAAGCGCCAGGGTGGCAGCCCGTTCATGGACGATGCCCTGCCCCGGGCGGTGATCCGCTTCAAGCAGGGCTTCGGGCGATTGATCCGAAGCGCGAGCGACCACGGCCGGGTGGTCGTGCTTGATCCGAGGGTCGTCACGACCCGCTACGGCCGGGCCTTCCTCGACGCGCTCCCGGAGGGTGTTGAGCCTCAGATTCGGTCCGTGGAAAGCCCATAGCCGCCCGCCCAGCGGGTATCCTGCCCGGCTGATTTCGACCGCATCCGACGCCAATTGGGGAGAGCCAGATCATGCTCGGCAAAGTGTTCAAAGCCTACGACATCCGCAGCACCTACCCGGACCCGCTGAACGAGGATCTGGCCTGGCAGATCGGCCTCGGCTGCGCGGAATTTCTGCTCGCCGAAGCCGCGGAAGACGGTCAGACCACCCCGATGATGCAGAACCTTGTCGTCGGGCACGACATGCGGACCAGCAGCCCATCGCTCCGCGATGCGCTAATCCAAGGCATCATCGACGGCGGGGGCCATGTGGTCGATGTGGGCCTGGTGGACACCCCGTTCGTGTACTTCGCGATCAACCACCTCAAATGCGCCGGCGGCATCCAGGTCACCGCTTCACACAACCCGCCCCAGTACAACGGCTTCAAGATCAGCCGCCAGAAAGCCAAGCCCGTGGGCGAGATGAACGGTCTGGCCGAAATCCGCAAGGCCGCCGCGCTGTCCGACCTCCGCAAGCGGGGCGAAAAATCCGGTCGCGTCGATCACAAAGATCTCTGGGACGCCTACCGCAAGCATGTGCTGCAATTCTGCAACACTGGTGGCGAGAAGCTCAAGGTCGTGATCGATGCCTCGAACGGCATGGCCGGCACGATGGTTCCCAAAGTCTTCGGCAAGAAGGGTGAGGGCATCGATGGCCTCGAAGTCGTCGAGTTGTACTTCGACAATTCCAAGGGCGAGTTCGTGCACGAGCCGAACCCCTTGGTCGCCTCCAACCTCGCCGATCTGCAGAAGAAGGTTATCGAAACCGGCGCCGACTTCGGCATCTGCTTCGATGGCGACGCCGACCGGCTCATGGTCGTGGACGAGAAAGGCGGCATCGTCGGCTGCGACCTGCTGACCGCGCTCATCTGCAAGTCCTTCCTCAAGGCGAACCCCGGAACGGCGATCGTCTACGACCTGCGATCGAGCAAAGCGCTGCAGGAAGACATCGCCGCGGCCGGTGGCAAGCCGGTGCGCAGCCGCGTGGGCCATGTGTTCATGAAGAGCGCCCTCGCCGAGCACGGCGCGTCCTTCGGCGGCGAACTCAGCGGCCACTTCTACTTCCGCGACAACTTCAACGCCGACTCGGGCGCGATCGCGATGGCGGTCATGCTGACGCTCGCGGCGGAGATCAAGAAGAGCGGCAAGACCATCAGCGAAATGATCGCCCCGATCGCCCGTTACGCGCAGTCCGGCGAAATGAACTTCGAGAACGAAGAGAAAGATCTCACCCTCGAAGAACTGAAGGAGACTTACGAGGATCGCGGAACAATCGACGAGCTCGATGGGGTCACCGTCGATTGCTTCGAGAGCGAGGGCTGGTGGTGCAATGTCCGCAAGAGCAACACCGAGCCGCTGCTGCGACTGAACCTCGAAGCCCGGACGCCCGAACTGTGTGACAAGATGGTCCAAGAGATCGCCGCGATGCTCGGCGAGCCCGTTGCCCACTGAGGGCTGAGCAGGAGCGACTGTGAGAGTTCTCGTCACGGGTTGCCACGGCAAGATCGGAACCGCCGTGTGCGATCTGCTCGCGGCGCGGGGCGATGGCGTGTTCGGCGTCGATCGGCGGGGCGCGAGCCACGCGCGCTGGGCTTCGACCGCCGATTCGCTGGTCGATCCGTACGCGATCCATCGCGCGTTCGAATCTGCCGGCCGAGAGATCGGCACCGTGGATGCGCTGGTGCACCTCGCGAACCACACGAATGTCCACGCCGCGACACCGGAGCAGGTGCTGCGCGAAAACCTCGCGGTCAACGCGAGCGTGTTCCAGGCAGCGATCGAGCGGGGCGTGAAGCGGATCGTGTTCGCGAGTTCTGTCCAAGCGGTGTTGGGTGGGATCGGGCGAGCGGCGGACGACCCGCGCGTCACCCGTCCTCTGAAGCTGCCCATCAACGAACAGACTCAGCCGCGCCCGACCAACGGCTATGGCCTCAGCAAACTGCTCTCCGAGCGCATGCTCGACGGCCTGACGGCCCCGCTCTACGACGAGCAGGGGGGCACCAGCGCGATCAGTCTCCGCATGCCCTATGTGCTCGATCCGGGCAGCTTCGAGGGTTGGGCGTCGCGTGGCCCGGGCAGTCACGATTACCGCTGGGGCGGCTGCGAGTGCTATTCCTACATCCACCTCGAGGACATCGCCGAGGCCTGCTTGGCGGCGGTCGATGCACGAATGCCGTCGTCCCATGAGGTCTTCTGGATCGCCGCCCCCGATCCTCGGGTGGCGGAATCCGTCGAGCAGATCGCCCAAGAACACTTCCGGGGCATTCCCGGTATCGAGGCGGCGGTGGCTGCGGATTCGTTCATGGATTGCAGCAAGGCCGGCCGACTGTTGGGATGGACGCCCAATCGCCTCCTGCGCCACCGCAGGGCCGAAATCGTCGCCTCGCGCTGATTCGGCTAGGATTCGACCAACCGCGGAGCCATCGGAGGGCACGAACGGCATGAACATCGCCAGTTTCATGGAACACTGGGGCATCACCGAGAACCCGTTCCACGCCGAAGAGGCGCGGCACGACCCCGTCTTCGCTCGCCTGGACGAACGCCAGACCGCCCACCCCGACTTCGAGAAGATCGTCGGGGACCTCGCCAGCCCATCTTCCTCGATCGTCTTCGGCGAAAAGGGCAGCGGCAAGACGGCCATCCGCATCCAACTCGCCGACCGGATCGGGCGCCACAACGCCAAGGACCCCGACCGCAGTGTCTTCCTGATCCCCTACGACGACCTGAACCCCGTCCTCGACCGCTTCGCGGCCCGGGCCGGTCTTCGCACCGGCTCGCCGACGCCCGATGTCGTCAAGGCCTTCGGCAAGCTGCGCTTGGTTGATCACATCGACGCGATCCTCCAGACCGCCGTCACCAAACTCGTCGATGAGATCCTCGGCCAGAGTAGCGGCGGCGGTGATGATGAACACGATCGCATGCTCGATTCGCAGCGCGTGCAGGCCCTGCGCAAGACCGATGCCGAGACGAAGCGGCAGATGCTGCTGCTCGCCGCGCTCTACGACCGCTCG
>CAZIXS010000162.1:0-4452 GCA_964543335.1 uncultured Phycisphaeraceae bacterium | reverse complement strand
AGCGGTCGCGCAAGGCTCTGGACTTGGCGGGATCCACGCCCGGGAGCAGTGCGGTGAGGTAGAGGTTGCCCGGGGCTTCGGCGAGCGGGATGGCCACGACGGTCGCGCGGATGGGGCCGTGGGCGGTGTCGAGGTTCAGATCGCGCTGGAACCACTCGCTGTCGCCGGTGTGCAGTTCGATCGAGGCCTCGGCGGCGCGGTCGCCCCAGGCCTGGGCGGTGGCTGCTTCGGGCCAGATGGCGATGAGGTCGGCGCCGCGGGCTTCGGGCTGGACGCGGACGACGGCGACGGCCGACGCGTCGGCGGTGCGGGCGGCGAGTGACGCGAGTTCATTGAAGTAGGTGTTGGGAGCGCCCTCGAAGTCCACGAGTTGCTGCACCTGCTCGGGCAGTTGGTTCGCGGGCTGGGATGGGGCGTGGTACTGGCTCATGGTGACGCGCCGCGGCGTGGAAGCCGGGCGTTCAACCAGTATCGACTACTCGGCGGGAAATATCCGAGCACGAAGGCGGGTTTGCCGCGATTACGGGCAAAAAACCGGAATCCTGAGGGTTGTGGCGGGGTCAGGCGGCCTGCAGACCGACCGAATCGCGGAGGAGGCGGACGGCGTCCTCGTGGTGGCGTTCAACCTGCTGGGGGGTCATGTCCACGGCGAGCGCGATCTCTTCGGTGGTCATCTGCTCGGCGTAGCGGAGCAGGATGATGAGCCGCTGGGCACCGGAGAGCGACTTGAGCATCGCGTTGCGGAGCAGGGGTGCGAGTGCTTCGGGCGAAGTCGGTGCGTGCTGGGGGGTGGTGATGTCTGAAGGTGTGGGCATCGTGCCTCCGTAGACCTCGTCTGATTGTCGGCCGCAGAATCCATTCCACGACGGCGGTACGATACCAGTCCGAATAACTGATGCAACCCGTTTGCCCATCTACCCACGACGCGTCCACTTTTGCGCGTCACATAGCCGGGATGAATCCCCCGGATCCGGGCGCGGCGTGACCCATTTCCTTGAAAGAGAAGACCTGACATGGCCAGAACCCCCTCGACGATGACCGATCTCGGCACTCCCGCCAATCACTTCAACCTGACGGACGCGGTGACGGGGCAGACGGTGTCGCTGTCGAGCTTCGCCGGGCGGAAGGGGCTGCTGATCATGTTCATCTGCAACCACTGCCCGTTCGTGGTGCATGTGAAGGATCAGCTCGCGGCGATCGGGCGCGACTACGCGGACTCTGACCTGGGCATCGTGGCGATCAGCTCGAACGATATCGAGAAGTACCCGCAGGACGGACCTGAGAAGATGAAGGCCTTCGCCGAGGAGAACGGGTTCGGGTTCCCGTATCTGTTTGATGACGACCAGAGCGTGGCGAAGATGTACAAAGCGGCGTGCACGCCGGACTTTTTCCTGTATGACTCGATGCGGCTGCTGGCGTACCGCGGGCAACTGGATGGGTCACGCCCGGGCAATGACGAGCCGAACGACGGCGCGGACCTGCGTGCGGCGATTGATGCGGTGTTGCGCGGCGAGAGCCCGAGCGAGGAGCAGATGCCGAGCATCGGGTGCAACATCAAGTGGAAGCCGGGGAACGAGCCGGATTACTTTGGGTGAGCAAAGACAGGAAGTAGGGAAGAATGAGTGCCGGGCAAGATGCCCGGCCCACTAGATTGAGTAGAGGGCAGGCTGGAAACCTGCCCAACTCTCAGGCCTCTACAGGCAGCGCGAGTTTGAGTGCCTGCGGCAGGGCGTCGTGGGCGCGGGTGGTTCGCTTGCGCGCGTGAGCGAGGGTGTTGCGCGCCGCGCGGGCGGACTCGATGCGGTCCTTTGAGCGCTTGTCGTTGCGTTTGCGGGCGCGGTCGAGGTCGGCCTGGGCGGCTTTGTCGTCGGGCTTGGTCTGTTTGGCCTTGGCTTCGATGGTCTCGCGTTCGGCGGCGATGTCGTCGAGGTCTTTGCCGAGGTTGGCTAGGTTCTGGAGAGCCGCGGTTTCAGAGGAGAGGGCGACGATCTCGGCCCGCTGAGTGAGGACGGTGCGGAGGCGGAGGAGGGTTTCCTGAACCTCGGGTTGCTCGATGAAGGCGAGCAGGTCGGCGATGGAGAGGCGGAGTTTCGCCGCGATGGCGGGGAATGTGGCGTCTTCGTCGAGGAGGGCGCGGAGGATGGTGTCGAGGAAGTCTGGGTCGTTTTGATTGGTTTTTGTTTGCATACCTGGCAGTATGCGCTGCTGGGGGAGGGAATGCAAGGGTTTTGTTTGGTTTTTTTGAGGGCCAGGCACTCGACAGTCTCGCATGAAGGGTTTCAGGCTGAGATTCCGCCTCGCGTCCACCGCGGGCATCAGTAGCATCGTGATGCTCGCGGGGTGATTCTGCCTCGCCGCCAAGGAGATTGTCATGGATGCCGTCGTTTTGTTCCTTGGGATTTTCGGGATCGGTGGGTGCCTCGGCTTCGGGATCGCGTGGGCGGTCACGCTGGTGAACTTGAATCGGACTCAGCGGGAGCTGTCCGAGTCTGAGGAATCACGAGCACAACTCACCCAGCAGAGTGAGTCTGCCATCCGAGGGCTGAGAGCCGAACTTGAACGCGTAAAGCCCTGGATCGGGATTGCGGATGCCGATGGTGTCGCCAAAGCGATTGTTCGACAGGCGGAAGAAGACGCCGAAGAGCTGAAGTCGAGCGCTCGGATTCTGCTGTCGAATGCCGAAACTCAGTATGAAGAGAAAGCCGGAGCTGCGAACGCACACGCAGACGAAATCCTTGCTGCCGCGCGCCTGCAGGCCAAGAACATGAAGTCTGAGGTCGAGCAGAAGTTTCTGGCCACGATTCAATTGACTCGGCGTATCCGCAAGGAAGCGGAGGCCGATGCGGCGCGGGTGGCTGGTGATGCGTACAAAGCGCTCCAAGACGCGACCCGTTTCACCAGAGTCGCGCGAGCGATGAAGAACATGGTGGATGGGTACGGCGACGAGTATCTGATTCCGTGCGAGGGTCTGCTGGAGGATTTGGCCGAGGAATTCTCTCACAAGGAAGCTGGCCAGCAGCTCAAGATGGCGAGGTCGAACACTCGTTTGATGATCAAGAACGATCTCGCGGCAACCTGTGACTATGTCGAGGATTTTCGACGGAGCTACGCCGAGAAGTTCGTGATCAGTGCGTTCAATGGGTATGTGGATTCGATCCTGTCAAGAGTCAAGCACGACAACGCGGGTAAGCTGGAGCAAGAGGTCCGCGACGCATTCGCGATTGTGAACGAACACGGGCAAGCGTTTCGGAACGCAGCGGTCACAGATGAGTATCTCGAAGCTCGCCTCGAAGAACTCCGGTGGGCTGCGGTTGCTCACCACCTTCGCAAGCAGCAGCAGGAAGAGCAGCGACGGATTCGTGAGCAGATCCGCGAAGAGGAAAAGGCGCGTCGCGATTACGAGCGAGCGATCAAGGAAGCTCGGCGTGAGGAAGACCTGCTTCAGAAAGCGGTCGCCGAAGCGATGGCGAAAGCGAAAGCCGCTACTGAGGAACAGCGAGCACTGTACGAGCAACAGTTGCAAGAACTGGAATCACAGCTCGCCGCTGCCCACGAGAAGAATGAGCGCGCCATCTCGATGGCTCAGCAGACCAAACGAGGGCACATCTACATCATCTCGAATGTGGGTTCGTTCGGGGAAGGCGTGTACAAGATTGGCATGACGCGACGACTGGAGCCGATGGACCGCGTCAAGGAACTTGGCGATGCCTCGGTGCCGTTCGGCTTCGATGTCCACGCCATGATTTACAGCGAGAATGCGCCGGAACTCGAGAGCCGACTGCACAAGCACTTTGTGTTCAACCGGATCAACAAGGTGAACCACCGCAAGGAGTTCTTCCGGTCGGCGCTCGCCGATATTCGGGAGGAGATCGACAAACTGGAGATTGAGACGCACTGGACCATGCTGTCTGAGGCGGCTGAGTATCGGGAATCGCTCGCGATCGAGGCGGCGATCGCTGAGAATCCAGAAGCACGAGCGGCTTGGGCATCGCGCCAGTACTCACTGGAGGATCTGGAAGCGATGAGCCCTGTTTCTTCGGATGATGTGGAGGAGATTGAGGCTTAATCAGACACTCGCAGGGTTGCCCATTGGCTTAACGCCTTGACACACTCCTGCTGCGGCTCGCATAGCCGCCTGAAGAGGGCGGCCATGCCACCCCGGTGAAGCATGGGCTGCTCTGAGGCACGGGTTGCCCTTTGGGACAACCCGTGGCACCCGGGCCCCCTCATCCGGTCTTGTGCTGATGCGTACGCGGGGAGGTACCTCTTCGCGGGAGAGGGTGTAGGAACATGCTCAAACGAGTTTGAGCATGCCACACGAGCGGGTGCACAGATCAGCCGACCTGCACGACGACTTGCCTCGTGTGCCGGGCGGTGCGGTGTTCCCAGAGGTAGATGCCCTGCCAGGTGCCGAGGGTGAGGTCGCGGCTCATGATGGGGATGGCGATGTTG
>CAZIXS010000161.1:0-4659 GCA_964543335.1 uncultured Phycisphaeraceae bacterium | reverse complement strand
CTGCTTGTCGAGTCCGAGGTAGAAGACCACGCCCGAGCAGGCCGGCTCGTATTTGCCACGGATCTTCTTCTGCTCACCGCTCGCGGCATCATCGCCCAGCAGGTTCCGGTAGGTGCGCTGCACATCGCAGTTGGACACCACACCGTCGGCCAGGATCTCTCGACCTTCGGCGAGG
Organism: uncultured Phycisphaeraceae bacterium; assembly: GCA_964543335.1. GTDB lineage: Bacteria > Planctomycetota > Phycisphaerae > Phycisphaerales > UBA1924 > JANSXG01. The sequence goes on along the minus strand of CAZIXS010000161.1, from coordinate 4,484 downwards.
ACCACGCCGCTGACTCGGTCGCCGGAGCGCGTGATCTTGGAAACCGCCTGGCCGGTGATCACTTCGGCTTGGCCCTGCTGCTCGTGCTCGCGGATGATCCGTTCGAGCGCACGAGCCACGCTCCGCGTGCCGCCCATCGAGTACCAGCAGCCCTGATCGGTCTGGGCCGCGGCGATGAGCGTGAGGATCGCCGGGGAGAGGAACGGCGAGGACCCGACATACTGCAGGAAGTGCTCGCAGAGCTGTCGGATGTGTTTTTCGGGGATGTGCTTCTCGACCGTCGCGCCGACGGTAGAGTGCATACGCATCGCCAGCACATCGCCCATCAGGCCTTCAGGGCGGTTCTTGGGCGGGTTGAACATCAGGTCCTTGACATCACCAAGGTCCTTGTAGAAGAACACGGATTCGGAGAGGCGGAACATGCGTCGGGCGTGCTCGATGAAGTTGCGGTAGCCGCTGCCGCCCTTGGAACCGGGGAACTGATCGTCGATCGAGCGGGCCATCGCGTCGACATCCTCGAGCAGATCGACCACGGTTCCGTCGTCGTAGAAGCATCGCCACTGCGGATCCAGCCGGACCAGATCGATGTAGTCTTCAACCTTGCGCCCGCTCCGCTGGATGATGCCTCGCACCACCGCCGGCAGGGTCAGGATGGTGGGGCCCATGTCGAAGGAGAAGCCCTTCTCCTGCAGCACATTCATCTTGCCGCCGAGGTGCTCGTTCTTCTCGACGAGCGTCACATGAAAACCTCTGGTGAGCAGTTCGACGGTCGCCGACAACCCGGCCAACCCGCCCCCGATCACGACGATGCGGCGTGAATCCTGCGAAGTCGAGGGCGTGCTGTGCATGGTGGGATGTTCCTTACGAGCGAGAGAGCGCGTGACCGCGAATCCTGTGAGTGGCCCGCAACCGATCAAGGCCTTGACAGATTGTACGCCTCAGGAGCGTGATCCGCCGCCGTAGAGCCACTTCAATGCCGTTCTCAACTGTTTCATCTGCTTCTCGCCGGGCTGGCCCGCGGGAGCACGCAGCCTGCGGGGCACGCTCGCGCAATGGACCCGTCGCGACATCGCCAGAAGGCCATCCTGACCCCGCGATGCGCCCCAGCCGCTTTCGCGGTGCCCCTGGATGGAAACCCCAGGATGCGCTGTGGGCAGCACCACATCGTTGTGGATGACGGTTCCCACACCCAGGTCGGGGAGGAGGCGCAACACCCGCTCGCGGCTGGCGCTGAAGACGGAGGTGGCCAGATGCTGTGTGCAGGAACGATGCACCCGGAGCATCTCGGTCTCGCTGGCGCACTTCACCACACCTGCCAGCGGTCCGAAGTGATCGCCTTGAGCCAGTTCGGAATCGCCAGAAACCCCGAGGGCGACCGTGGGGACGATATCAGGGCCATCTGTCATGCCCGGGTTCGGCACCAGTGCGGCACCGGCGCGCTGCGACTCTTCGCGGAGCGTGCGGACCCGGTCTGCCATGGCCGGATCGGCGATCGGGCGAGCCTCGCTGGGGGCCAGATCGCGGATCGCCTGGCAGAGCTGGTCGTAGATCTGCTCGTGGGCCAAGACGCGGCGTGGTGCCATGCAGGTCTGGCCGCAGTTCATGGTGACGAGGTTCCAGATCCGCTCGGCGGCGAGTCGAGGGTCCGCATCCTCCAGCACCAGCACCGAGTCCCGCCCGGAGAGTTCCAATGTGCTTGGGGTCAGGGATTGGGCGAGTTTCTCGGCGATCGATCGACCGACCGTGGTTGAGCCGGTGAACACGACATGGTCGAACCGCTGCTCCTCGAGCATCCGAGAACCGGCATCGCGCCCGGCGTCGTACGCCTGCAGCGTCCCCTCGGGCAGCCCGATACGGGCCAAATCGAGCAGCTTTGCTTGCGTTCGGGGTGAGCGTTCGCTGGGCTTCACGGTCACTCGGTTGCCGACGATCAGCGCCTGAACCAGTTGAATGCCGAGGAGCTGCACCGGATAGTTCCAGGTCGCGATGATCCCCACATGGCCCAGTGGTTGGCTGATCACCCGATGACGCTGCCCGAACATCCAGATGGGCTGGCCGAGCGGTCTGCGGGTTTTCAGCAGACGGGGCGCGTATCGCTCGTGCCATCGGCATGCCGCCAGCAGGGGCAAGACATCCCCGGTCACGCCCTCGTGTTCGGGCTTTCCGATCTCCTCCTGCATCAGAGTGGCGAGCTCATCGGTTGCCTTCATCAGGCGAGATCGAAAGCCCTTGAGCCAGCGCACACGCTCGCGAACGCTTGTCGAGGCCCATGCCTCCCCCGGATGGCGTTCAGGGTTGTTCCCGTGTGATGAGCGTGCGTGCATCGTCATCAGTATAGATCCGGAGTGGTCCACGCCACCTGCGCGGGCCGACTGTCCTATCCTGTACACACTCTTACCCGTACTCGATCAGGGGCACCGTCTTGACTCAGAATCGCGCCAGCACCGAGAAGTCCATCGCCATCGTCGGGGCAGGCCCCGGAGGCCTTGCCGCGGCTTTGCTGCTCGCCGCGTCCGGAGCGAAGGTTCGGATCTACGAAGCCCAGCCGGTCATCGGCGGGCGGACGAGCCGCATCACCAAGACCGCTCCGAACGGCGATCACTACCACTTCGACATGGGGCCGACCTTCTTTCTCATGCCCTATGTGCTCGAGGAGATCTTCAAGGCGACCGGTGCGGATCTGCACGACTACGCCGAACTGATGCCTCTGGACCCGATGTACCGGCTGATCGTCGGCGATCGGGATTCGGAAACGCCGACGGTCATCGATGCCACGCAGGACATCGCCGAGATGGCCCGACGCATCGGCGAAGTCTCCAAAGCCGATGGTGAGGCCTTCCCTCGGTTCATCCGCGACAACCGGGCCAAACTTGCCGCTGCTGAGCCGATCCTGCGTCGCCCGATCCGCAATGTCCTCGAGCTGGTTCGTCCGGATGCGATGAAGGCGGCCCTGCACATCAAGCCGCACCTCACCGTGCACGGGCTTCTCTCGAAGTACTTCGACCACCCGGCGGTGCAGCTCGCGGTGAGCTTCCAGAGCAAGTACCTGGGCATGTCGCCGTACGACTGCCCGTCGCTGTTCACGATTCTGCCGTTCATCGAATACGAGTACGGCATCTGGCACCCCAAGGGAGGGTGCAACGCGCTGATGGACGCGATGGCCACGCGCTGCCGCGAGCTCGGGGTCGAGATCCTGACGGATGCGCCGGTGGATCATCTCACCTTTGAGAACGAGACGCCGCGTGCCAATGGTGTGGTGGTCAAGGGCGAACGCCACGCCCACGATCATGTGGTGATCAACGCGGACGCCTCCTGGGCCCTGCAGAACCTGATCCCCGGCACCATCCGCGCCCGGGCCCGCTCGCCCTATTCCGATGTCGATCTGCAGGATCGCCGGTACTCCTGCTCGACCTACATGATGTACATCGGGCTCGACGGCGAGGTCGATCTGCCGCACCACACGATCTACATCAGCCGCAAGTACCAGGAAAACCTCGCGAATATCTCGTCGGTAGGGCAGCTCAGCGAAGACCCCTCGGTGTATGTGCACAACCCCTCGGCGATCGATCCCTCGCTCGCGCCAGCCGGCAAGACCTCGCTGTACGTGCTCATGCCGGCTCCGAACCTGCAGGTCAGCGACCGGGCGGGTGTCGCGCGGTGGACCGAGCGACAGCAGCAAGCCCGGGCCCAGTGCCTCGAGCAGCTCGAGCAGCGCTTCGGCATCGCCAACATCGAATCGCGCATCGAGGTGGAGCACACGCTGTCTCCGGAAGACTGGCGCGGCATGAACATCCAGTTCGGCGCGACTTTCAACCTCGCTCACAATCTCGGTCAGATGTTGCACAAGCGCCCGCAGCACAAGCTGGAGGGCTTCGAGGGTGTCTGGATGGTCGGCGGTGGAACCCACCCGGGCTCGGGACTGCCGGTCATCTTCCTCTCGTCGCAGATCACCGCTTCGCTGCTGTGCGACCAGCTTGGGCTGGACTACGCCGGTCGCGACGCGCGGCTGGATGTGGCCCAGGGGGCACGCCGCTCCAGCGAGCTGCGCGACTCGCGACCCATGCCCAAGCAGCGTGGTGCTGGCACTGGAAACCCATTAGAGCATTCGGGTATTGCCCGGGAAGCGCAGGCGGTGACCTGATCGATCGGTTCCCGCCTCCCTATAACTCTGTTTTCCAGCAGCAAACGGAAGGCAGATATGAGCGCGAACACGAGTGAGCAGGTGATCTTCGTCATCGGAGCGGGCGGCGGAGTGGGTAAGGCTCTTTGTGCCCGCCTCGCCTCCCGGGGCGCGAAAGTCATCGGGGTTGGCCGGAATGCTGAGCGACTGAGCGCGGTGGCCGACCACTGTCTCTCGACCGCGTCGCTGGATGCGACGGATCCGCAAGCCGTGGCCGACGCGGTGGCGAAAACCGTCGATGAGCATGGTCGTCTCGATGGCGCGGTCAATTTGGCCGGATCCATCCTGCTCAAGCCCGCCCACA
>CAZIXS010000160.1:0-4722 GCA_964543335.1 uncultured Phycisphaeraceae bacterium | reverse complement strand
CCGCGCTTCCCATGGCCTTCGCCCGATCTCCGATCGGACTCAGACCATGCCACCCGCGCCCACAACCCGCCCAAAGTTCATCAAACCCAAGCACCCCCGCCGTTCTCGCAAGCGTAAACACAGGCTGTAAAGTGTCCACTCAAGTAGCCCCCCGAGGATTCTGGCGATGTCGCGATTCGGATTCGATCTCAAGAACCCACCTGCCGAGCTCGCTCGCGAGCAGATGCGACTCCTCGTGTGGGCTCTTATGAACGCTGAAAGCACCAGCGAAGAAGAGGACCAATTGCTGCTGAATTTATTCTGTGACTACTGCAAACATCCAGCAGCGTCAGACTTGATCTTTTGGCCGAATCATGCCGGATTCGATCGAGAACTCGAGTGCGAAGAAGTCGTCCGCTTGGCGATGGGCGAGTCACTTGATGGAGAGTCAGCGACCTGATTCCCGTCCCTACGACCGCACCCCAGCCCCAACCCGCTTCTCCAGATTCCCCACAATCGTCGCCATCTGCGGATCCACCTCTTCATGGCGCAGCGTGCGACTGGGGTCGCGGAACAGCAGGCGCATCGTCACCGACTTCTTGCCCGGCCCCACCTGCTCGCCCCGGAAGGTCCCGACGAAACTCACCTGCTCGAACAGGTCCACCGCGCTCGATTCCACGACCGACGAGATCTCCGCCCACGGGCGAGACTCCTCGACGATCACGCTCAGGTCGCGCTCGATCGCCGGGAAGGCCGGCAGCGGGTCCAGATTCGTCTGGGGCGGGTACAGGTCCACGAGCATCTTCAGGTCAAGCTCGGCGACGACCACGGGCGTGTGCAGTTCCCACTGCTTCTGGCAAGCACCCGCCAGGATCGCCATCCAGCCGAGCACCTCGCCGTCCACGGTGACCGTCGCCGCGGCCTCGCCCTTGAGCGCCGCCAGCGCAGGCGACTCGGCACGAACACCGATCCGCTCGGCAGCGATGCCCAGCGACTTCAGCAGGTTCTCGATCGAAGCACGCAGCGAGCGCAGCGCAAGTTGGCGTGTCTCGGGCTTCTTCGGCGAGCCGAGCGACGCATCGACATCCATGAGCATCGCGATGCGCCGGCGCTCGTGGGTCGTGCCGTCGGGGTTATCGCAGAAGGTCGAGGCGATCTCGAAGAGGCGAACCCCGCCGGGCGCTGCGACGCGCGCATCCTGGTTGGCCTTGCGGCAGGTCAGCAGGCTGGGCACGATGCTGGGGCGCAGGAACGGGGCTTCGCGGCGCCGGTTGTCATCGACCTTCAGCAGCACCTTTCCCTCGGGCAGGAACAGGTCGGCGCTGGCCTGGTCGAGGAAGCTGAAGGTCACCGTCTCGAAGAAGCCAAGCCCGGTCAGTGTGCGACCCGCAAGGTCGAGCACGGTCTCGCGATGGTTCCACTTCTCGGGATGGCGCAGCGTGAGCTGCACGGGCAGTTCCGCCTGGACCTCGATGGCTTCGAGGCCGTTGAGCCGCGCGACCTCTTCGATCAGGTCGATCTCGCGCGTCACCTCGTGGGCCCGGTTGTGCGGCACGGTGCAGCGCAACACACCCTGGGCCCCGGGCTCGACCGCGAAACCGATCGTCTCCAGCAGCACCTGCATCCGCACATCGGCGATCTCGATCCCCAGAATGTCGCGGCAACGCTGCGGACGCAGCTCCACCACATGCTCCGGGGCGAAATCCGCCCCGACCGAGATGATCGAGTCTTCGGCAGACTCGCCGACCAGTTCGCCACCGGCCAGTTCGAGGATGAGTTCGACCAGCCGGTCCGAAGCGCGGTGCAGGTCGCGCGCATCAACGGTGCGCTCGAAGCGGTACCCGGCGTCGGTCGAGATCTGCAGCCGGCGCGCGGTTGCCCGGACCGTCGCCGGGTGCCAGGTGGCGACCTCGACGAACAGGTCGGTGGTCTTCTCGGTGACGCCCGTCTCACGCCCACCGATCACGCCCGCCAGCGAGACCGCCCGCTCGCCGTCGGCGACGACGAGGTCAGTTTCGACCAGCTTGTGCGTCTTGTCATCGAGGCACAGCAGCGACTCGCCCGCCCGGGCGTGGCGGATCTCGACGGTGCCGCCCTTCAGCGTGGCGAGGTCGAAGGTGTGGCTGGGGTGGCCGAGTTCGAGGAGGACGAAGTTCGAGGCGTCCACGACATTGTTGATCGACTTCTGCCCCACCGCTTCCAGCAGTTCGCGGAGCCACGCCGGGCTCGGGCCGACCTTCACCCCCCGGATGATCCGGCCGGTGAAACGCGGGCAGAGGGTGGGAACGGTATTGGCGATGGTGAAGGTGCCATGCAGCGGTTTGCCGTTGACCGCCGGGGTCTTGCCCGGTTCCCATGCCTCGGGGGCGTGGACCGCCCGCCCGGAGGCCGCAGCGATCTCCTTGGCCAGACTCAGGTGGCTGAAGCAGTCGCCCCGGTTGGAGGTGAGTTCCACATCGAGGCAGTGGTCGCCGGATTCGGTTTCCTCGACGGACTCGATCGGGAACGAGTACGCCTCGAGCAGGCGGACCGCCTCCTCGACATCGAGCGGACGGGAGGGGTCGAGATACCGGTTGAGCCACTTCAGACTGGTCAGCATGAGGCGGAGGATACCCCACGGGGCCCGGCTTGTGGCTGAGAAACGGGTGCCGAAACAGGACACCACGCATCGCAGCGCGTACCCTCCGGCAATGACTGACCGATCCGCTCATTCCGACCCGATCATCGGCATCGATCTCGGCACGACCAACTCGCTCGTGGCGTGGGCCGACGAGAAGGGCCCTCGCATCCTCGCATCGGATACCGGCGAGCGGATGCTGCCGTCGGTGGTCCGGTACGCCCACGACGCGAGCGTCGACGCGGTGGGAACCCAGGCCCGCGAGGCGGCCCACCAGTACCCCGGCCGGACCATCCACTCCGTGAAGCGCCTCATGGGGCGCTCGCTGGCCGACGCCGCCACCGACCTGCCCTTCCTAAGTTACGAGGTGGTCGAAGGCCCGAACCGGACCGCTCGGATCGGTCTGCCGCCGGCTCCGAGCGCCGACGAGCGCATGGTGCTCGCCCCGCAAGAGGTCTCGGCGGCGATCCTGCGGAACCTTCGCGAGCGGGCCGAATCGGCCCTGCGCAGCGTCGGTGTGGACCTGAGCCAATGGTCGAAGCGGGCGGTCATCACGGTCCCGGCCTATTTCGACGACGCCCAGCGCCAGGCCACGCGCGACGCGGCACGCTTGGCCGGGCTGGAAGCGGTGCGGATCGTGAACGAGCCGACCGCCGCGGCGCTGGCGTACGGCATCGGCGTGAAGAACCCCGAGCCCGAGACGATCGCGGTCTTCGACCTCGGCGGCGGGACTTTCGACATCTCGATTCTCAGCGTGATGCCGGGCGATCCGACCGAAGCGGACCGAACGGATTTCTTTCAGGTGCTCGCGACCGCGGGCGACACGCACCTCGGCGGCGACGATGTCGACCAGGCCATCATGAACCGGCTGCTCGACCGGGTCGCCGCGGAGACCGGTGCGCAGGTTGAAGGTGAGTACGAGAAGGTGCGGGATGCCGCCTCGCGCGATGAGGCGCTGCGCCGGTTCCCCAAGCTCCGTCGACTGGCCGAAGACGCGAAGATCCGGTTGTCGGCCAGCGAATCAACGACGATCGAACTGCAGGCCGGCGACGAGGATGCGATCCGCATCGAGCTGACCCGGGCCGATCTCGACGGGTTGATCGCGCCGCTGCTGGAGCGGGTCGAGAAAGCGTGCACGCGGGCGCTGCGCGACGCGAAGCTCAAGCCGGAGCAGATCGACCGGGTCGTGATGGTCGGCGGCTCGACGCGGATCCCGGCGGTGCGCGCCAAGGTGGCCGCGCTGTTCGGCACCGAGCCGTACACCGCGCTGAACCCCGACGAGGTGGTGGCGCTGGGCGCCGCGGTGCAGGCCGCGATCCTCGCTGGGCTGAATACCACATCGTTGCTCATGGATGTGATCCCGCTGTCGCTCGGGGTCGAGACGGTCGGTGGCGCTGTGGCGAAGCTGATCATGCGCAACTCGACCGTCCCGACGCGGGCGACGGAGATGTTCTCCACCTCGGTGGACGGGCAGACCTCGATCAAGCTGCATGTGCTCCAGGGCGAGCGGGAGATGGTCGAGGACTGCCGCAGTCTTGGGGAGTTCCACCTGAGTGGGATTCCGCCGATGCCCGCGGGCATCCCGCAGCTCGAGGTCGAGTTTCTTGTGGACTCGAACGGCGTGCTGCATGTCAGCGCGCACGAGCGGCGCAGCGGCAAGCGGTCAGCGCTTCAGATCGTGCCGAACCACGGGCTGTCGCGCGAGGAAGTGGACCGCATGGAAGCGGACTCGATCACGCACGCACGGGAGGACATGGAACGCCACCGCATCGCGGACCTGATCGCGAATTCGAAGCTGGATATGAAATGGATCCGAGAGCGGCTGCAGGTGGTGGCCGATGAACTGGACGCCGACTACCGCGATGAACTGACGCGCCACATCGAGCGGCTCGACGGGTTCATCCGGTCGGCGGAAAGCGACTGGAAATCGGTCTCGGCCAACGAGTTCCACAAGGCCAAGGAAGACTTGGACAAGGCCTCGATGCGGATGCACGAGGTGAGCATCCGGATGTCATTAAACAAGGACTAGGCAGATCGCTGGATCTCAATTCCAGCTAATCCCCTTCGGAGCCTCGGGGTCGAACTGGAGTTCGGCGAGGCGGAGGGTGTGGTCGATGCGTTTGAGT
>CAZIXS010000159.1:0-4729 GCA_964543335.1 uncultured Phycisphaeraceae bacterium | reverse complement strand
CGGGGAGCTTGGAACCCCGCGTCCGATGGATGCGGGGTTTTTTCGTGGGGTGGTGAGACCGCGTTTTTTGGCGGATTGGCGGGATTTTCGGGGTTGGGGCGCGGGCAGAGAGTCGGCGGCGGGGCGGCAGGCGGCGGCGGTCGGGCGTTCTCGGGGCGGGATTCTCTGAGAGTCTCTGGATTGGTTAGCAGAGAGCGCGTGCAGGGTGGGGATCGTGCCACTTGACTGAGAATGCCGCGCCGATCGACATAATGGGGGATCGCCGACGCGATCTGGAGGGCTGGTTTCCGGCCGCTGCGGATCTGCGGCGACAACCGTGCTAAAGGAGGGCCGAGATGCGGAAGGCCGATCTCAAGAAGATCGCCGCCGCCCGCGGGCTCGACCGGTCAGCCACGCACCGTCGTCTCAAGGCGATCAGCAAGCGTGCGCGCCGGCGCTTTCCTCAGGCCCGAGCCGAGTTGTCCGGCAAACTCGATCGCGTTGACCTGGTTCCGGAGAGCGTTGCCCAGAGCGTGCTCGTCGGCGAACTCGGGCAGTTGCCGGATCTCGAAATCAACGACGATGAACACCTCGTTGGCCGCATGCGTCTGGCGATCCGCAACAAGATTCGGACGCGGCTCCGCAAGGGCGGGAAGGCCGGCCAACCCGTTCAGATGTCCCAGTGCCCGAGCGACCGGTCCGACGTCGGTGTTGCCGGTGGCCCGGGGCCCGCGACGTCGGTTGAAGCGGTCGATGAGTCGGTCATAGTCTCACGCAAGTCTGCTGCGCTCCGGGCCCGTCTGTTCGAGGGGGAGGATCAGCAGTCTCAGCAGATGATCGAGATGTGCGTGTTTCGTGGGTTGGATGCCAAGCGAGCGGCCGAGCACATCGGCTGCTCACACGACGCCCTCCGCGCTCGCCTTTCACGCTCGAAGAAGCCGCTGCGCGCGAAACTGCTTGAGCCGGTCCGTGAGGTAGTCCAGCCGCAGGAATGGGCGATTCTGAGTGGCGTCCTCGTCGAACAGATGTCGCCGGCGAAGCTAACGGGCGTGCTGGGCATGAGCGCGGAAGAGCTGGCCGATTCGTTCGAGGGGCTGCTCTCGGGAGTCGTCCTGGAGCAACTCGGACCGGAGGGGATGGAGGTCCTTCATCGTCTCCTTGGACGGATGAAGAAGTAGCCCCACGTCCACCGTTGTTTAACCGCAGGGAGTTCCAAACGCTCCGAGCACGGCGTTGAGGTCCGCGAGGTCGACGACTCCGTCCCCGTTGGTATCGCCGTCTGTGGTGTTCTGCCCGAAGTTCGCCAGCACGAGGTTGAGGTCGGCGAGGTCGACCTGCCCGTCGCCCGTAACATCACCTGGGCACTCAACAATGCTCGACTCGACCGTCAGCACGGCGATGCCGCGACTCGCGCACGCGAGCCACAACTCGTAGCCCCCGGAGACCATTCGCACCTCGGCGTCCCAGATTTGCGGGTGTGGCAGACCGTCAGCCTGGCTGATGTAGCCGAAGGTTTCGCCGTCGAACCAGCCCAGCGACCACTCGATGCCGCCGCTGTTGAAGTTCGTGAACCACAGCAGTCCGTCGGGGGTTACCGCCAGCGGGGTGATCTGGGTGCCGATGATGTCCGAGTTGTCTTGGTTGATCCACTGTATCTCACCGGTGTTCGCATCGATCCGATAGAGCCCCTTCGTGCTTCCGACCCAAGCGATGCCGTCCGGCGCCGCGGCTACGCCTGTCAGCACACCGCTCGTGGGCGTCATGCCGGGGAAGTCCACCGTTTCGCGCGAGAAGTAGTACGCGCCATCCGTCCGCGCCACTTCGAGGTTCGCGCAGGCCCACACGCCCCCCGGCAGGTCAGGGTCACGCACGATGTTCCGGCCCCAGCCCGCGATCGGCACGCTCTCGAAGCTGTCGCCGTCGAAGTATCGAAGGCTGAAGTACGTGCCGAGGGTCCACAAGCGGCCAAGCGAGTCCTCGACGAGCCCTTCCGATGAGCCGCCCGCCTCGAGCGTGGAGTACATCTCACCGTCCCATTCACGAATGCCGTTGTTCGTCGGGTTGAATGCAACGTGGCCGGTGGACGAGCGGTAGGTGATGGCATCGGCGTTGTCGGTCGGAAAAGGCCAGTCCTCGCCAAGGCCATAGGTAAGGATGTTGTGGTTGTGCCACCGCAAGCCGTCGAAGACTCCGATGCCACCGATGCCAGGCCCTCCGTTCTGGGTCACCCAAATGTCTCCATCGGGCGCGAATGCGATGTCACGGAGTAAGTTGTCCATCATCCCCGAGTTCGTGAGGCGATAGCGTTGCCACTGCCCGGTCTGGGCGTCGCGCCGGGCGGCTCCGCCGTTGCCGGAGACCCACACGTTGCCCTCGTCGTCCATGTCGATGCCGTAGGTGAAGTCACCCGGCCGCCAGACGCCGAGGCTGCTCCAACTCGTGCCGTCGAAGTAGAACGCCTCGGAGCCGCCGCCGATCATCAGCGCTTCGGTATCGCCAAAGGCGCGGAAAGCTGGCAGATCGATCGCACCACTGAACGGCATGGGCGGCGAGACCCACGTGCCGTCCGGCCGGCGATAATCGAGTCGATAGAGTTGCGCCGGAGCGACGAACCGCAGCATCCACGTATTCCCGCTGTCGTCAGTACCGTTGGTGAGCACGACCTTGATGTCACCGGGATCGTCGTTGTTCGCAATCTCGCTGAACTCCTCCGTGTCGCTGTCGAAGACGACGTCGCCGAATGCATCTTCGAGCCAGACGAGATAGCCGCCGCCCGGCTTGGGCTGCGCTGTTACTGCTTCGAGGAGTGTGCGGCCAGGCCAGCCGTCCGGCTGCGGGTCGAAGCCCCAGAAGGTCCATTCGTCGATCTCCGGTCGGTAACGAACCAGACCCCCACCTCCCCAGGACACGCCGAAGCAGGCGAACCACACCGAGCCGTCCGGTGCAATGTCCACGTCCATCGTACGTCCGCCGGGCAGTGGAGAATTGTCGGCGTCATAGCGTGCAAGCGAATCGGCCCCAATCGCCGGATCGAAGTAGAGCGCCCCACGCCAAGTGCCCATCCACAGAGCGCCGTCAGCATCAGGAACGATGTCGCTGATGCGCGCCGAACCCGTGTCCGCCGAATCACCGATCACGGGATAGTTGACGTTGGAGAAGTTCTCCCAGCGGTTCTCGGCTTCGATGAAGCGCGCGAAACCGCCCTCCTCGAAGAACGGGTCGTAGCCGCAGTGGTACAACGTGCCCTCAGGATCAACCCAGAGTGCATCGCTGAAGTCGCCCATGACGCCGGTATTGCCCGGCCGATGATAAGTCCAGCTGTACTCAAGATCGGCTCCGGCGATCCCCGTTGCGACCGTCGCCACCACGCACGCTGATACGAAAAGTTGTGAGCAGTTCATCAATTGTCCGTTCTTCTTCTGTGCAATCGCACATTGCACAACCGACTCGGCCGCCTCTCCGCCCATGACCGCGCATGGTGCCGACTTCGATCATCTTACATGCACGGCCCCCACGCGGCGAGCAGCTCGAGCAGGTCGGTGTTATCGGTCGTTCCATCGCCGTTGATGTCGCCGTCGGATCCACCCCATGCGGCGAGCAGCGTCAGCAGATCCGAGACATCAACGGATCCGGAGGCGTCGAAGTCAGCGGGGCAGGGGTCGTCAGCGCATTCAAGTCGCTGCGCGAACGAATCAATGAAGTTGACGTTGCCCAGCGCCCATAGCACGCCATCGCCATCTCGGACCATTCGTTGCACGCGAACAGGATCGGCTGCGGCGAATGGTTGAAGCGACCACGCGGTGCCATCGAAGTATGTTTCCTTTGCGTCGGCGAACACGCCGGTTGCCCATGCTGTCCCGTCATCGGCGACGGCCACGTGATTGATCGCGGCCACGTCCGGGTATGGGCTGGGCATCAGCGTGAAATCGGTGCCGTCAAAGTGGGCAAGCGTGGCCGTCGGCCCGTCAACGACACTTCCATCGCCGACGATCCAGAAGTCATCGGGAGCGTTCCCGTCAATGCCGCCGAGATCGCGACTGAGGAAGATCCCGCCCTCACCGGGATCCTCGATCAATTCGAGCGAAGTGCCGTCCCAATGCACCACGAGCCCGCCGGCCCCGATACTCTGCCCGGCCGCGTGGCGACCCACCGCCCAGACATTGTCGGACGAGAAGGCCAGCACATCCTTCAGCACGGTGGCTCCGCCGAGTGATCCGGGCCAGTTGAAGTCGGGGTCCGCGATTTCCACCCATCCCGATCCGTCATTGAACAGGAACAGAGGAACGGACGCATCCAGTCCGTTGCCGAAACCCTTGGCAATGCCCACGGCAAAAACCGTCCCGTCGGGCGCCACGTCGATCGCTTCGACGCTACCGCCGCGGTCCGTGAACGGGTACACCGTCTGTGGCATCAACTCGATCATCTCCGGATCGTCCCAGGATTCGCTTGTCGCGTCCCAGCGCACCATCGCCGGCCGGGCGCCTCGATCACCGGATGCCATTCGACGGCTCCGCCGAGCCAGACGTGACCGCCGGGACCCACGCCGAGGGCGCGATAGACCGGTGGATTCGGGACGGAGTCGTCGCCGGGCGCTCCGAGGTCCATCCAGCCTGGCTGCGCCGCAGCGCGTTGGACGCATTGTACTGTCCTCCTTTGGTTTGGGCGCGAACCAGCTCCAGCGCTTCTCTCGCAACCGGAGCTTGGAACCCCGCGTCCGATGGATGCGGGGTTTTTTCGTGGGGTGGTGTGA
>CAZIXS010000158.1:0-4739 GCA_964543335.1 uncultured Phycisphaeraceae bacterium | reverse complement strand
TCGCGCTCGGCCATGCAGCCCAGCACCCCCACCACCCGGTCGGGCTGCTGACGCTTGCGGATGGCCATCTCGCCCAGGCGCGAGCGGACCTTCTGCTCGGCGAGGTCACGCACCGAGCAGGTGTTGTACAGCACCACCGAGGCCTCTTCGGCTTCACCCGAGAAGCGGTAGCCGAGCGAGCGAAGCTGGCCCGTGATGAGCTCCGAGTCGAGCTCGTTCATCTGGCAGCCGAAGGTCTCGAGGTAGACCGTGGGCGAAGTCGCGCCGGACGGGGCGGGCGTGACGCTCGGGGCCTGGTTGGTCGGGTTCGATTCGTGCATGGGAGGGGCCATTGTACCGGTCGCCGATCCTCTCGACCGGGAAGAAAAAACCGGCCTCCGATGAAGGAAGCCGGTTCGATGGTTTCGTGCTCGGATCAGATCCGAGAGGCAAGAGCCAACTCAGTCCATGTAGACGAAGCTGTTGCCGATGCTGGTCGCGGTGCCGTTCTGGTTGTTGAACGGGATGAGACCGAAGCTGAGGTTGGTGTTGCCGCCGCTGGCCGGGATACCCTGGGCCCAGATACGGAGGTAGGCGTTCTTGCGATCGAGGACCTGACCGTTGGTGTTCTCGAGCACGAAGATGTTGTCGTTGAAGCTTTCCTGCGGCTGACCAATCTGCGCCGGAGCGGTGTCGCGGAGCTGGCGGAGGGTGCCGGGGTTCGCCTCGTTCTCGGTGCGGCCCGAGCCGTCGTTGTAGCCCACATTGCCGCGCCACGAGTTCTTCGAGCCGTGGATCAGCAGGGTCTGCGAGTTCTCACCCACGCTGCCGGCCTGGTTGCCGGTGGCCAGACGCCATTCGGCGGAGGGCGGCGGGTTGACCGCACCGCCGGTGCCGACCGGCACATAGACCGGGCCGCGGTTGCCGACGACGGCGATGTTGCCGAGGGCGGTCACGGTGGACCAGTTCTCGAGCGAAGCACCGGCGACGGGGATGTGGGCGTAGCTGTTATGTCCGTAGATGCCGGAGACATTGGAGCCGACTCCGCTCGCGGTGCCGTCCAGCTTCGAGCCGCGGAACTGCGGGTCGTAGAGGGCCTTGGCGGGGTTTTCAGCCTGCACGGGGAACGAGTAGTTGAACTCGCTGGTCTCGCGGGTGTTGGTGAGCACCGGCTGACGGATGTCGGTATCGATTTCAGCGGGCGAGATGAAGATCTCGGGGCTGAGCACCTCGTTGTAGATCAGGACCGACCAAATGTTGCCGGTACGGTTCTTGGAGGGCTGGTTGATGGTCCGGTCGGCTTCGGTGAAGTTGGCCCGATCGAGGACCGAGGGGATCGGGTAGCTCTCGTTGTCGTTGGCCGACCAGGCGACGAGGCCGCCGTGGATGCCGCGAACATTGGTGAGGCACTTGAGCTCAAGTGCGCCCTTGCGAACCTTGCTGAGGGCCGGCAGGAGCAGGCCGATGAGCAGGGCGATGATCGAGATCACCACCAGCAGCTCGACAAGTGTGAATCCACGCTTCTTGTTCATGCGTCTACTCCGCTTTCTTTGTGTTCGACCAGAGCCGCTTGGGGTTCGATCAGATCCGCAGATCGGGTCGGGTCGTAGTGCTTGCGTGTGTCTATACGCCCGTTTATGGGCAGTGGTTCCAGAAATCCCCGCGCCATATCGAAACACGGCGCGGGGGACTTTCGTGCGGCGGGAGACCCGATCACGGATCTCCCTCCTGAATCAGGGTTTACCGATTCAGATGCCGTCGATCCAGGCGAACTGGCCGGGAGTCAGAACAGTCTGCATGTTCTGGGTGTCGCTGGCCGAGGCGCCCTGGGTGTAGAGGCGGAGGTAGGCGTTGCGGCGGGCCTGCGGGTTCAGGTTGTTGCCTTCGTTGGTCTCATCGACAAAGATGTTGTCGCGCTGGGCGATGGTGTCGTTGCCGGTGTTGTCGTTGAAGGTCACAGCGCCCGGATCCGGCTCGGTGACGAATTCGCCGGAGTTGTCGGCGAAGACCACGTTGCCGCGCCAGTTGCCGAACGAGCCGTGTACGAGGTTGGCCGTGGAGGCTTCACCGCGAGGCGAGTTCAGGGTCTGGGTCCAGCCGTCCTGCGGATCGGGGGTCTCGGTTTCGGTGAATTCCGGGCCGCGGTTGGCGACGACCGGCACCGAGGTGCTGAAGGTGTTCTTCCACTGGGCGCGACGAGCACCGAAGGGGGTGGCGTGGGCGTAAGAGGTGTGGCCGACGTTGGGGTCGATGCCCTGGATGCCCTGGCCCTCGGGGCGCGGGGTGCCCTTGAACTTCGGATCCCAGAACGCGCGGCGGGGCTGGATCGTGCCTTCGGGCGCGGTGAACTCGAAGTCCTCGTTCACGCGGATGCTGCCGTTGGCCTCCGAGGGGCTGACCATGGAATCGGGGACGAGGATGTCGTTGAAGATCAGGATCGAGTAGATCGCGCCCGAACGGTCACGACGGTCGTTGCCGACGTTGATCTGCTCGGTGTCACCGACGCGGTCGATCAGCGAGGGCAGCGGGTAGTTGTCCTTGTTGTCAGCGCCCCACTGGGTGAAGCCCTGGGCGATCGCGCGAGCGTTGGTCAGGCACTTGACCTGGTTGGCGTTCTTGCGGGCCTTGGACAGCGCGGGCAGCAGGATGCCGACGAGCAGCGCGATGATCGCGATCACGACCAGCAGCTCGACGAGCGTGAAGCCCGACTTCTTGTTGCGGATGTTCTGCATAGGAACAATCTCCCAATACGCGGCAGGCCGAAGCCCGCCAGGTGCACTTCACTCCATCCGGGGATGAATCGCAGGCGACTCACCGACCACTCGGAACGCCCGGGTGGGTGTCCGGATGGGGTTCGAGTGGAAGCCGCAGTGGTCTGGGAGATCGTTTGAATGAGGCCTCGGTCGAACGACCGAAAATCAGGGCAGTCAAGGAGATACGATCAACACAGGGTCCGCTTTGGACTTCCAAGTCGATACCATACACCACACCATTCGCCCGTCAAGCACCAACGGTTCCGATGGACCGAAAGACGCCCGAAAAAAATTCAAGAAGACTGCAACCGCAGAGACACCAAACAAACTGCGATCAGAAAGCGAGCTGACCATGGCCGACCTGCTGACCGAACTCCAGAATCGGGGCCTGACGCTCCCCAAGGCCCCTGCTCCGGTCGCTTCCTATATCCCCGCGGTCTCCATCCACAGCGGTTCGCTGGTCTTCATCAGCGGCCAACTCCCATTCAAAGATGGGCAGCTCATGGCCACCGGCACCGTCCCCGACGCGGTCTCTCTGGAGCTCGCCCAGCAGTGTGCCGCCCAGTGCGTGCTCAATGGCCTGGCGGCCCTTCAGCAGGAAATCGGCGACCTCAGCCGGGTCCGGCGCGTCGTCCGCCTCGGCGGATTCGTCGCCTGCGGCCCCGGCTTCGGCGACCAGCCCAAGGTCATCAACGGCGCCTCGGACCTGCTCGCCGAACTGATGCACGACAGCGGCAAGCACGCCCGGGCCGCGGTCGGCGTGTCCGCGCTGCCGCTGAACGCGCCGGTCGAGATCGAGTTCACCTTCTTGGTGGACTGATGAGACCTGATCAGCCGCCGAAGGCCTTCTTGTAGTCCGCGAGGAACTTCTCGAGGCCGATGTCCGTGAGCGGGTGGTTCATCAGGCCCTTGATGACGCTGAAGGGCACGGTGGCGACATCGGCCCCGGCGAGGGCGCAGTCGAGCATGTGCTTGGTGTGGCGGATGGAGGCGGCGAGGATCTTGGTTTCGAAGCCGTAGTTGTCGTAGATCTGGCGGATCTGCTCGATGAGCAGCATGCCGTCCTCGCCGATGTCATCGACGCGCCCGATGAACGGGCTGACCAGGTACGCGCCGGCCTTGGCGACGAGCATCGCCTGCAGCGGCTGGAAGCAGAGCGTGAGGTTGGTGCGGATGCCCTCGTCGGTGAAGGCCTTGCAGGCCTTGAGGCCTTCGACGGTGCTGGGCAGTTTGACGACGATGTTGTCGGCGATCTTCGCCCGCTCGCGCCCTTCCTTCATCATGCCCTCGTAGTCCACGGCGATGACTTCGGCCGAGACCGGTCCATCGACGACTTCGCAGATCTCGGCGAGGCGCTTGCCGTAATCCACACCCTCCTTGGCGATGAGCGAGGGGTTGGTGGTGACGCCGTCGAGCACGCCCATGTCGTGGGCCTGCTTGATCTCGTCGAGGTTGGCGGTGTCGATGTAGAGTTCCATGGCGGGGCTCCGGGTGTATTGGATGGATGGTGAGCGCGCATGGTACCGCACCGATGTGGCGCATGGCCCCGATCCGTGAACCTCGCCGATCCGATTTCAGATGTTCGCCGCGACGAGCGCGATCAGCACCACGACCACGATGATCAGCACAACCACGAGCGAGATCAGCCCCTTGACCACCGGCTCGGCCCAGATGCCCTTCGGGCGGCTCTGGTCGATCGGGATCATGCCCGAGGAAGCGACATCGATGGACTTCTGGAGGTTGGCGACCTCGAGCAGCGCATCGGGCGTGGTTTCCTTGTGAGCGATGGGCGGATCCTCGCCCTTCTTCACGGCGCGAAGGTCGATCAGCAGGTCTTTGTCGTTCTTGTAGCGCTCGCGCCGGCTCTTGGCCATCATCATCTCGATGACCTCGCTGATCCCCGCGCTGAGCTTGGGATTCACATGATCCGGGGGCACCAGTTCGCTCTTGAGGTGCTTGTGCATCACAGCGCTTGGGCTCTTGCCTTCAAAGGGCACCGCACCCGTC
>CAZIXS010000157.1:0-4751 GCA_964543335.1 uncultured Phycisphaeraceae bacterium | reverse complement strand
GCCGTCATCCTGATCACCCACTTCTACGCCAAGGCTCTGCCGGTGAACGATGATCTGGCGATCTGGCCTCAGCTGGTTGTGTTCATCGTGACCGGCTACACCTTCAAGGTGCTCGCGGCGTTCATCGACACGGTGCCGTTCTACATCGGTTCGCACTACCTCGCCCGCTTCCTGCGTCTGCCTCCGGCCCACCATGCCCCGCATCCGCCGGCCGCCGCGGCGGTCGAGGCCGGGGTCGGGTAATCCCTGCCGAAGTCTTCCCGCTTCGCCTATGCTCCGGGTATGAGCGACCAACCCAGCATCTTCACGAAAATCATCCGCGGCGAGATCCCCTGCCACAAGATCCACGAGGACGAGCACACCTTTGCCTTCCTCGACATCAACCCTCTCAGCCCGGGTCACACCCTGCTCATTCCCAAGGAGCAGGTCGTCACCCTCGGCGAACTCTCCGATGATGCCAGCGCGGCGATCGGCCGGGTCCTTCCTCGCCTCTGCCGCGCCGTGGTCGAGGCCACGGGCATTCGGGACTACAACATCCTGCAGAACAACGGGGAACTCGCCCACCAGGCCGTGCCCCATGTGCACTTCCACATCATCCCCAAGCCCGACACCAAGAGCGGGCTGGGCGTAGGTTGGCCGTCGGGCAAACTGGACGCGGACGACGCGAAGAGCATCGCCGCGAAGATCCGCGCATCGCTCTGATCACGGACCGAGGATCAGCCCGCGGCTACCGCCTCACAACGGGACACCACGTCGCTCATCTTCACCAGTTCGCCCTTGCCGTCATCCGAACGCAACTTGAACTCAACTGACTGCTCCGCCAGCCCCTTGTCGCCGACCGTGAGCCGGATCGGGATGCCGATCAGGTCCGCGTCCTTGAACTTGAAGCCCGGGCGCTCGTTGCGATCGTCGATCAGAACATCGAAGCCGGCCTGCGACAACTCCGCAGCGAGCGACTTCGTCGCCTGCATCGCCCCATCGTCATCCGGCTTCATCACCGTGATCAGCACATGGTACGGCGCGAGCGCGAGCGGCCAGACGATGCCGTTCTCATCGTGGCTCATCTCAACCGCTGAGGCCATCGTGCGGGAGACGCCGATGCCGTAGCAGCCCATGATGACCGGGTGCAGCGCCTGATC
The DNA here is from genome assembly GCA_964543335.1 of uncultured Phycisphaeraceae bacterium. Classification (GTDB taxonomy): domain Bacteria; phylum Planctomycetota; class Phycisphaerae; order Phycisphaerales; family UBA1924; genus JANSXG01. Next base: position 3,612 of record CAZIXS010000157.1, on the reverse strand, counting down.
CTCGCCCATGATGCGGTAGCCCATCGCCTCGGAGTACTTCGTACCGAGCTTGAAGATGTGCCCCACCTCGATACCCCGCTGGGCTTCGAGCAGCGCGCCCTTCGCCATGGGCGAGGGGTCTCCGGCCATCGCGTTGCGCACATCCGCCACCACCAGGGCGGGGCACTCGCCACTCGTCAGTTCCTCGAGCGGCTTGCCGAGGTCGCGCGACCAGCAGAAGTGCTTCGTGTGGTAATCCTTCTTGTCCGCCCCGGTCACCCAGAACATCGGCTTGCCCTTTTCGGCGTCCATGCCCTGAGCGGCATCGGGATCAACCACCACGAGCACGCCCTTCTTGCCAAGGTTCGCTCGGGGGCTGACATACCCGATCTCAAATCCATTGGCCCTGGCCTTCTCCGGATCGGCGAGTTCGATCGCGCTGACCTCCGCGGCCTTCTTGACCTTGCCCTCGTTCACCTCGTGATCGCCTCGCACGACCGCGACGATCCATTCTTCGCCGTACTTCTCGAGTTCCTCGGGCGTGGACTTCACGCGGAATACCACACTCTTGAGCATGTTCCGTGTCTTCACCTTCAGCAGTTTCGACACATCCTCGATGCCCGGGCAATTCGGCGTGTGCACATCCTCGGCCTCACCCGACGGCTCGCCCGCCATCGACCACGCCCGTTCGCCGATGGCGCACTTCTCCATGTTCGCCGCATAGCCCGTCTCCGGACAGCGCAGGATCGTGTCCTCGCCGGTGTCACAGAACACCATGAACTCGTGGCTGGCCGAGCCGCCGATCGGCCCGGCCTCGGCCTCGACCGCGCCGAAGTTCAGCCCGCAGCGCGCGAAGACATTCGAGTACGCCCGGTACATCGCGTCGTAGGTCTCGTTCAGACCGCCCTCGCCCTCCACGCTCATGTGGAAGGAGTAGGCATCCTTCATCAGGAACTCGCGCCCGCGCAGCAGACCCGCCCGGGGGCGGAACTCATCGCGGTACTTGGTCTGGATCTGGTACAGGTTGAGGGGCAACTGCTTGTAGCTGCTGACCGTGCCACGCATGAGTTCGGTGATGACCTCCTCGTGCGTCGGACCGAGGTACGAGTCACGCCCGTGCCGGTCGTCGAAGCGCATCAGCAGATCGCCGTACTCGTCGGCCCGGCCGGTCTCGTGCAGCAGTTCGGTCGGGCACAGCGCCGGCAGCAGCAGTTCACTCGCCCCAGCCGCGTCCATCTCCTCGCGCACGATCGCCTCCACCTTGCGCAGGACCCGATGGCCCAGCGGCAGGTAGTCGTACACGCCCGCCGCCAGACGCCGGATGAACCCACCCCGCACCAGCAGCTTATGGCTCGGAGCCTCGGCATCCGCGGGAGCGTCCTTGGCGGTCGGGATGAGGGTCCGGGACCAGTACTGGACATCGCCCCTGCGAACGGTGGAAACGGCTGAAAAGCTGGCGGTGGAAGTCGTCATGGCGGGCAGTGTACCCGCACCCATCCCGAGGCGGAATCCGCTCAGCCCTTGGCCTGTCGGGCCGCCTTCTTGCGATCGCTCTCGCTGAGCAGACGCTTGCGCATCCGAACCGACTCGGGCGTGATCTCGACCAGCTCATCGTCCTCGATGTACTCGAGCGCCTGCTCGAGGCCCATCCTGCGAGCACCCTTGATCTTGGTGAACGCTTCCTTGTTGGCCTCGCGCATGTTGGTCAGCGCCTTGGCCCGGGTGATGTTCACCGTCAGGTCGTTCTCGCGGTTGTGCTCGCCGATCACCTGCCCGGCGTAGACCTTTGCACCCGGCTCGATGAACATGACGCCCCGGTCGCCCATCGCTTCGATGCTGAACGCCGTCGCGGTGCCGCCGTCGATCGAGATGAGCACGCCCTGCCCACGCCCGGGCACCTCGCCCTGCATCGGGACATACCGCTCAAAGGCGTGGTGCATGATCGCCTCGCCCTGCGTGGCGGTCAGCATGCGGCTGCGCAGACCAATCAGACCACGCGCCGGGATCTCGAAGATCATGTGCGTCATCTCGCCGCGCGGCTCCATCTGCTTCAGCTCGCCACGGCGCGCCCCGACCAGTTCCATCACCGCTCCAACGCCGCCGGCAGGAGATTCAACCACCAGGCGCTCCAGGGGCTCGAACTGCTTGCCCTCGACCTCGCGGATCACGACCTTGGGCTTGCCGACCGCGAGTTCAAACCCTTCGCGACGCATGGTCTCGAGCAGCACGCCCAGGTGCAGCATGCCACGCCCGGACACGATGAACTCATCACCCGCGCCGCTCGGCTCGACCCGCAGCGCCACATTCGTTTCCGCCTCGCGCATCAGCCGGTCGCGAATCTGCCGGGAGGTCACATACTTGCCCTCCTGACCGGCCAGCGGCGAGTCGTTCACGCGGAACACCATGCTGAGCGTCGGCTCGTCGATGGTGACCGGGGGCAGGGCCTCGGGGTTGTCCTTGTCGGCGATCGTGTCGCCGATGTCGATGTTCTCGATGCCGATCAGCGCACACAGATCGCCCGCGTGCACCGCGCTGACATCCTTGCGGGACAGGCCCTCGAACGCACGCACCTGCGCCACCTTGGCGTTGCGATGCTTCCCGTCGCGCGAGATCACTGCCACCTGCTGGCCCGTCTTCACCGTGCCGTTGAACACCCGCCCGATCCCGATCCGCCCGACATATTCAGAGTAGTCCAGCGTCGTCACCAGCATCTGCAGCGGCCCGTCCGGATCGCCCGTCGCCAGCGGCACATGCTTCACGATCGCTTCGAATACCGCCCGCAGATCACCCTTGGCATCGGCGGGGATGTCTTCCACCTTGTCCACCGACCAGCCGTCACGCGCGGAGGCGAACACCACCGGGAAGTCCAGCGCGTGATCGTCGGCACCCAGATCCACCAGCAGGTCGAACACCTCGTTGATCACACGCTGCGGCTCGCCGTCCGGGCGGTCGCATTTGTTGATCACCAGCACCGGCTCCAGACCCGCTTCGATCGCCTTGCTGAGCACGAACCGCGTCTGCGGCATCGGCCCCTCGAAGGCATCCACCACCAGCAGGCAACCGTCGGCCATGCGCAGCACGCGCTCAACCTCGCCACCAAAGTCGGCGTGGCCTGGCGTATCGATGATGTTGATGCGCACCTGTTCGCCGCTCTCGCGCTGGTAGGTCACGGCACAGTTCTTGGACAGGATCGTGATCCCGCGCTCACGCTCAAGATCGTTGGAGTCCATGATCAGCCCATGCTGTCCACCGGCCAGCTTGTCGAGGGCCTCGGACCGGAACATGCCGGACTGGTACAGGAGCTGATCGACCAGCGTGGTCTTACCGTGGTCAACGTGCGCGATGATGGCGACATTCCGCAGCTGGGTCGCCTGGGCGACACCGGCGGAGGTGATGGATTCGGTCATTGGGAATTCAGTTCGCAGAGGGCGATGAGGGTCCGGGGAGGCCGCGCCAGTCCGGAGCCGTCATGATATCTCAACGCCTCACTCTTTGCCGTTTTTGGGGTTCACGAACTCGATCACCCCACCCCCACGGAGAAGATCCGCCCTCGCCGCCAAGGTCTGCACCCGCACCCGCTCCACCGCCCCGAGCGCGGTCACAAGCGGCGGAAGGGCGACACCCTCGGCCGCC
>CAZIXS010000156.1:0-4767 GCA_964543335.1 uncultured Phycisphaeraceae bacterium | reverse complement strand
CGGCATGTCCGGTGTCGGCTCAAAGGCCGGTGGAGAGGACTACCTGCTCCAGTTCGTCGAACCTCGCGCGTGCTGCGAAAACACCATGCGCCGCGGTTTTGCGCCCGAACTCTGAATCCGCGAGACAGCACCAAGACCGGTGGGGCAGGCATTGTGCCTGCCCTTTTTCATTCGGCTTCCACCAACTCCCGCCGAAAAAAACCCCGGATCGCCTCCACCGCCTCCGGGCTCGTCATCCAGTCCGCGTGGTCGTAGCCCGGCAGCACGACCAGCTCCACCGGCACGCCCGCGCCGCTCGCCGCGTCTCTCAGCCGCTCGGAGTGATACGAGCGCACGATCCCGTCCGCCGTGCCGTGCACCAGCAGCAGGGGACGCGTCCCCAGCGCGAGCACCGAATCCTCCGCGTTGAACCCGCCGGGGATCAGCAGTTGTCCGACGATCGGCACGAAGTCTCCCGCGACCCGCTTCCAGGATGAGAAGCTCGCCGCGGCGAGCACCGCGTCGATCTCTTCACGCTCCGCCGCTACCGCCAGCCCGATCACGCCGCCCAGACTCCAGCCAAACAGCCCGATCCGCTCGGTGTCCACATCGTCGCGCGTGAGCAGATAGTCCAGCGCCGCGTGCGTGTCGGCGATCAGGTTCGCCCGCAGCAGGCGCCCGCCGTCGCTCTTGCCATAGCCGCGGTAGTCAAACATCAAGACATGCACGCCCACCCGCGGCAGCCAGTCGCAGGTGGCCAGGTGGTCCGCGATGTTCCCCGCGTTGCCGTGCACATGAAGCACCGCCGGTGCAGTTGCGCCAGCAGCGACTCCCTCGGCACGCAAGAACCACCCATGCATACGCGAGCCGTCCGGACCAGGTATCCAGACCTCCTCGATGCCGCTCGGGGCATGCGGGGTGTTCGCGCTCGGGTGATAAAACAGCGCGGATTCAAGACAGCCGGTCAGGCTCAAACTCGTCAGCACCACGCCGGGCACAACCACATACGCGGCAATCCGCTTTGCGACTTTGCGCCACAGTGAGGTTTTGTTCATGACCGACTCCGTGCCGCTGTCCATACACATCATCCTTTGCGTCAGGGATACCAAGGTAGGGGATCAGGGCATCCGAGGCTGAGGAACCCTCGACATTCGTGAACTCCGCATTGCCGGCCTGCTCGTTCACCCTAGTGTCCGATGGCGTGAAGCGAACGAACGAATCTCTACGCCGAGAGCACATCCCCACGAAAGGAAAGACACCCATGACCGACCACACCACCAACTGGCCCGAACTCGCCATCGGTCTCTACGACAAACTCACCGGTCGCGGCGCGGAAATCACCTACTCATTCGAGCAGATGGAGATCGAGGTTCCAAGCGGCACCGGCGAAAAGGCTTCTCACGCCAAATGGAAACTCAACGGCACCCTCCGCATCTCCACTCGCGACACCGCAAAATCGTGACCGGCAAAGCGCCCCAACTCGATTTCCTCGGTGAACTGGACATCGCTTCCCCATCCGATGCCTACACCCTCCGCGCCGATGGCTCCACACTCTGCCTGAACGGGTCCTCCCTCCGGTCCTTCCTCCGCTTGCGACAGCAAGTATCGCGGCTTCCGGTCCCGGACTGGGCTAGGGCGATGGCCGGCGAACTGTGTGGTCACGCATCCATCGTTCTGGAATGCCGTTGCCGCGGGCGAGTCATCGCCACGGTGGCAAACCAAGGCGACCGCATTCGATACCGACCGCACCCTCTGCAAATCTTCAGGGCCGCGCTGCGTCTCTGATCCGCGTCGCCGGATACCATGACGCTCATGCATGCTTCTGACCTGTCGGGCAAACGCGTCACCGTCATGGGGCTCGGCCGCTTCGGAGGCGGCGTTGCCGTCACGCGCCACCTCGCGGCTCTCGGGGCGGACATTCTCGTCACCGACTTGGCTAAGCCTGAATCCCTCTCCGGTGCCATCACCGAACTGCAGCCACTCATCGACTCCGGCCAGGTCACCCTCCGCCTCGGCGAGCACAATGTCAGCGACTTCACGACCGCCGACCTCGTGATCGCCAATCCCGCCGTCCCGAAGCCGTGGGACAACCGGTATCTCCGGGCCGCGGCCGCCGCGTCCATCCCGATCACCACGGAGATCCGCCTCTCGATCGAGCGCATCCCCCAAGGCGCAACCGTGGTCGGTGTCACCGGCTCAGCCGGGAAAAGCACCACCGCCGCCATGACGGCCCACGCGCTCAGCAGGTGTTGGCAGGGGGGGCGCGTCGTCTTCGCGGGCAACATCGGGCGATCGCTGCTCGACGAACAGTTGTCTCCCGCAGACTGCATCGTCCTCGAACTCTCCAGCGCGCAGCTGCACTGGCTCGGCCCGGACTCGCTCACCGGTGAGTCCGCCTCACTCGCGCCAACCGTCGCGGTCTTCACCACCCTTTCCAAGAACCACATCGACTGGCATGGCTCGTTCGAACACTACCGGGCGTCCAAGGCGGTGCTCGCCAGCGCAGCCCGCCAGTGCTCGGGAACCATCGTGGCCTCCGAGCAGGCTTCACAGGCCTTCGGCTTCTCCTCGCATGTTCCCTTGAACGACGAACTCGAACTCGCGCTCCCGGGCCAGCACAACCGCGCAAACGCATCGCTCGCCTTCGAGGCCGCCCGACACGCCCTCGGCGCGGCCAAACAATCGGCCCCTGAAAACTCGGTGCTCGCGGACTTCGCGGGTTTGCCCCACCGGCTCCAACTCATCGTTGAGAGCGAACTCGGTGGCGAAAGATTCCGCGCCTTCAACGATTCCAAGTGCACCACGCCCGAAGGGGTCCGGCTCGCGGTCGACGCCTTCGATCAGCCCGGCGAGGTGGGGGCGAAGCATGTCTGGCTGATCGCCGGTGGGTATGACAAGGGCACCGATCCCGCGCCCATCGCCATCGCCGGTGCCCGCTGTGCCCACACGCTCTGCATCGGCGACACCGGCGATGCGCTCGCTTCATCCATCAGGCAGCAGGGCGGGAGGGCTACTTTCGTGGAGACCCTGGAGCGAGCGACGGCGCAGGCCCTCTCCGAGATCCGCGATGCGGGCGAGGCCGCCGTGCTTCTCCTCTCTCCCGGTTTCGCTTCGTGGGACCAGTTTTCCAACTACGAGCAGCGCGGTGACGCCTTTCAGCGGGCCATCGAAACGGCCTTGAGGGCTGGGATTTTCGGCGACCGATCAAAAACCTTCCAAAAAATCCAAAAATAGACCAAACAGACCTTGAATTGCCCTCGCCGTTCGCTATCCTGACGACACCCAAACATTCTTGTGTCCGAAGGAGTCTTGCGGTATGGTCAGCACAACACAGAACTCGACGCGCCTCAGTGCCCCTAGCGGACTGAACCGATCAGGAGAGACCGGAATGCTGGATGAGAAAGTCGCCAAAGAGCGGGCCGCAGCCCTCGAACGCACCAAGTCCCAGATCGAGCGAACCTTCGGCAAGGGCTCGCTGATGACCATGGATGAGAACGCCCTCGCGTCCATCCCCGGCATCAGCACCGGCGCGGTCTCGCTGGACCTCGCCCTCGGCGGCAAGGGCCTGCCAGTCGGTCGCGTCATCGAGATCTACGGCCCGGAATCCTCCGGCAAGACGACCCTCGCGCTGACCGCGCTCGGCAATGCTCAAAAGAAGGGCGGCGTCGCCGCTTTCATTGACGCCGAGCACGCCCTCGATCCTTCGTGGGCCCGTCGTCTCGGCGTGAACATCGACGACCTGCTCGTCAGCCAGCCGAGTTCCGGTGAAGAAGCCCTCGAGATCTGCGAACTGCTCGTTCGTTCCAACGCCGTGGACCTCGTGGTCGTTGACTCCGTCGCCGCCCTCGTGCCCCGCGCCGAACTCGAAGGCGAGATGGGTGACTCGCATGTCGGCCTCCAGGCCCGCCTCATGTCGCAGGCCCTCCGCAAGCTGACGGGCGCCATCGCCAAGACCAGCTGCACCGTCATCTTCATCAACCAGATCCGCGAGAAGATCGGCGTGATGTTCGGCTCGCCCGAAACCACCACCGGCGGGCGTGCCCTCAAGTTCTACTCGTCGATCCGCATCGATGTCCGGCGAATCTCGTCCATCAAAGAGGGCGATGAGAATGTCGGCAACCGCGTCCGTGCCCGCGTGGTCAAGAACAAGCTCGCCGCGCCCTTCAAGGCCGCCGAGTTCGACATCATGTTCAACGAGGGCATCTCCCTCACCGGCGACCTGATCGACCTCGGCGTGACCGAAGGCATCGTCGACAAGTCCGGCTCGTGGTTCAGCTACGGCGAGACCCGCCTGGGCCAAGGGCGCGAGAATGCTAAACGCTTCCTCGCCGACAACCCTGACATCAAGCAGGAGATCCACCGCAAGATCCTTGAGGCCAAAGCCGTCCCCGGCTACGCCCCCAAGCCCGTCGCCGAGCAGGTGGAAGCCAAGCCCGATGCCGAGGCGGATGCCAGCGGTGAAGACGACGCTCCAGCCACCTCGGGCAAGACCAAGACGACCCGCAAGACCGCCAAAGCTGGCGGCAAGTAATCGCGGAAGCCAAGTTCTCTGGGAGGAGAGCGAGGAATCGCCCGGAAGATCGCGCAAGCGATCTCCGGGCGGTTGCTATGGGCGAGGAAATCGGTATCCTGTCGGACCGCTCGCGGATGTGGCGGAATTGGCAGACGCGCTAGGTTCAGGTCCTAGTGGGAGTAAAATCCCGTGGAGGTTCGACTCCTCTCATCCGCATTCGTGCCGGTTTCCTGACCCGGCCTCAGATCATCAGATCCGACCCAACGCCCACTTTC
>CAZIXS010000155.1:0-4784 GCA_964543335.1 uncultured Phycisphaeraceae bacterium | reverse complement strand
TCGTCCCAGTCAACTTCGTTGGTGCTCCACGAGTGCACGGAGCCGACGAAGGGCCCGAGCCCGGCACGCCCGTAGGCCTCGACGAGGTTCGCGTAGCTGGATGAGCGGAAGTCGTCGATGACGACGAGTTCTGCGCCGGGGTGTTCGCCGGCGAGTCGCGCGACGAGATTGGAGCCGATGAAGCCGCACCCGCCCGTCACGATGATCGTGGGACCGGTGGGTTCGGTGCTGTTGAGGGTCATGGGATCGCTCATGCTGAAAGAACTTTAGACGCGGAGGTGAACGGGCTTGCTGATCAGTCGGCGGGCGGGGGCGGGATCTTCAGGATCATACCGGGGCGGATGTTGGTGCCATTGGAATTGACCTGATCGGCGTTGGCGCTCTGGATGAGGCGCCAGAGGCTGGCACGACCGTAGATGGCTCTGGAAATCTCGGAGAGGCTGTCGCCGCTCTCGACGCGGTACTCGATGAAATCCATGCGGGGGATGGGCGGCGGTTCCTGTCCGGCGATGACGCCCTGGATGTTGTTGGGGTCCTGCGCGAGTTTGATGATGCGCCCGACCCGGAACAGGCGGCGGGCATCGATGGTCGGATTCGAGAGCAGCACGGAGGCCCAGTGCTCGCGCGAACCGTAAAACCGCTCGGCGATGGACCAGGCGTTGTCGCCTTCCTGCACGGTGTACTCGACGAAAACGGGCGGGATGAGCTCGCCCGGCTGCGGACCCGGGGCAGGACTTGGCTGCTGCTCAGGGGCGGTGTTCTCGGAATCCTGGGGCTGCTCGATTCGGGGCGGGTTCTCGCGGGGATCGGGCTGTTGCGGCGCCTGGCGCGGGGTGCCGTCGGACTCGGGGTCCTGCTGCTGGTAGGTGACGCGCGGCGCGGTTTCGTCGGCCTGGGGCGCGGGGGTGAGCCAGTAGACGGCGATCCACAGCACAACCAGCGACAGGCAGGCGATCCCGATGCGTGTCGTGGTGTCCATGTTCGCGGTCTCCTTGCCGGTCGTCCCTTCCCCACCGTGTGCAACGGGGAAGGGGCAGCCGGGGCATGAGGGCCAGACCGGATCAGGTCTGGGGCGTGTTGTCCGCTTCTTCGAGGAGACGCTCCTCGGTCTGGCGGACGAACTTGCGTGCCGACTCGGGGATGTGCTTCGTGAAGACGAGCGGCGCGGCGACGGCGATCGATGAATAGGTTCCCACCAGCACGCCGCAGATCAGGGCGTAGGTGAAGGAAGACAGGGCATCGCCGCCGCTGGAGAAGAGCACGATCAGCGCGATGAGCGTGGTGCCCGAGGTGATGATCGTGCGGCTGAGAGTCTGGTTGATAGAACGGTTCACGATGATCGCCGAGGCGTAGGCCAGCTTGCCACGGTTCTCGCGGATACGGTCGAGGATGACGATCGTGTCGTTGAGGGAGTAACCCACGATGGTGAGGATCGCGGCGACGAGCGCGAGGTCGATCTTGTAGGGCTGGAGACCCAGGGCCACGAGGAACGGCACATTGGCGTAGAGGATTTCCGCGAGGGCGATGAGGCCGATCGCGATGATCACGTCGTGCATGAGGGCGGCGACGGCGGCGAACGAGTAACGAACCGAACCGAAGCGGGCCCAGATGTAGATGATGATCAGCAGGAAGCTCAGCAGCACCGCGACGATGGCCTGAGCACGGAACGAACTGGCGATCTCGGGCGAGAACGACTGGGTGCTGATGAGGCTGGTCGCGTTGGTCAGCGCTTCCACGACGAGGTTCCACTCTCGCTCGGCGATGTCGCGGTTCCAGATGCGCTCGTTCTCGAGGTCGATGGATTCATCGCGGACGAGGATGACCGCGGTCTCCACTTCCTGTGAGGTACCCTCGAGCACGACCAGGTCGAACTGGCGATTGAGCGCCCAGGAGTTCTCCGGCTTGTTGCGGAAGAGCTGCAGGCGGTCGTTGAGCGACTGCTCGCTGACGCGAGGCTGGATGTCCGACAGGACGATCGCCGCACCGCCAATGAATTCTTCGACATCGTTGCCGTAATCAACGCCGTTGATCGGACCGATCTGGTCGTCGAACAGCTTGATGATCGGAGCCAGGGAAGCGTCGTCGATGTCCGAGCCCTCGAACGAGAGCGCGGGCTGGGAGTCGATCACATCGCCGAAGGCGTTGGTGAGCTGATTCAGGAGGGCTTCGGCCCCCTGATCGGTGTCCGAGATGATGGTCTTGACCTGGAAGGTCGAGGCGCTGAGGCCGTCGTCGGAATTGAGGGCGACGATGTCGGCGTTCTCGAGAACCTTGAGCGGGCTTTCTGCTTCGGCTTCGGCGCCGATCTGGCGTACGCGGCTCTCCACTTCGCTGCGCTCGAGCGTGACGGGCTGACCCGAGTCATCGGCGCGGAACTGGAGGGTGGCGACGGTGCCGCCACGGAACTCGGTGTCGAGCATTTCCTCGCCCTGGATGGCGATCATGGAGATCCCGAGGCCGATGAAGCCCGCGGAGACAAGGATGAAGACCGGGCGGAGCTTGATCCAGTTGATGCTGGGCTCGAAGGACTTCTGCAGGGCCGGCACCAGCATGGGGAGCTGACGCATCTGGGAGACGCCGAAGCGATCGATCAGCCAAGTGTAGATGATGCGGCTGATGAACAGCGAGCTGAACATCGTCGCCACAACGCCGATGCCGAGCGTGATGGCGAAGCCCTTGACCTCTTCGGTCGCGGTGTAGGCCAGCACGAAACAGACGATCAGGTTCGTCACGTTCGCGTCGACGATGGTCGAGAGGACTTTCTGATACGCCAGACGCACTGCGGTCTTCAGGTCGTTGCCGGCCAGAAGCTCTTCACGGATGCGCTCGTAGATCAGCACGTTCGCATCGACGGCCATACCGAAGGTGAGCACGATGCCCGCGATACCGGGGAGGGTGAACGAGGCCCGGGCCAGCGACATGATGCCGAGGATGATGACGGCGTTCGCGGCGAGCGCGAGCATCGCGATCAGTCCGTGGAAGAAGTAGTACACGAGCATGAACACGCCGACGGCGACGAGCGCGATCCACGAGGCGACAAGTCCCTTCTCCAGGTTGTCCTTACCGAGTTCGGGCGCGATGGTGTTGATCGAGAGCGGCTCGGGCGCGAGCTTGGCCGAGAGCGAACCGGCCGACAGCGTGCGGACGATGTACTGGATCTCCGACTGCGTAAAGCGACCGGTGATCTGGCCCTGACGGGAGATGCGGGTGATCAGGTTCGGGGCGGTGTAGACCTTGTCGTCGAGCAGGACCGCCATTTGCCGGCCGACATTCGCCTCGGTGAGGCTGCCCAGAAGCTGGGCACCCCGGGTGTCCATGCGGAAGCCGATGGCGGGCAGGCCGTTCTCGTCGCGCGTGGGGGAGGAACTCGCGACCGCCCAGTCGCCCTCGAGCGGGGTCAGGCGTTTGCCGGGGGTGTTGTAGAGGAGCAGGTAGTAGCGACCGCCCCGCTCTTCGGCGATCAGGTCACGACCGGCGAAGAAGGCAGACGGGTTGTTGACCGCCGAGCGGTACTGGTCGATCTCGCCCGCGAAGGATTCGAGCTTTTCGATCTCGTACCAGCGGTACCGATCGGTGCTCGCGGCGTTCGGGCCGCGGCGCTGCAGATCCTCGCGGAGGGTGGTCTCCAGCTCACCGATCTCACCGGGAGAGACCGCGATGCGGAACTCGAGCACACCCGCGCCGGCGAGCATGCGCTGCAGGTCGGCCGGATCATCGAGGCCTCGCTGCTTGGCCTGGTAGGCGTTGAGGTTGGTGATCAGCGTGTCGAGTCGCTCGATGCCTCCATCAACCTGCGACAGGCGATCGCGGATGGAACGCAGGGCGCGCTCGCGCTCACTGATGAGCTCGGGGGCGTCGGGAGCCGCACCGCGGATGTCCGGCTTGGCGTCGGACAACTGAAGGGTCAGCCGGAGTTCGGCGGGAGAAACACTCAGGGCGATCGCTTCGTCGCGGGCCTCATCGAGCGCGAGGCGTGCATCGACGAGCTGCTCGATCATGGCGAGGTCGGGCTCTCCGGTCTCGGAGGCCGCGGCGGCTTCGTCGTACGCCTGCTGGGCTTCATCGAGGGCGCGGGCGGCCTCGATCACCGGAGCGAGGATCTGCTCGCGGGGCTGGCTGTCGGCCAGGTCTTCGATGGCCTGGATGCGATCCGCACCGGAACGGCGCAGCGCCCGCTGCAGGGCGGAGGCATCGATCGTGAATTCGCTGAAGGATTCGAGTTCGCGGCGATACTCATCGCCCAGGGCCTTCACCTCGGGGGTGGGCAGGGGCATCGAGACGACCAGACGGTCGCGTCCCTGCTGCACGAAGCTGATCTCGAACAGACCCTGCGGGTTCACACGCTCGCGAAGGACCGTGATCATCTCATCGACGACCGACGCGGGGTCGTCATCGGAGAGCAGGATCGAGTAGGTCAGACTCACGCCGCCAGCAAGGTCTTTGCCGAGGCGGAGCTTCTCGGCGGGCGGGTAGATCGCCAGACCGCACAGGACAAGGAGGACGGCGGTCAGGATGGTGTTACGGATGAGATTTTGCATGAGGGACGCGGTCTGTCGTATCGGTTTTTGGGTGCGCTGGTCACCCGGGGATCGCGAGAAAGAATCGAATGGGATGAGCCCCATCGGCCGCGGGGAGTGGCGGCCTTGAGGCGCGGGTTCAGTTCACGGAGTCGATGGTTTCCGGCTCGGTCGGGTTGTCGCCGCCTCGGCCCTTCTGGAGGATGGCGGTGTCGGAACTGCGTGCGAAGCGGATCTTGGTGTTGGTGCTCTCATCGACCTTGAGGA
>CAZIXS010000154.1:0-4807 GCA_964543335.1 uncultured Phycisphaeraceae bacterium | reverse complement strand
TCCCGAAGGAAGTCATCGAACACCGCGAAACGCGGGGCCTCAACACCAACCCCAAGCGCCTCAACCTCGCCGACTTCACCAAGCTCAACATCGCCACCGCCCTGCGCATCACCGAGGCGCTCAAACTCACCGCCGAGCAGTCCCAGATCGCCGACCCCATCGTGCGCGAGGTCAAGGCCCGCCTCGGCTTCCTCGCCTCCGTCGGTCTCGAGTATCTCTCCCTTGATCGCAAGACCGCCACGCTCTCCGGCGGCGAGGCCCAGCGCATCCGCCTCGCCACGCAGGTCGGCTCCGGCCTTGTCGGCGCGGCCTATGTCCTCGACGAACCCACCATCGGCCTGCACGCGCGCGACAACACCCGCCTCATCCGCACGCTCCGACACCTCGCCGACATCGGCAACACCGTCCTCGTCGTCGAACACGACGAAGAGATGATCCGCTGCGCCGACCATGTCCTGGACATCGGCCCCGGCCCCGGCGTCCACGGCGGGCGGGTCATCGCACAAGGCTCGGTCGAAGAGATCGAGCAGTCCGAGGAATCGCTCACCGGCAAGTACCTCTCCGGACGCATGGAAGTCGCCGTGCCCGACGAACGACGCGTGCTCGACACCAAGGACGCCGTCACCATCAAAGGCGCGAAGGAAAACAACCTCAAGAATGTTGACGCCACCTTCCCGCTCGGCGGCATGGTCTGCGTCACCGGCGTCTCCGGATCGGGCAAGTCCACCCTCGTCAACGACATCCTCCTCAAGGCCGCCCGCAAGCACCTGACCGCCAGCCGCGACAAGCCCGGCCAGCACACCCGCATCACCGGGCTGCACCTAATCGACCGCATCATCGAGGTCGACCAATCCCCCATCGGGCGCACCCCGCGCTCGAACCCCGCCACCTACACCGGCATGTTCGACGAGATTCGCAAGACCTTCGCCCAGACCCGCGAAGCCAAGATCCGCGGCTACAAGGTCGGGCGCTTCAGCTTCAATGTGAAGGGTGGACGCTGCGAGGCCTGCCAGGGCCAGGGCGTCAAGAAAATCGAGATGCACTTCCTCCCCGACATCTTCGTCGAGTGCGAGGTCTGCAAGGGCTCCCGCTACAACCGCGAAACCCTCGATGTGACCTACCGCGGCAAGAACATCGCCGATGTCCTCGACCTCACCATCGAGGAGGCCTGCTCCTTCTTCGAGAATCACCCGAAGATCCTGCGCTTCAGCCAGTGCCTGCTCGATGTTGGCCTCGGCTACATCAAACTCGGCCAGCCCTCCACCACCCTCTCCGGCGGCGAGGCCCAGCGCGTCAAACTCGCCACCGAACTCGGCAAGGGCACCACCCACCACGGCCTGCCCACCAGCGAGCACACGCTCTACATCCTCGACGAGCCGACCACTGGCCTGCACTTCGAGGATGTCCGCAAACTCATCGAGGTCCTCAACCGCCTCGCCGACCAGGACAACACCCTCGTCGTCATCGAGCACAACCTCGATGTCATCAAGTGCGCCGATTGGCTCATCGACCTCGGCCCCGAAGGAGGCGACGGCGGCGGCCAGATCATCGCTTCCGGCACCCCCGAAGAAGTCGCCGAAACCAAAGGCAGCCATACAGGCGAGTACCTCCGGCCGCTGCTGGCTTGAATCGACCGGCAATTTTTGCGCATCCCAGCCGCCCACCGCCCGCATTCGGGCTCTGATTTCACATTTTTCGAAACGGATTCTCAGTTCCCGACGTATACAATCGCGTAGGAATCTCCACCCACTCTCTCCGCCTGTCACCAGACAGGCGTTGCGCGTCGCAAGGAGCAACGCTCCAAGCCAGCGCATCTCGAACGCGGCCCAGCACAGGGGGCCGCGTTTTTCGTTCGGTGCCGCTACCCTTACCTTCCACCGCCAAGGGAGCAAACCGTGCCCGCCATCAACCCCGTCATCTTCATCATCTTCGGCTTCATTGTCGGGGGCATCCTCCTGCTCTCGTTCATCATGAACGCCGCCGGAGCGGTCTTCGGCCCCTGGGGCAAACTCGCCGCCGAGTGGCCCGAGGCCGATGTCCCCACCGATCGCAAGCCCCAGACCGCCAGCTTTTGCGTCACCAGCGAGCCGTTCACGATCGCCAGCGAAGCCGGACGGAGCCGCTTCGGCTGCATCTTTGCCCTCGCCGGGCCCCTTTTCCTGCTCTCGATCGGCCTCATCATCGCGATGCTCGCCGGCTGGGTGCAGTCGCCGGTCTACCTGCAGTGGGTGACATACGCCGTATTCGCCCTGTTCTGCTTCGCAATCTGCTACTGGGGGGTTCGCTTTCTGCGCACCAAGGCCTTCCCGCAGCTGGTGCAATTCCACACCACCCAGGACCACCTGCACTTCCGCAAAGACTCGGACATCGTGACCAAGTACCCCTGGACCAGCATCCCCTGGGTCGCCATCAGCGAAATCACGCCCGACCCCGCCAGCCCCGATCGCGTCCGCTTCCACATGGGGCCCTACTGGGCCTACGCCGATCGCGTGCTGGTCGAGCAGGAGATGCGCCTGCGAGCCGAGCTCGGAGGCGAGGGCCTGCCCGCCGCAGGCGATGACCCGCGCGACCCCGGCCCCCTCCCGCGAACCACCGACTGGTTCTGAAACCGACCATGCCTGGGTACATCCTCATCCCGTTCGCCGCCATCGTGGGCCTGCTGCTGATCTGGCTGCCCGTCATGATGATCGCCGTGATGTTCAGCGGCTGGTGGGACCTGTCGCGCACCTATCGCGCCCGCAAACCCGCACTCACCGCTCGGCGAGGGGTCGGCAGCGTCTTCTTCTCACCGCTGTTCCGCTACAAGAACTTCGTGTCGTACGCCATCGACGATGACTACCTGCACCTGCGCCTGCCGCCGCTGCTCGGCGCGCTGCACGCGCCGATGTCTATCCCGTGGCAGGCCATCGAACTCCCCACCGATCAGCCCACCCTGCCGGGCATGGTCCCCGCCATCATCGACGGGCGCCGAATCTTCATCAGCAAGGGCATGGCCAAGCGCGAACTCGAGGTGCGCACCCTCATCGAGGACCAGCCGCCCCCGGCGGACCCGCTCAGCTGACGATCGCACCCGGCGCGATGTCGCTCATCGGCATCAGCAGCACCACATTCCGCTCGGTGCCCTCGGCGGCTTCCTCCTTGGAGGCGTCGCTCGCCGCGAGCAGCATCCCGCGGGATTCCTCGCCACGGATCTTGCGCGGAGCCAGGTTCGCCACGATCACGATCGACTTGCCGACCAGATCCTCTGGCTTGTAGTAGGCCTTGACGCCCGCACAGATCTGGCGTGGCTCGCCGGAACCATCGTCCACCTGAAGCTTGAGCAGGCGATCCGCGTTGGGGTGCTCCTCGGCCTTGAGGACCTTCGCAACGCGCAGGTCAACCTTGGCAAACTCATCGAACGCGATTTCCGGCTTGGCCTCGGCCATGGTGTCTCTCCAGCGATACAGAGGGGCTAGGGTTGCAGATCGGGCAGTGTATCCGATTCGTCCTGACCGCTGAAACCCCGGCAATTCTCCGCGGTTTCACACGGCTGGAGCCGTCGCCCCGAGCCGGTCGATGACAGACCAATCCCCTTTGTCTCAACCTCCTGCTTTTCGGAGACCTCTCGACATGACTCGCCACCGCTCGATCCTGTTCCTTGCTCTCTCTGCCGCGCTCGTCTTGTCGGGTCCGGCGCTGGGACAGGAACTGCAGAGCAAGCTCGATCGGCTGGTCACCGAGTCCCGGCTGCGTTCGTCCACGATCGGCGTCGTGATCTCCGATCCGGAAACCGGACGGACCCTGGCCTCCGAGAAGGCCACCACGCGCTTCATCCCGGCCTCGAACATGAAGCTGCTCACCACCGGAGCCGCCCTGCATGTGCTCGGCCCCGACTTCAACTTCGAGACCACCCTTGCCACCCTGCCCCCCAAGACTCCGGGCGGCAAGCCCAGTCTGCTGGTGGTCGCCTCCGGCGATCCGGCCTTCGCCGATCCGGAACTGCTGAGCCAGATGGGCCTGTCCATCGAGCAGTTCCTCGCCATCTGGGTGAACGCCGTCGTCGAAACCGGCGTGACCGAGTTCGAGAGCATCATCCTCGACACCCGCGTGTTCGATGACGAGTTCGTGCACCCGTCCTGGCCCGTGGAGCAGCTCAACAAGTGGTACTGCGCCGAGGTCAGCGGGCTGAACTTCTACACCAACATCGTCGAGGTGTTCACCCGCCCCACCCGCGAGCGCGAGGCCCCGACCCTCACCGTCGAGCCCGAATCGCCGGACATCCGAGTGCGCAACCAGGCCCGCTCGGTCGGCACCGGCCAGCAGACCGTCTGGGCCGCCCGGGCCCACGCCACGAACAACATCGTCCTCCGGGGCGATGTCCGCTGGGTCGGCAGCCCCATCAAGGTCACCATCCACGACAACCCGAGCCACTTCGGCTCGATCCTCAAGGACCGCCTGGCCAAGGCCGGAGTCCAGGTTGGCTCCGTGCGCCGGGTGACCCCCGAGGACCATGTCGATGAGCGGACCGATCTGCACATCGTGCGCTCGCCCATGCACATCGTGCTGCGCCGGACCAACGAGGACTCCCAGAACCTCTACGCCGAATCGCTCATCAAGCGCATCGGCCACGAGGTCACCGGCCAGCCCGGCTCCTGGGCCAACGGCGGCACGGTGATTCGCATGCTCGTGCAGGAGCGCCTGCGCAGCAGCCCCGCCAGCTCCGTGGTCGTCGCCGACGGCTCGGGCATGTCCCGATCCAACGCCGTCACCCCGCAGGCCATCGCCGAATGGCTCACCTCGTTCGCCAACGATCCCAAACTCAGCAAAC
>CAZIXS010000153.1:0-4892 GCA_964543335.1 uncultured Phycisphaeraceae bacterium | reverse complement strand
CTGGCCGATGGCGTGCTGTCTCGCCTGCAGGACGACGGGCTGGTCAAGGCCCGCAAGGGCCTGACGACGGTCTCCGAAGTGATGCGTGTCACCACGGTCTGAGGCGTGAACCGCCGTGTACAGCGGGTGCATAGGGGACGGGGGCCTCGGGTCCGGGTTACCCTATGACTTCATGAGTTTCGAGCGAATCCTCATCATCCGACCCAGCGCCCTCGGCGATGTCTGCCGCAGCGTGCCGGTCCTGACCAGTCTGCGTCGGGCGTATCCGGAGGCGCGGATCGACTGGCTCGTGCAGACCGAGTTCGCCGATGCGGTCCGGGCGCACCCGGACCTGACCGGAGTGCTCCCCTTCGCGCGACGCGACCTGTCGCTGTCTCGGCTGCATCAGGCGGAGATGAGAAAGCGGATGCTGGCTCTGGTTCGGTCGGTGCGCGAACCCCGGTACGACCTGGTGCTGGATTGTCAGGGCCTCGCGCGGAGCGGGCTGCTCACGCGCCTGACCCGAGCCACCGAGCGGGTCGGCCACGCGGACGCCCGGGAGATGGCCTGGGCGGCGTACACCAAGCGGGTTCCGATAGGCGATTCCGTCCACACCGTGGATCGGATGCTGGACCTGGTCCGGGCGATCGGGGTAGAGCCGGTGGTGAATATGCGTCTCTACGCGCCCGCCGATCGAATGAATGAACTGCCGGAGGACCTTGCGGCGTCGTCACCGATCGTGATCGCGCCGACCAGCCGATGGGCCGGCAAGCGCTGGCCGATCGATCGATTCGCCGAGGTGTGCCGATGGCTCCTGGACCACACCGATCGGCCGCTCGCGATTGTCGGCGCCGGCTCGGAGCGGGACCAGTGCGGGCCAGTACTGGAACTCGCTTCGAGCGAACCCCGCGTGGTGGATCTGGTTGGGGGCACCTCAATCGGCGGGCTCATGCACCTGATCTCCGGCAGCTCGCTTGTGATCGCCAATGACTCCGCCGCGCTGCATATGGCGGTCGGGTATGACCGGCCGATCGTCGCGTTGTTCGGGCCGACGGATACCGCCAAGGTCGGACCGTACCGCAGAGAAGATTCCGTGCTTCAGCACGCGGATTCGCTGGACGGCATCTCACACAAAGACGACGGAGCGGGGCTCGCGCTGATGCAGCGCATCCCGACCGGTGAAGTGATCGCGCGCCTGGAGCGGCTGCTGGCCTCGCCTTCGGCGGCGATGGCGGAGGACCGCCCATGAGCCGACCGATGCCCATCCTGATTCTGGCGAGCACTTCGCCGCGCCGGCGGGAACTGCTGACCAAACACGGCTACACGCACGAAGCGGTCCGGCCACCGGTGGACGATGGGCAACTCGTGCGTGGGCGCGTGTCCGCGGCGGGATGGGTGGCGTCGCTGGCGTGGCTGAAAGCCCGAGCGGTGTGGGATGCCATGCCGGAGGAAGACCGCAAGAACCGCGTGGTCCTCGCGGCGGACACCGTCGTGCACAAGAACGGGGAGATCCTCGGTCAGCCGAGCGACCGTGAAGACGCGAAGCGGATCGTCGGCGCCCTGATCAACGGCGAGCATCGGGTGCTGAGCGGGGTCTGTCTGATCGGCGAGGGTGAAAGGGTGTGGTTCGTGGACCGCTCGACGGTCCGCGTCGGCTCGGTCTCGGATGCGCAGATCGAAGACTACCTCGACACGGACGGATGGCGCGGCAAGGCCGGCGGCTACAACCTGCACGAACGCATCGGTGATGGCTGGCCGATCGAATATGAGGGTGAGGACACCTCCATCATGGGCCTGCCGATGTCGCGCCTGTCGCACGAACTCGCGCGGATCGGCATCGAAGCTAAACCCGATTCCTCAGCGGAGACGAAGGCGTGAGCGATGACCGCCGCAATCGCCCGCCGGTGCCTCGTCTGCTCGGCCTGCCGACCGAACCGCTGTACCGTGCGGCGGTAGCTCGCCGGAACCGCGCGTTCGATCGAGGCGATCGGGTTCAGCGGGTCGGTACACCGGTCATCAGCGTCGGCAATCTCAGCGTGGGAGGCACGGGGAAGACACCGGTCGTGGCGATGATCGTGTCGATGCTGCGCGAAGCGGGCCACACGCCGGGCATCGCCATGCGGGACTATAAGGCGGCCCCGGGCGCGATGTCCGACGAGCAGCGCGAGTATCGCTCGAGTTGTCCGGGCACCGCCGTGGTGGCGCAGCCGGACCGAGTCGCCGGCGCAACCTCGCTCATCGAACAGCACGGCTGCTCGTGCGTCCTGCTCGACGACGGGTTCCAGCATCGTTTCTTGGGGCGCGATCTCGATATCGTGCTGCTCGATGCGACGCGTGATGTGTTCGCGGATCGCTGCCTTCCCTCGGGCTGGCTTCGCGAGCCGGTGCAGTCGCTGGAGCGTGCTGATGTCGCGCTGCTCACACACGCCGAGAGCGTGCCGGACGAAACGGTCGATGCGATGGCTCGCGCGCTGCGGGATCGGTTTGCAAACCTGCTCGTGGTCATCAGCGAGCACCGCTGGAAATCGTTCGTGGATCTGCACGGCCAGCGAAGCGAGCCGGACACCCTGGCTGGCACCGAAGCCATCCTGACGAGCGGCATCGGCAACCCCAGCGCGTTCGAAGCCATGGCCCGACGCGTGGGCATCGTGGTCGCCGAGCACATGATCAAGCCGGATCACCACCACTGGACCATGGGCGATCTCGATCGACTGAACCGCATCAGCGCGGGCCGTCCGGTCGTGACGACCCGCAAGGACTGGGTGAAGATCGAGCGGATCAACCACGAGGTCCTGGACCGGATGCTGGTGGCGGAGGTTGCGATCGGTATTCGCAGCGGCGAGGGCGAATTCCGCGAGGCCATCCTGAATGCGGCAGGACCGGCTGGCGGCTCCTGATCGGGTACAATCCCATTCGTGGATGAACTGCTGACCAAACTCGCCCATTGGAAACCGATCCGCGCCCTCGTGGTCGGCGATTTCATGCTCGACCAGCTTGTGTACGGCGATGCCGAGCGGCTGACCAACGACGCCCCGGTGCCGGTCCTGACCGCACGCCGGACCGTCGAGACTCCCGGCGGGGCGGCGAATGTCTGCATGGACCTCGTCGCGATGCACGCGAAGGTCCGCTGCTTCGGCGTGATGGGCGACGACCGCGAGGCCGACCTGCTCGTGAAGGTGCTCAAGGAGTCCGGCGTCGAGACCGACGGGCTCGTGCGCGACCCCCTCCGCCCCACCACCGTCAAGCGCAACCTGATCGGCCTTGCGCAGCACCGTCACCCACAGAAGATGTTCCGCGTGGACTTCGAATCGCGCAAGCCGCTGCCCGACGAAGTCGTGGACCGCATCGTCGAGGCCTTCACCGCGGCTTTGCCCGAGGCCGATGTCGTCGCCATCGAGGACTACAACAAGGGCGTGTGCTGCCCGAACCTGTGCCGTCGGGTCATCGACGCCGCAAGGGACGCCGGTGTGCCGATCCTGATCGATCCGGCTTCCATCGACGACTACGCCAAGTACGCCGGCTGCACCGCCATCACGCCCAACCGCACCGAAGCCGAGCGCGCCACCGGTCTGACCACGCTCACTGAGGGCAACACCGACGACCGCGCGGCCCACAACGCCGCGCTCGCCAAGCGACTCGCCGCACAGCTCGACTGCGAAGCCGTCGTCCTCACGCTCGATCGCGACGGCGCGCTCCTGCTCGAGAAGGGCAAGGACCCCTGTGCGGTCCCGACCATCGCCCGCCAGGTTTACGATGTCACGGGCGCGGGCGACATGGTCCTCGCCGCCCTCATGGCCGCCCGGGCCAACGGCATCGACTGGCCCGACTCGGTCCGTTTCGCCAACGCCGCGGCGGGGCTCGAGGTCGAGGTTTTCGGCGTCCAGCCCATCCCCTTCGAGCGCATCTACCACTCCGTGCTCGTGCAGGCCAAGGAACTCATCGGCAAGCGTCGCACGCTCGACGAGGCCCGCATCGAGGTCGAAGCCGCGCGTCGCGAGGGCAAGACCATCGTCTTCACCAACGGCTGCTTCGACATCATCCATGCCGGGCACATCGCGCTGCTCCGCAAGGCCCGCGAGCAGGGCGACCTGCTGGTCATCGGACTGAACTCTGACGATTCCGTCCGGCGCCTCAAAGGTCCCGAGCGCCCGGTCCACCACGAAGACGACCGCGTGACGGTCATGAGCGAACTCGAATCGGTCGCGATCGTCATCGTCTTCGACGAGGACACCCCTCTGCGGCTCATCGAGGGCCTACGCCCCGATGTGCTCGTCAAGGGCGCGGACTACACAAAGTCGCAGGTCGTCGGCGCGGATTTCGTCGAGTCCTACGGCGGCGAGGTAGCGCTCGTCGATCTGCTCGAAGGGCGCAGCACCACCGGGGCCATCCAGCGGATCCGCTCGGTGTGAACCAGCCGCATCACCCCACCGCTACCGACTGGAACGACCTGACGCTGCCCGATTACGCCGCGCGAGTGCTCGCGTCGGGCCATGTGCAGCGACTGATCGAACTCTGCTTCGAGGAAGACCTCGGCGTCGGCGGCACGCCTGGCGATGTCACCTCGGCGATCACCGTCGCGGGCGATGTCTCGGGCTCCGAAGTGCGGACCCTGCTGCGCGGCCGCGAACATGCGAGGGTAGCCGGGCTGGCCTTCATCCCGGCAATCTGCGCAGCATTCGCTCCCGGCTCATGCAAATGGGAGCCCGCGGTTCACGATGGCGACCCGGTCGAGATCGCCAAGTTTCATTTCCCGGACCTTGCGCCTGAACACTCCCTTGTGGCTGAACCGCACGATGTCCTGCGTCCGGTCGATCTCAAGCGCGATCCGAAGAAACAGCACCCAGATCCCCCCGAGCAGCATGACAGCAGCAAGCCCGACGAACAGTCCGCCGAACCAAGGGGGGCCTCCGTCG
>CAZIXS010000152.1:0-4949 GCA_964543335.1 uncultured Phycisphaeraceae bacterium | reverse complement strand
CCCCCCTCCGATCCCTGAAACCGCTGTGTCACAATCTCCAGTAACTCTGCACCAGAGGAGGACCCCGCCGTGACCAGCACACCCGTTCCGATGCTCCCCAGCACCCTCGCCCAGATCGACTACTCCGAGGCTATTGCCTTCGGGGCCATCATGCTCCTGATCATCTTCTGGGTTGTCTTCTCCAACATCCGCAAGATGTACCAGACCCGCCAGCAGGAACAGACCCGGCGCGAGATCGCGGCCTACGTCGCCGAGGGCTCGATCTCCCCCGCCGACGCCCGCCACCTCATGGGCAACGACGAAAGCGAATTCGAGAAGAAAATCGCCGACGCCGTCTCCTGGGGCATGCTCAGTTCCAAGAAGGCCGAGCAACTGCTGAGAGCGCTGCGAGAAGACCGAGCCGCCCGCGAACGCGACGCTGCCAGCGCCTGACGAACAGGTCTCCTTTCTCTCTTGGCGTCAGAGGGTGACCGCGAAGCGGACGGATGAGGGGCGGCTCGAACATCCCGACCGGCGGGATCTCACCCACCTCAAACCAAGCCCCCCACCACACCGACCGCATCGCCTCGCCGGAATATCCCTCCCACGGCTTGCGCCGTTGGGCTCTAATCACTCAACTCTCGCGCGAACTCCGCCCCACCACCACGAGCCGCAAAAGATTAGAGCCCAATCGCGCAAGCGATGGGTGGCAAGCATCCGGCGAGAACATGCCGCCAACCGAGCACGCCTCCCGACACTGGGAGCCGGGGGCGAAGCCAAGCCCAGGCCGCGGCCTGATCGTCTCAGGTTCTGACCTCAGATCGGCTGGGCGGTCGGATGCCGCACGACTCGAGCAGCGCCCGCTCCTTCATCAAACCGTGCGATTTTCCGAGCCCAAGCCAGTACCGCTTCATGCTGCCTGAGGGGCAAGCATCGCCACACTCCGGGCAAATATCATCCTGCCGCTCCGCGCCCAAGCGGTACCAACAGAAGGGGCATACTTGCCAATCGTGCTTCTGTGCGATCGATCGGGTTCGGGAAAAACGGAATATTCGCCATTGCAAGTAGCCAAACAGCCAGAAGATCTCGAGCAGCGCGATGGGCACCAATACGATGTTCCAGACGCTATCCAGATACGACATAGCCACGAGCGCGCCAATTGAGCACATCAGCACCGGGATATGCCAAAGCACAGCAGATCGGAGGTGTCCGTAATACGTCTTCACCGGCGCATACTATTCAACCAGTCTGTGCCGACGATCAGCAAACCCCGCCGAACTGGGCCAGCACCAGGTTCAGGTCGGCCAGGTTCACGGTCCCATCGCCGTTGGCGTCGCCCTCGCTCGTGTCCATGCCGAACATGGCCAGCACGAGGTTCAGATCGGCCAGGTTCACATTCCCATCGCCGGTGACATCGCCGCAGGGGGGAGGGGCGAGGCGGACATTGTCCAAAGCCGCGGCGTCCGCGCCGTTGGTGTACTCCCCGCGGATGTAGAGCCCGGTCACATCCGCGAGCACCGTCGCGATGTCGGCATCCGTGGCGGGCGTGCTCTGCAGCGTGCCACCTGCCAGAGAATTCACCAGGCGCCAGTCCGCCGCGTCATCGAGCACCACGCTCCAGGAGGTCCACACGCCGGGGTCGAAATCCACCGGGATGTTGATCCCGATCTGCAGCCCGCCCCCGACGATCATGACATCCGCGCGAGTGGTGAGGTTCTGGTTGCCCTGAATGCCGTAGATATCCCACGACAGCACGCCGCCCTGCAGGACCGACTGATCACCGAGGTAATCATCCGAAGCCGCGAAGTACCAGTAGTCGCCGTTGCCGATGTCGGTGGCCCGGATTGCGCCACCGGGGTTGCCGAACTCGTCGGTCCAGATGAAGTCGCGGGCATCGTTGAGCGTGCCCCATCCTTCGGCGTCAGCGTCGAAGGTGGAGAAGATCGTGCCACCGGCGAACGCGGCTGTGCCAGTCGCCAGGATAAGGGTGGCGAGGGTCAGGGTGGTATTCATCGGTATTCCTCCGCTGGAGGGTGTCTGCTTGCAATGTATCCGCGAGAACCGCCCGAGCATCACGCCGCTGAACAGGAAAAAGCACCGGATTTCCAGAACCAGTGGACCCCGAA
Source organism: uncultured Phycisphaeraceae bacterium (assembly GCA_964543335.1). Taxonomy (GTDB): domain Bacteria; phylum Planctomycetota; class Phycisphaerae; order Phycisphaerales; family UBA1924; genus JANSXG01. The sequence continues at coordinate 2,844 of CAZIXS010000152.1, read as the reverse complement.
TTGCCCATTTTCACAGCAGAACCCGCCGGCTCGCGTCAGCTCAGCAGCGCCCGCAGCGCCGCGCCAGGCGACTCGGTCCGCATCAGCGATTCGCCCACGAGCGCGATGTGCACGCCGGCCTTGTGCAGTTTGGCGAGGTGCTCGGGCTCAGAAATCCCCGACTCGGACACCAGCACGGAGGTGTCCTCGATCATGTCCACCAGGCGCAGCGTGTGGGCGACATCGGTGGTCATGGTCTCCAGATCGCGGTTGTTGATCCCAAGCAGCGTGTAGCTCGGCTTGGGGAAGCCCACGTGCGGCAGGACGCGGAACAGATTGTCCGACGAATGGACTTCGAGAAGGACCGTCAGTTGCAGCTCGTGCGCGAGGATCATCAGGTCGAGCAGTTCCGCCTCGCGCAGGCACTCGGCGATCAGGAGGATCGCGTCGGCCCCCGCCGCCCGGCTCTGCCAGACTTGGTAGGGGTCGATGATGAAATCCTTGCGGAGCACCGGAATCGGCACTTCGTCGCGGATGCGGTCGATGTAGTCCAGCTTGCCGGCAAAGAATCGCTCATCGGTCAGGCAGGAGATCGCCGCGGCTCCCGCCTCGTGATACTGTCGAGCAATGAGGACCGGGTCGAAACTGTCATCCTGGGCGTATTCCGGGCGGATCCAGCCCGCCGACGGGCTCTTGCGCTTCACCTCCGCGATGATCGCGGGCCTGGCCTGCTTTTCGCTGCGCGTGACCGCGGCGAAGAAATTCCGGGGCCTGCCCCGCTCCCCGGCCCGCTCCTGCACCGATTCCAGCGGCTCAGCCTGCTTCAGCAGGCGCACCTCCTCCATCTTGTGGTCAACGATCTGTCGGAGGGCGTTGGGAACGGATCGGGCCATAACGGTCTTTATCGGCGTATTCGCCGCGAGTCTGGTGGTGTTGGTGGCTCAACCGGCGGTGGCGGGTGTACCCCCGCAGCCACCGGTCGAAGGTGCAGCAGCAGTTGTAGGAGAGCCGCCCGCCTCTGTCGAGCCGGTTCCCCCGATCCGAAGCGGCGACTGGGCCTTTGTCTTGGTGCTCGGGGCACTGTCGGCCGGGTCGGTGTTGCTGGTTCGGCGATACCGCCTGCTCGAGACCCGACCGGGCGGACACCAGCGCTACGACGCGATGACCGGCGCCATCCTGCCCACCAAGCCCGGCGAACCGCCGATGAACCTCGGGCTGATCCTGGTCTTGGGCGCGATGGGGGTGTGGGTGGTGTCGATGGCCGCGGCGGGGATCGCCTTCACCGTGGCGGCGCAGGGCAACCCGGACTTCCAGCCGACGCTGGGCACGAGCGCGCAGGCGTTCGGGGCCTCGGCGGGGATGACCATCCTGATCGTGGGTCTGGCGTGCGCGTTCTGGCGACCGATGTCGAGCGTGCTCGGATTGCCCCGCAGCGCTCGGGAGTGCGGACGGGATCTGCTGATGTCGGGCACGGCGTTCGGGCTGGCGATCCCGCTCGTCCTGCTGACGGGCGTGGTGGTGAGCTTCATCATGGCGCTGCTCGCGCAGGCCGGGCTGGTCGAGATGCCGGACCGGATCGCGCACGAAACGCTGCGAGACCTCACCGACTCGGACCGGAGCGGCGCGTGGTGGGCGGTCATCGCGCTGGTGGTGATCGCGGTGCCGATCGCTGAAGAGCTGATCTATCGCGGGCTGATGCAATCGGGCATCCGTGCGAACCTCGGGACCGGGCCGAGCCGGCGAAGCCGCACGCTGGACTGGATCGCGATCGGCGTGGTGAGCGTGCTGTTCACCTACGCGCACAAGGGGGCCGCGGCCCCGCACGCGCTGGCGGTGATCATCGTGCTCTCGATCGTGATGGGCCTGGCCTACGAACGCACAGGGCGCCTGCTGGTGCCGATCGGGATGCACATCGGCTTCAACGCGCTGAACATCGTGACCTCGCAGTTCGCACCCTAACAACCGGACTGACGCTTGCACCCGGATACTGAGGCCTATAACGATCGGCAGGCCCCCGAAGACAAGGCCATCTGCGACCTGCTGGCGGCCGCCATCGACCGGCATCTGCCGGAGGCGGAGAACAAGGTCTGGCACGCCCACCCGGTGTGGTTCCTCGACGGGAACCCGGTGGCGGGATACAGCAAACTCAAGGGCTGCATCCGCCTGCTGTTCTGGAGCGGCCAGTCGTTCGAGGAGGACGGGCTGGCCCCCGAAGGCAAATTCAAGGCGGCGGAGGCCCGGTACACGGATGTGGAGCAGGTCAACACGAAGGACCTGCAGCGCTGGCTGGGCAAGGCGCGGGAGATCCAGTGGGATTACAAGAATCTGGTGAAGCGCAAGGGGAAGTTGGAGCGGTTGAGGTGATCGCTCGCACCCCCTGACGAACCCGCCCGGACCGGCTACCTTTCCCCCAATGAGTACCCCTGCTTCATCCCGTACCGATCGTCCCCGCATTCTCACCGGCGATACGCCCACCGGGCGGCTGCACCTGGGCCACTGGGTCGGCAGCGTGGAGAACCGGGTGAACCTGCAGGAGAAGTACGACTGTTACTTCCTGCTGGCGAATATGCACGCCTTCACGACCCGGGCCGACTCCCCCGCGGACATCCGGCGGGACACCATCGAGATCGTCAAGGACTGGCTCGCGGCCGGGATCGACCCGGACCGGTCCACGGTTGTCCTCCAGACCGAGGTGCCGGCGATCGCTGAACTCACCTGGTTCTTTGCGATGCTGATCCCGTTCAACCGGGTGATGCGGAACCCCACGCTGAAGACGGAGATCGATTCGAAGGGTCTGGGCGACCACTACAGCTTCGGCTTCCCGATGTACGCGGTGGGCCAGTGCGCGGACATCCTGGCGTTCCG
>CAZIXS010000151.1:0-5002 GCA_964543335.1 uncultured Phycisphaeraceae bacterium | reverse complement strand
GAGCACCGGTACGGCGAGCTTCCGGAACATCGACACGGCCTTGGCGGCTTCGGTGTTCAGACGACGAGCGACCTCGTTCGAATCGGAATTGAAGCTCACATTCACGCCCACATCGTGCATGATCGCGCCGTTGTACGGCACCGCATCGAACACCTCGACCTTGAAGGCCCACCAGTCGCTGAAGGATGAAGCGCCGATGGCGTTCTCCTTGATCGCCTCGGCCACCTTATAACCCTCGAGCACATGCTGGAAGCTGCCGATCGTGAACCCGAACTGCTCGGCGACGCGGCAGAGCATGAGGATCTCGTCCTGGCGGTAGCTGTGGCAGTGGATCAGCCGGTCGCCGGCGAGAATCTCCGACAGCACCTCGAGTTCGTAGTCCATTCGGAACGGCTCGCCCGCCCGGCGTGCCTGTTCGCGACGCTTGGCGTACTCGCCCGCCGCGATGAACGAATCAACAATGATCGTCTCGACGCCCATGCGGGTCTGCGGGTAGCGACCGTTGCCGCCCCAGTTCGACTGCTTGACATTCTCACCGAGCGCGAACTTGATGCCGCTCGTGGCGCCCTCCATCCGCATGTCGTCGGGGTGATTGACGCCCCAGCGGAGTTTGACGATGGAGTTCTGTCCGCCGATGGGGTTGGCCGAGCCATGGAGTTGGTTCACCGCGGTCACGCCGCCGGCGAGCTGGCGGTACCAGTTGATGTCATCGGGATCGATGACATCGTAGATCGCGACCTCTGCGGTTACCGCCTGCGTGCCCTCGTTCACGCCGCCGTCGATGCCGGTGTGGCTGTGGCAATCGAGCATGCCGGGGGTGACATGGCGTCCCTTGGCGTCAATCCAGCGGTAGATGCGTGGCAAACCGCCGGGCTCACCCGAGCCGACGCGCTCGATCTTGCCATCGCGGAAGATCACATAGCCATTCTCGATGATACCCTGATCGGTATTGGTCCAGATCGTGGCGTTGTAGATGACCGTCGGTTCCTGGCGAGGCATTTCGTCATAGGCGAACGAACCGAAGGGCAGGGCGAGCACTTCGGGGACCTCGGGGGTCTCGGCCTCTTTGTCGTCCTTCTTGTCCTCTTCATCGTCTTCGTCCGCCGCCGCCTGACGCTGCGCGGTGAAGTTGAGATCGCGGTTGCCGGTCAGCTTGGCGACACCGAGCGCGCGCTCGCCGTCGAACGACAGACGGACAGTGGCGGTACCAGATTCCTCATCGCCGAACAGCGAAGCATCGACGAGCAGGTTCAGCCGGCTGCCGCTGCGCTCGACTTTGCGGGCCTTGACCTCCACGGACTTCGGCTCCTCACCTTCGGGGGCTTCAGCGTCCGGCGCCGGAGCGTGCACGAAGGTCACACTCGAGGATCGGTCGGTGGTTTCGACGCGCAGGCTGATCGAGGAACCGTGGCGAGACAGCGATGTCTCGAATTCACCGCTCAGCGACTCAATGGGCGCCGCCTTGATCTCGTGGCGCTGTCCGTCGGTCCAGACATCACGAATGGTCGGAGATCCGCCGAGCAGATCGCCATCGACCACGACGAAGCTGGCCTGCTTGCCGGGTTCGAGCGTGCCGTAGCGCCCCGCGATACCGAGCAATTCGGCGGGCGCGATCGTGAGCATCGCCAGTGCATCTTCTTCAGACAGGCCGTGGTCGATGGCGCTCTTGAGGTTCTTCCAGAAGTTCTCGCCGCGACGCAGTCCGGAACTTGTCACGGAAACGGGCACGCCCGCGCCGAGCAGTCGGCGCAGGTTCGTCGGGGCCTGCTCCCACAACATCAGTTCACGCAGCGAGATCGCGTTCTGGTCGCTGATGGTCTCCACCTGCGGTCTCGACGGGAAGCTGACGGGAACGATCACCGGCCGCTTGAGAGCGGCGATCGCGTCCAGACGGCGCAGTTCCGTGCCGGTGCCGACGAAGACCGCATCGCGGTTGAACTCCGCCGCCAGACGAGCGGTCCTGAGCAGGTCAAGCTCATCATCGACAACAAAGAATAGTTCTCGAGCATCAGCGAGGGTGGCCACGGCATCGTTGGGCGCGGGACGGCTGAAGCGCGAAGGGTTTTCTTCGTGCGCACGCATCGCTTCGGGCCACCACTGCGCATCGGCCAGTGTCTGCCGCACCAGAGCGATCGCCCCCATCTTGGAACTCGGATAGCTGCTGCCCAACGATCCGCGCCGGAGCGAGGCGCCGTGCCACAGGGAGGGATCGATCACCCGCGCGGTCGGATCGCTGAGGTTGCGATCTTCACCCAGCGAGACCACCGCGGTCTGTCCGCGCAGCAATCCGTCGTCGGGGGCGATGTGCGCCACGACGAAGCCCATGCCCCGCAGTCGTTCGCGGTCGGACTGCGAAAGACCCTCACCGCTCAGCGCGGAGCGCTGTGCTGCGACCGCCGCGTTCCAGTGGGCACCCGGCGAGGATTCGTCGGGGGCATCGATCGAGACGGGCGCGTAGGACTCGATCAGACCCGGATAGATGGTCAGACCAGAGACATCCCACACACGAGCGCCCGCGGGCGGCTCGGCGCCGGAGGCGATGCTGACGATCAGACCGCCCCGAATGACCAGCGTGGCATTCTCGATGCGTGTGCCGGGTTCGGTCACGACCGTTGCACCAACAAGGGCGTGCCAGCCTGGATCCACCTGGCGCGGTCCGTTCACCGGTTCATGCGGCTGGGCCACGACCGAAGCCGGGACGAAGCCAAGGAAGAAGCCCGCCGCGATGGCTGCACACGCGAGGGGTTGAGAGAGGCATCGCGAGAGTCGCGAGCCACCGGCACACAGGGATCGGATGTTCATGGACGCAGATGCTAACGCCTGGGCCCGGAGAACCAAAGCACCCTACAAGAATCGGCCTGAGCCGGACCAGTGATTCGGCACACGAAAGCGCGGACCGAACGGCCCGCGTCGCGAGTGATTCCATCAGGGATTCCGCTCAGGAGCCGCCGAGGAGAACCTCGTCGAACCGCTCGATCGGCAGGCCGGTCGCGGGGATCTGGTACTGGCCGAAGTCGCCGGTCGGGGTGTAGACCGCAGACTGTGCATCGGGAGTGGTGCTGCTGGTCTTGAAGCCGTTCAGGAAGATCTTGTCGGGGCCGGCGGACACGAACATGACTTCGCCCCTCGGCTGTGCGGGAACAATCATGTTCGTGCTGTTCAGGCCGTTGGGGTTCGCGAGCATGTCCGAGGTGGTCGGCGTGGAGCGGTTTCCGGTCAGGGCCATGACGCTCAGCAGACGATCCCGCTCGCTGCCGATGACGAACGAACTCAGCAGACTGCGCCGGTACTGGCTGAACCCCGTCGGAGGCGCGGTGGGCGTCCCGGAGACGCCACGCGGGAAGCCCGACATGGCGTACGAGGCGTTCGAAGCCCAGTAGAACAGGGCCCGCTCATCGGTCTCGGCGTATTCCCGCACATAGGCCGCGTTCCGACCGGCCCGCTCACTTTGAGCCCACATCATGATCGGCGTGCCGAAAGCGTCGAGCACATCCGGCAGACCGGTGTCTTCGAGATCGGAGTTCTGCCCTTCGACGGCGACCAAAGTCTCCGCATCAAGATCGACATACCCCGTTTCACGCAGCGATCCGATGAGTTCGGGGATGACATAGATCGTTCGGCCACCCAGGGTGATCCGCAGCGCGCTGTTCGGTGAGAAGCCAGCGTCCTGGATCTCCTGAACGGTCGAGAAGGCGCCGCCGGCCAGATCGATCAGTGCGTTTTCCATCGAGGTGACGCCCGGCCGGTTCCGCCACCCACCCGTGAAGTTGTCCGTACTGCCGATCTCCTCGGCGCTGAACACGCCCGGAAGACGGCGCTTGTCGGTCTGGTACTGAGCCACACTGGCGTTGATCGAGTTCATCAGGGTTTGGGTGGACGACACCCGGGCCTGTTGGCGGACGCGGCTGAGCGCGGGAATAGACAAACCGATCAGTACCGCGATGATCGAGATCACCACCAGCAATTCGACCAGCGTAAAACCCCGACGACGGTTCGTGGCGGGTACTGCGTTCTGCGATTCCATCCCTGAGCTCTCTTTCGACTCGTGCACGGCTCGGCACTGCTGCTGTTTCCGAGGGCGAAAACACGCCCTGCGGCACGGTACACCAACCCCCTGCTCGCGGCTACACGCCAAGCGTGCAACCCACACCCCGGAAACAGGCGAAGCCCGATGGCCGCTTGATCCCTTCCCAGAGGGAGGGCAAACCCAGCCAACGAGCGACTCCGCCTGACTCACTTCCCATCGCGACGAAAGACCAACTGAAATCGCAACACCACGACGGAGGATCTTCGACCGACGGCAGGTCCGCTGGGCCCGGCTCACTACTCCCGGACCGGAGCGATCGTACCGAGTCGATCGATCACCGTAAAGGTATTCGCAACAAAGAGTTACCCGGTTCCGCCCGGAAGCCTGCATTCCCGGAAAAAATCCCGGATTCAGCGGTCGCACCGCCGGTACACCGCTCGTAAACGCTGAACTGGCGGGTCGTTATCGTCTTCGAAGCTCGCGATTTCCTCGACCGGGATCAGTCCGGCCTCCTGCAGCGTCTCATCCAGTTCGCCCACTGAAAACGCGAACGGCGGGCCAGAAACCGCATCCAACGGGATTTCCGCCGAGCGCCCCCGGGCACAGGCCAGCAGCACCCCGCCATGCACCAGCAGTTCCGCCATGCCCCGAGCCAGCTCCACGCGATGCTTCGGCGGCAGGGCCTGCAGGGTGTGAACCTCCACCACGAGGTCGAACCGGTGGCGCAGGCTCCCAGGCAAATCCAGCACATCGGCGACGCTGAAAAGGCCCTCATGCTGCGGATGCAGGCGTTTGGCCCACTCGATCGCGGTTGGAGACACATCAAACGCGGAAACCTCGTAGCCGCGATCCGCCAGAAACACCGCATCCTCGCCGAGCCCGCATCCCACTACCGCGACCCTGGCTCCGGGGCGCAGTAGCCCTGGAGCCGCGGCGTTCATCCAGTTGACCATGCTCGGACTGGGCTTTCGGTGC
>CAZIXS010000150.1:0-5042 GCA_964543335.1 uncultured Phycisphaeraceae bacterium | reverse complement strand
TCAAGGACATCGTCGATGTCCGCAACGAGTCCGGGCGCGACGCCCAGACCCGCATCGTCTGCGAGCTCCGCAAGGGCACCGACCCTGCGGTGGTCGAGAACCAGCTCTACCAGTTCACCCCGCTGCAGTCGACGATCTCGATCATGAACATCGCGCTGGTCAACCGCCAGCCGCGGACCATGTCGATCAAGGAACTGATCCAGCACCACATCGACCACCGCATCGACGTCATCGAGCGCCGCACCCGCCACCTGCTGCACGAAGCCAAGAAGCGGGCGCACGTGCTGGAGGGCATGATCTACGCCGTCAGCGACATCGACGAGGTCATCAAGCTCATCCGCTCTTCCAAGACGCGCGAAGAGGCGATCCAGAAGCTCATGGACCGGCGCTACCGCATCCCCGCCGACCACCCCTTCGCCCCGCAGATCCCCGCCCGCCTCATGAAGATCGCCTCGTCCGAGCGGGGCATCGCCATGACCCGCGTGCAGGCCGAAGCCATCGGCTCGATGCGCCTGATCCAACTCGTCGGCCTCGAAATCGAGAAGATCACCGCCGACTACCGCAAGGTGGTCTCCGAGATCGAGGACTACGAATCGATCCTCGCCGATCGTGGACGCGTGCTCGCGATCATCAAGGACGACATCGCGCAGATGCGTGAGCGTTACGACCGCCCGCGCCGCACCTCGATCGAGGAGTCGGCCGACGACATCGACTTCGCCGACCTCATCCAGGAGCACTCCGTCGCCGTCACCATTTCCCACGAGGGCTATGTCAAGCGCAACCCGCTGGACACCTACAAGGCCCAGGGGCGCGGCGGACGGGGCATCCAGGGCGGCAAGCTCGCCAAGGACGACGACTTCCTCGAGCACCTGTTCATCGCCTCCACGCACGACGATCTCCTGTGCTTCACCGACTCCGGTCGTGTGTTCAAGATGAAGGTCTACGAGATCCCCGAGCTCTCGCGCACGAGCAAGGGACGCTCGATCGTCAACCTGATCGACCTGAAACCCGGCGAGAAGTGCGTGGCGTACCTGCCGATCTCCGACTTCGAGAAGGGCGAGGACTTCCTGGTCTTCGCGACCGCGCAGGCCAAGGTCAAGCGCTCGTCGCTCAAGCTCTACCAGAATGTGAACCGTTCGGGCCTGATCGCCATCAACCTCAACGACGGCGATGAACTCGTCGGCGTGGCCTGCACCAGCGGGCACGACCACCTGCTGCTCGGCACCGCCAATGGCATGTCCATCCGCTTCGAGGAAGACGACGCGCGCGCTATGGGACGCTCCTCCGCCGGCGTGAAGGGCATTGAACTCGCCGACGGCGACCGGGTCGTCGGCCTCGTGAAGATCCAGATGAACGACTCCGGCGACGCCACCGACTCTGTCCGGGCCGATGTCGACCTGCTCACGGTCACCGAGAACGGCTACGGCAAGCGCACCGACCTCAGGGAGTACCTCGTCGCCTCCGAGCAGGAAGACGGCTCGGTCGAGTACCGCACCCAGTCCCGAGGCGGCAAGGGCCGACGCGACATCAAAACCACCACCCGCAACGGCAAGGTGGTCTGCATGAAGGCGGTCATCGACAACGAGGACATCGTCTTCGTCACCCGCAACGGCATGATCGTCCGCACCCAGAGCGAAGAGATCCGGCGGATCGGGCGAAATACCGCCGGGGTGCGCCTGGTGAATATCAAGCCCGGGGACAGCGTGGTCAGTGCCGCCGTGACCCCTCGCGATGAGGATGGCGATTGACCCCGCCCGAGCGTTTTCTGCTTCGGTTATCGGACCGCTGACCGACTTTGGGATCTCCGCAGATTCTTCGACGATACCTGCCACATGCCGGCATGGTCGGCTGTAGCACCTGATGCTCCGCAGCGATTGCGCTCGGGGTGCCTCAACCAAATGGTGGGCCGAGGCTCGTTCTTCAGGATTGTCGTGAATCCGATAGGAGTATGTACCAATGGGATGGATCCGTACCGCAAACGCTGCCCGCGCTCTGACGATGGCGGCAGGTCTCGCACTCGGGCTCGGAGTGGCTTCGAGCGCTTCAGCACAGAATTTCCCCCCCTTCGAACAGGTTTCCGACGGCTACACCAAGGTCGTGTCCACCACCGACGGCGCTGCCCCCATGTACAACCTGTGGGTGCGTGAGCGCGATGGCCAGATCCTGGCCGAGCTGCCCCGCAACTTCGAGGGACGCAGCTTCATCCTCAACACCACCATCAAGTCCGGCGACCTGATGGCGGGTCTGCAGGGCGGCTCTCGCTATGTGCACTGGAAGCGGTACGACAACCGCCTCGCGCTGATCGAGCCGGAGCTCCAGACCCGCTCCACCGGCGACGCCGAGTCCCGGGCCTCCATCGAGCGCCACTTCACCGACCGCGTCTGGCTGGATGTTCCGATCGTCGCCATGGGCCCCGGTGGCGGCCCCGTGATCGACCTGGACGCCATGTTCGTCAACGGCGCCCGCAACTTCTTCGGGAACAACGCCAACGGCCTCAATCCGAACCTCACTAAGATCGTCAAGGCCAAGGCCTTCCCCAACAATGTCGAGATCGCGGTCGAAGGACCGATCGCCGGTGGACAGCTCCGCTCGTTCGCCTACTCCCTGATCACCCCGCCCAGCGGCAACGGCTTCAAGCCCCGTCGGGCAGACAACCGCGTTGGCTTCTTCACCACCTTCTACCGCGACCTGGGCTCCTACAACTCCGACGAGAAGTGGGTCCGCTACGCCAACCGCTGGCACCTCGAGAAGCGTGACCCGAGCCTGAAGCTCAGCCCGCCCAAGGAGCCGATCGTCTTCTATGTGGAGCACACCGTCCCGGTGCGCTACCGCCCCTATGTGCGCGACGGCATCCTGCAGTGGAACAAGGCCTTCGAACAGATCGGCATCCGTGACGCCATCGAGGTCCGCTATCAGGACATGGCGACCGGGCTCAACATGGACAAGGACCCCGAGGACTCCCGCTACAACTTCATCGTGTGGCAGTCCAACGACCGAGGCCTAGCCGTTGGTCCCAGCCGTGTGCATCCAGAAACCGGCCAGATCTTCGACGCGGATGTCGTGCTCGGTGATGGCTGGCTGCGTGTGTTCGCGATGGACTGGGAGAATGTCATGAGTTCCATGCTCATGGAAGGCATGACCCCCGAGACCCTGTCGTGGTTGGACTCGCGTCCGCAGTACGACCCGCGCGTCCGTCTCGCTCCGCCCGAAAAGCGCGAAGCGATGATCGCCGAGCGCGAGGCCCGGCTGGCCCGCATCGCCGCCGGCCTCGAAGAGCGCGACAGCACCCCGTACCTCGGCACGCACTGGAACTTCCTCGGTGAAGACGGCAAGCCGCTGATGGACAATGGCGAGCACCGTCTGGATCTCGCCTGCTCCGCCGCGATGGGCATGGCCTACTCCATGACCATGATGCGCACCCACCTCGAGCTGACCGGCGTGCTCGATGAGCTCCGCAACGGCCAGGGCAGCGACGGGAACGTCATCGACGGCCTCCCGGAAGACTATGTCGGCCCGCTGCTCGCCCACCTCGTCGCGCACGAGGTCGGTCACACGCTCGGTCTGCGCCACAACTTCAAGGGCACGAGCATCTTCACCATCGATCAGATCAACTCCGAAGAGGTGAAGGGCAAGCTGCCATGGTCGAACTCGGTCATGGACTACGCGCCGCTGAACATCAACATGGACGAGGACGCCATCCAGGGTGACTACGCACCCATCGGGATCGGCGAATACGACATGTGGGCCATCGAGTTCGGCTACACCTTCGGCGATCCGAACGAAGTCGCCAAGCGCAACACCGAACCGGGTCTGCAGTACGGCAGCGACGAGGACACCTTCGGCCCCGACCCGCTCACCCGGCGCTACGACCTGGGCGCGGACCCCATCGAGTACGCCAAGGACAAGATCGAACTGGCCCGCTACTACCGCGAGAACCTGCTCAGCGAGTTCGTCAAGGACGGGGACAACTGGTCCAAGGCCCGGCGCGGCTACCAGCTCTCGCTCAGCGAACAGTCCGGAGCCCTCGGCATCATGGCCAACTGGGTTGGCGGCTCCTACGTCAGCCGCAACCAGAAGGGCGATCCGAACGCCGTCGAACCCGTCCGCCCGGTCGAGGCCGAGAAGCAGCGCGAAGCGCTGCAGTTCGTGGTCCAGAACGCGTTCTACGACGAGGCCTTCGGCCTGACCCCCGAACTGCTGCGCCACATGACAACCGAGTCGTGGTTCGATCCGGGCAACCGCCTCGAAGAGCCGAACTGGCCGGTCCACGATCGCATCCTCGGCCTCCAGGCCTCCATGCTGACCGCGATCATGAACCCCACCACACTCAGCCGCGTCTACGACAACGAGTTCATCGTCGCCCCCGACGAGGACGCGCTGACGCTGCACGAGGTCGTCACTACCGTGACCGACGCGATCTGGGAAGAGCTCGATGGCGACATCACCAAGCGCTACACCGTCCGCGAGCCCATGATCTCCAGCATGCGCCGGAACCTGCAGGCTGAGCACATCGATCGCCTGATCGATCTCAGCATGCCCGGTGGCATGTTCGGCGCCGCGGCTCGCCCGATCTCGAACCTCTCACGGATGACCCTCGCCGACCTGCAGAAGCAGATCGATGGCGTCCTTGATGGGGCCTCGGCCAACCGACTCGATCCCTACACCCGCGCTCACCTGATGGAAGTGTCGGCGAAGATCGAAAAGGCGATGAACGCCAACTTCATCTACAACGCCGGCATGTAATCCGGGCGAGCCATCCCTGATTTCGCACCATCTCCGCGACTGATGCGGATTCACGACGCGGGCCGTTCCCAGATGGGGACGGCCCGTTTTCATGTTTGGTTCGTTCAAACCAGCCACGCGATAGGAGTGAGGACTAGCTGCAGAGTCACGACAGCCATCGCTAGCGCTTTGACCGCCACTGAGAAGCCAATCTGCATTTCTTGTTTCCCGAGGAGATAGCCTCCAACGAGGGAGATCACCACCAGTTGCAGCATCGAGAGAACTACCGCGTTTGCAATAGTCAGATCATCCCCCAAAAA
>CAZIXS010000149.1:0-5110 GCA_964543335.1 uncultured Phycisphaeraceae bacterium | reverse complement strand
CTCTGCGACCCCGATGAGCTTGACCGCCAGCGCGAGCGGCTGATGGTCCGCATCGAGGAACTCAAGGCCCAGCTCGAAGACGCTGCGCCGCGCCCCTTCAACCCAGACTCGCCCAAGCAGCTTTCGGCCATCCTTTTCAACAAACCCGACGACGCCAAGCCCGGCCTTGGCATCAAACCCCTGAAAAAGATCAAGACCGGATACTCCACCGATGCCGAGACCCTTGAAAGGCTTGCGCTCGACCCGAGCATCGAGAGTCCGATCCCCGCACTGATCGTCGAGTACCGCCAACTCACCAAACTCGTCTCCACCTACCTCCTCGCCCTCAAGGAGGCCATCCACCCCGAGACGCACCGGATTCATCCGAGTTTCAACCAGACCGTCGCGGTCACCGGTCGCCTGAGTTCATCGGACCCGAACCTCCAGAACATCCCCATCCGCACGCCCATCGGGCGCGAGATCCGGCGGGCCTTCGTCGCGCCGGAGGGCTCGGTCCTGATTTCCGCGGACTACTCGCAGATCGAACTCCGCCTGCTCGCCCACCTCTCCGAGGACCAGGCCCTCATCGACGCTTTCCACGCCGACGCGGACATCCACCGGGCCGTAGCCGCCCAGATCCATGGCATCTCCCCCGAGCAGGTCACTGACGAGCAGCGATCCGGGGCCAAAATGGTCAATTTCGGCATTGTGTATGGCATCACGGCCTTCGGGCTCGCTCGTCGTCTGGGCATCGGCAATTCCGAAGCCGATGAGATCATCACGGAGTACAAGGCCCGCTTCCCCGGGATTACGACCTTTCTCGACCGTTGCGTCGACGAAGCCAAGGCCACCGGGGCCGTCGAGACCATCCTGCATCGTCGGCGCCCGATCCCGGACATCACCAGCAACCAGCCCGCTCGGAAGGCCTTCGCCGAGCGCATCGCCATCAACACAGTGGTCCAAGGCTCCGCGGCGGACCTGATCAAGCTGGCCATGGTCGATCTCTACCGGGAACTGCCAAAATCCCACCCCGACGCCCGCCTGCTGCTCCAGATTCACGACGAATTGGTGCTTGAGGCCCCGAAGTCACAGGCCGAGACTGTGGTGGCGACGGTCCGCGAGATCATGGAGTCGGCGATGTCGCTGAGCGTGCCATTGAAGGTGGATGTGGCGTGGGCGGAATCGTGGTTCGACGGGAAGTGAATCGGGGTGCTCTCACCGGTGGTGCTGGAGTTGGGGCGAACTTTCCCCAAAGAGGCCCCAAAGAGGCCACAGAAAGGGCTTATAGCGGTCCCAAACGGCGATTTCCGAGCCCCAAACCGCTCCACCGCTTGACACCCGCGCCGAATCCGATACATTTCCCATCCCGCTCGTCTCTGCGAACGGGTCCCCTTTGGGGCGGTAGCTCAATTGGTTAGAGTCCCGGACTGTCGATCCGGTGGTTGCGGGTTCGAGTCCCGTCCGCCTCGCTTGAACAGGCCCTTGCGAAAGCAGGGGCTTGTGTCGTTTTGGGAGCCCTACCGAACCACACGCAGCTCCGTCTGACGCCCGTCGATGTACTCCACACGACCACCCGCGAACACCGCGTCCTCCTCGAGCATGATCCGGACCTCCATACCGCCCCACTCCGGCACCGTCTCGAGAATGCTCAGTTCGATCGCGTACGCGGTGTTGGCCCGGATGGGGTATTCGCCCGTCCCCGGCACGCCGTCCTGCTTGTCCCACATCCCGATCGCCGGACCCGCCGCGTGACCGTGAAGACCGACCGGGTGGCTGTACACCATCGCCTTGATCCCGCGTGACGCTGCCTCCTCCAGCGCCAGCTTCACTACCTCGTTACCGGTTCGCCCTTCCTCGAAATGCGAGGTGAGAATGTCCTGCATCTCGTTGCCGCGCGCAAACGCCCGGCGCAGTCCCGCTGGCGGCTCCGTCTCGCCCCGCTTCAGCACATACGCCATCTGCTGTGTGTCCGTATGCAGACGCAAATAGCGGATCCCAAGGTCCAGATGGATCAAGTCGCCGCGCTGGATGACCTGCTCACCCCCCGCCATCATGGCCATGAAGTCACCCTCCGCCGATGCACGCTGCACCGACACAATCGGGTGGAACCAATCCTCCAGCCCAAGCTCGTTCACGCGCTCGCGGCACCACCACTTCACATCCTCCGTCGTCGTCACCCCCGGCTGGATCACCCGCTCCGACAGTGCCTCGGCGATGATCTCGTGCGCGATCCGACATACCGAAGCGTAGATATCCATCTCTCGCTCCAGACGCGTCTCCAGCCAGCCCACCGCCAGCGGCTCCGCCGAGACGATTCGTCCGCGCAGGTCGCTCGGAAGCGCCTGTTGCAGCGCCTCGAACTGGGAGTGCGACAGCCCGTCCGCGTGCGCCCAAGTTTCGGAGATGTTCAGTCCGATGCGCTCCGGGTTGCGCTTCTTGATGATCTCGACCAGCCGCGCCCACTGGTCTGGCTGCTCCGCCGGATCCCACGACGCCTCGAACAGGTTCCCCACCGCGTACCGTGACACCGCCAGACGCTCGACCTCCGCCGGTGCCCCGGGGTCGTGGAACACCAGGATCGTCCGCCGACGCGCCGAGTGCCAGGTCGCCGGGAGCATCGTCTTCAGCACGGGGTCCTCGTTGTACTCACGCCCGAGCACGATCCACATGTCCACCTCGTGCTCGCGCATCAGCTCCGGTACGATCCGGTCCAGGCGCTCACGCAGAAGACCATCCACCACAGCCGCACGCTCGCGCATCGGCAAGATCACGCCGGGATTCGCAGCAAGCACCGTGGTTGCCGCGAGCAGGCTCGCGGCAGTCGTGGTTCGGATCATCGGCAGACTCCTTGAAAGGTCATCATCGGAGGACGGTGCACCCAACGGGTGCGCACTACATTGACTGATGGTACCCCGAGAGCCCGAGGTGCTGACGACCTGAGCCGTGGTCGATCCGTCCGAACAAAGCTCGGCTACCGCCAAGACCGCAGGCAAGGTTCACTTCGGCCTCTCATCGATTCAGCCACGACCGCTCGTGCTTGGCGTCATTCCGCGATAGCCGTAGCCCCGGAAGTCACCGAAGCGAGTTCGTGCGAAAGCATGCCGATGGCGTCTGTCAGCACCTGTACCGACCGATCGAACTCAGCGAGGGCCAGACGCTCCTGCGGGGTGTGGTCGAGGGTGCTGTCGCCGGGCCCGTATGCTGCAATCGGGCAGTTCCAGACTGGGCCGACCACATTGAAGTCTGCGGTGCCGGTCTTGAGTTTCGGGCGAGGCGTTCCACCGTTTTCGCGGATCGCGCAACGCAGTGCCCGCACCACCGGATCGTTGAGTTCGGTGGCGTAGGCGCCCTCCATGCCGTCGAAGGTGAACTCGATCCCTTCTCTCGCGACGGACGCCACCTCCTGGGACCATGCCTGAGGCGACACGCTTGGCGGGAGGCGATAACCAACCACCATTCGGGCGTTCTGCTTCATGCCGTCGTTGCCTGAGGACATGGACTGGATGGTGGACTGAATCTGATCGAATACCCTCGCGCGCCCTTGGTTGAACTCCTCCACCCGCTCGGTCACCCGTCGCCACCATGATGCGATGCGATCTCCGGCCGAAGCGTCCTCGCCCGCCGAATGGTGATGGTCGCACCGGGCCTCGGCGGTCACGAGCAGTCGCCCTTTATAGCCGAGTGTCACGCCGTCCCAGCCGCTCGGCTCGCCGATGATGCACGCGCTCGGGTGATGTCGATCGAGCAGGTATCTCGCGCCTGGCGAAGCCGCCGACTCCTCCCCTACCGCGCCTGCAACTGTGAGGCGCACACCCTCGGGCAGTTCCACCCGCGCCGCGGCGGCCAGGAACGCCGCAAGCGGCCCCTTGGCATCGACGCTCCCCCTCCCGTGCAGTACCCCGTTCTCGACGCGAACCGGGATATCTCCGGGCACGGTATCGATGTGCCCGAGGAGCATCAGGTGCACGGGCCCATCGGCAGGGCCGCGCGAGGCGATCGCGTTGTTGACCTCGTCGATGTGCGCCTCAAAACCCAGTTCCGTCGCACGGCGAACGAAGACTTCGGACGCGGCACGCTCGGAGCCCGAGACGCTTGGCGTCGCGACCAGTTCAGCGAGGAACCGCTGGTCGTCGCTCAGACCGGCCCAGTCAGAACTGCTCACGACGCCACTCCCTGCAGGAACACGGTACCGCGTCCGGTCCGGGCTTGGGCGATCGCGTCCGGTCCGTTGGCCGAGCCGATCACCACGCGTGGCACACCACCCTGCATGGCCTCCTCGGCCGCGAGCACCTTGTTTTTCATGCGACCGCCCGCGGCGTTCCGCGCCACATCGAGCGTGTCGCTATCCACAGCCTCGATCAGCGAGTTCCGATCGCTCGGACTGCGGAGCACACCGGGCACATTCGAGAGCAGCAGAAGTTCGTCTGCGTTCAGAACCACCGCCGTCGCAGCCGCAGCACGGTCGGCATCCACATTGATCGCCACGCCCTTGGGAGTGATCGCCGGAGGAGTCAAGACCGGAACCCGCCCGGCATCGAGCAGCAGGTTCAGGAAATCGCCATCGACCGATTCCACGCGCCCGGAAAGGTCGTCGCGGATGATGACCGTCCGGCCGTCCCCATCGACCGCGCGGATCGCGTCTTTGCGCCGTCCGGTCCAGATGCCCGCGTCGATCCCGCTCAGGCCGACAGCATCCACACCGGCGGCCCGCAGACTCTCGACGACCGCTTTGTTCACCTTGCCGCAGTACACCATCTCGAAGATCTCGAGCGTGCGGCGATCGGTGCGGCGCGACTCGTGACCACCGGGGCTGGTGATGGTCTGCGTTGGGTGACCGAGCGCCTCGGCGAGTTGGTTCGTTTCGTGCGAGCCGCCGTGCACCAGCACCACGCGCACCCCGTCGCGGACGAGTTCGGCGACTTCGTTGACGCAGGCGGTCGGGTCGATCCCTTCGCCGCCGCCGATCTTGATGACCACTGTGGACATGTAATGATTCCTTCGGTTACGCCGGGTGGAGACCCGGGAAAGTCAGCCCACGGGTCTCTTCGAGACCGAGGGCGATGTTCATCGACTGCACCGCCGAACCGGCGGCACCCTTCACGAGGTTGTCGATCGCGCACAACGCGATGAT
>CAZIXS010000148.1:0-5125 GCA_964543335.1 uncultured Phycisphaeraceae bacterium | reverse complement strand
CCGCCGAACCGGCGGCACCCTTCACGAGGTTGTCGATCGCGCACAACGCGATGATCCGCCCCGAACGCTCATCGACGGCGAAGCCGACATCGGCGTGGTTCGAGCCAACCACGATCCGTGGGTCGGGGTAGCGGTTCGGACCGCTGCGATCGGCCACGATGCGCACGAACGGTTCGTTTCCGTAGGCCGCGCGGTACAGCTTCCAGAGTTCCTTGGTCTCGACCGGGCGCGTCGGCTCGATATGGGCGGTGCAGAGTACGCCCCGCACCATGTCGATCGCCGTGATGGTCGCATCGAGCTCGAGTTCGCCGATGTTCTGCTGCACCTCGGCGAGGTGCCGGTGACCGGCGTGGCTGTAGGTCCGGGCGGTCCGGGCTCGCACGGGGTGGTGCGAGCCAGCGCTGGGCTCGGCCCCCGCTTCCGAGGACCCAACCTTCACATCCGCAATCGCTCGCCTGATCAGCCTCTCTCTGGCCAGTGGCAGGAGCGCCAGCGTCATCGCCGTCGCATTGCAGCCGACTCCCGAGACGAGTGACGCCCCGCGCAACCGCTCGCGCGATACCTCGCCGAGGCCGTACACCGCCTCGCCAAGAGTCTGCGGCGTGGGGTGCTCCTCGCCGTACCACTCGGCGTATCGCTCCGGGCTCCGCAGACGGAAGTCCGCAGATAGATCGACGACCAGCGGGGCGAGCCCACGCCAGCGGTCGATCTCCTTCGCCGCACGGCCATGCGGCATGCACAGGAACAGCACATCGCACGCCCCGACCTCATCGGGCGTGCAGTACAGCGTCTCCACATGCCCGCGTAGATTGGGGTGCGAACGGTGGACCGGCTGTCCTGCCAATTGTCGACTGGTCACCTGCCCGATCTGGATATCCGGATGACCGTGCAGGAGTCGCAGCAGTTCGCCGCCCGTGAATCCGCTCCCCCCAACTATCGATGCACGCCTCATCACGCCGCAGCCCCTTCCACGATCGCCGCGACCTGACGCGCGACCAGTTCTGGGATGTTCACGCCGCTGGTCTGGATGCTGTTGCGGAACTCCATCGAGTGATTGAGTTCGTTGACGAGGAGCCCACGCTCGGGGTCTTCGAGCACATCGACCGCCGCGACATCCGCCCCGACCGCCGCCACGGCGTTCGCGCATATGCTTCCCAGCTCATCGGTGATCGTCAGCCCCGCCGCGCTCGCCCCGCGAGCCGTGTTGGTCACCCAGTGCTCGCTGGAGCGGACGATGGCCGCTATGGGCTCACCGCCGACGACGAACACGCGGATGTCGCGTCCGGGCTTGTTGATGTGCTCCTGCACATAGAACACACCCTGCTGCACCGACCCGAGTGTCTCGCGATGCTCGAGTACGGCTTCGGCCGCGTCCCGATCGTTCACGCGGGCGACGAGGCGGCCCCATGACCCCACGGTCGGCTTGAGCACCGCCGGGTAGCCGATGGTCTCCACCGCCCGAAGCCCGGACTCGGCGTTGGTCGCCACCCGGACCTCCGGCGTCGGCACTCCCGCCCGGATCAGTTCGATGGTGGTCCGCAGCTTGTCCGAGCAGATCTCGATCGCCCGGGCGGTGTTGATGCACCGGATGCCGAATCCCTCCAGCAGACGAACCGCGGTCAGTGAGGCGGTCAGGCTGACCGAGCGGTCCACGACCGCGTCGAAATCGGCCCACTCGCCGGGGTTGGCAGGATCGAACACGACATTCCGAAGGTCGATCGGGACCACCTGAACGCCGATCGCCTCGAACGAGTCGAGCAGCAGCCGCTCCTCGGTTCGCAGGCGGGTATAGGTCATCGCAATACGCATGGCAGTACTCCTTGTGTGATGTCAGATTGACTCGGTACGGCCTGCGCTCACTCGCCCCAGTCTTCTTCGACCTCGGGTGCAAGCTCAAGGGTCAGCGGCTCGATGCTGGTGACCTCGAGCTCCACGCCGCAGTCTGTGCAACGGGCGATCTGACCGCGCAGTGGGATCCGCTCGAAGCTGATCGAGGCGTCGCACTCGGGGCAGGAACACTGGATGATGCTGGTCTGGGACATGGTTTTCTCCTTGGTGGGCCGGGGGATGGCCCGGTGATGGGTCGTGATGGTTCGAGTTGATGGCATAAAAAAACACCCTCGGATCGCCGAGGGTGCCTGGTCTGGAATCTTGCTTGTGATGAGCTCTTAGCCGCTCACTCCACGCAAAGCATCCACCACAGCCCCACGGCGGGGTTGGCTTTCGCTTTGGCGGATTTTTTGGTGAGGGAAGTCGACATGGAGCAGAAGCGTCTACGAATGAGTGAGACCTGTCAAGATGCTCGGGAATACCGAGGACAGATTATTTGTCGGACGAATCCAGGCTCGTTCTTGATCAGCCACCGGTGGTGCTGAGCAATTCGACCTCGAAGACGAGCATCGCGTTGGGCGGGATGACACCACCCGCGCCACGGGCACCGTAACCGAGCTCACTGGGGATGATCAGCCAGCGCTTGCCACCGACCTTCATGGACGACACGCCCTCCGTCCAACCGGGGATGACCCGGTTGAGGGGGAAGGAGGTGGGCTGGCCGCGATCGCGCGACGAATCGAACTTCGTGCCGTCGATGAGCCAGCCGGTGTAGTGGACGCTGACCGTCGCGGCGGTGGATTTCGGCTGTTCGCCATCACCGACCACCTCGTCAATGTACATCAGGCCGGACTCGGTGGTCTGCAGGCTGTTGACATCGGCACCCTGCTTCTCGCAGAACGCCTTCGCGGCTTGAAGCGGATTTTCGAGGAGCTCGCGGCGCTCCTCCGCAGCTTTGCTCCACGCTTCGGTCTTCTGCTGCCAATCGGCCGCGACGGCGCGAGCGCTGTCGGACAGGTCATCCAGAGGAGTGATTCCTGCGGATTCGATGACCTGCTGTTCTCTGGGGACGTCCTGGGCCGGGCGTCCATCCAGCGAACCCATCCCGGTGGGCGTCTGACGGATCGCGTCGACCGCGTCCATCCCCTCAACGACCATTCCAAACACCGCGTAGGCGGCTCCATCACGAGCGGTATCGAGAACGGCATTGTCCACGACATTGATGAAGAACTGAGAGGTCGCCGAGTCGGGCTGGTTGCCAAGCCGCGCCATCGAGATGCTGCCGCGCACATTCTTCAGGCCGTTGAGCCACTCGTTCTTGATAGGGTCACGGGTCTGCTTCTGGCTGTTGTTGGTATCGAAGCCGCCGCCCTGAATCATGAAGTTCGGGATGACGCGGTGGAAGATCGTCCCGTCGTAGTGATCGCCTTCGACATATGCGAGGAAATTGTCAACGGTGATCGGTGCGTGCTTCTTGTCGAGCAGGATGACGATGTCGCCACGGTTGGTCTTCATGGTGACCGCGGCGTAGTGATCGGGATTCAAGGCGGTCTCCTTCGACGCGGGGTCCTGAGCTTTGGTTTGGGCAAATGCCATCGTGGCGGTGAACGCTACGGTGAGGGCGGATATGAGCAGAAGTTTCATGATGATTCCGTGACTGGAGGCGATGTGTCAGAGACGGGAGAACAAACGACGGAAGTGCCATTACCGAGTCGGCATCAGGCACAAATAGGATAGTCGCTCCGAGGCGTTCGGGTTGCGGGCGACGCCACACACCGCCGGATACGCCCTGCGGACCACGCCAAATCGCGAATGACAGGGAATTCATCCCAGATTCACCGTGAGTCATGCAGCCATCTTTAGGGTATATGCCAGTCAGGTGAGGGATTCTTCGATCCCTCGGTACCTGTGAACAACCCGCGGGCGGGTTCTTCTCCAAAGGGCGATTCACCCTCAGGAACTCGCCCGATCTCTGATGCTCTACTGTGAGGACACTAACATGTACAAGAGATCACGAATTACTGCCGTTGCTCCGGTCGCCGCATTGATGCTGGTTGCTGGCACGACAATCGCCCAATCCGACAATCGTGACCCGAGACAGGATCGTCCCGTCCCTACCGCTGATGAACAGCGCACGGAGCGTGGAGCCATGTTCGCGCTCGCCTCGGACATCCGAGGGCGTGAAATTTACAACCGCGAGAACGAAGAAATCGGGACGCTCAGCGAACTGATCATCGACAAGCGAACCGGAACCGTCCAATACGGCGTCGTCTCGTTCGGGGGATGGCTCGGCATCGACAGCGAATCTGTCGCGGTGCCGATGGCGGCATTTTCATGGGACCGCTCGGAGCAGAGATTCCTGCTGCCGACCACTCGCGCGAAAGTGGAGACCGCGCCGCAATTCAATTCTGAAAATTGGGACCAGCTCTACGATCGCTCCTGGCGCGAGCGAACCCGTCAGGCGTTCGGATCGCTTCCGGGTGTCGCCCGACGCGACCTGCCTGCCAAGGATCCCAACAACAAGGACTACACCCACGACCGCTTTGCTTTCTCCGCCGACCTGGCTGATGCCACGCTCCTCGGCAACGACGCTGAGGAGCTCGGTGGGATCGGTGACTTCGTCATCGACCGCACCAGCGGAGCCGTTGGCTTCGTCACGCTCGAGAAAGGTGGCGTGCTCGGCATCGGCACCGAAATCTACATCGTTCCCTGGGAAGCACTGGATGCGACGATCAACAACCAATTCGTAGTTGACATCAATCGCAACACGATCGAGAACGCACCGACGATTGATCCGTCTGAGATCGCCGACCTGAGCAGCCGCGAGGTCAACTCCGAGGTGTACGCCTATTACAAGGTTGAGCCTCGAAGCGAAATGAAGGGCTGGGACAGATCGAGCACGGGCAACACCCTCTATGCCTCGGTAAATTCCCTGATCGGCAGCGATGTCGCCGATCGGAGCGGGGACCAACTCGGCGAGATTTCCAATATGGTCGTGCATGTCCAAAGTGGAACAGCACTCTACGCGGTCGTTTCTTATGGCGGTGTGGCCGGGATCGGATCGGAATCGGTGACGGTTCCGCTCAGCACCCTATCGTGGGATCGCGCGGAAGATCGCTTTGAAATCGACATCACTCGGGAGCGGCTTGAGAACTCACCGAAGTTCGATCCCGAGAATATGACGCTCTACGATGATGCGAGCTGGAAGGCTCAAATCAGGCAGTCCTTCGGCGAAGTCCCTCGCGTCAATCCTGAGCATCTCGTGCAAGACACCGACCGCTCAGGCAACCCGACC
>CAZIXS010000147.1:0-5205 GCA_964543335.1 uncultured Phycisphaeraceae bacterium | reverse complement strand
AGCACCACCGCGATGCCCGGCCAGTACACGCACGAACGGTCCCAGCGGATCCGGTGCCGATTGATCCATACATAGATCCCCGAGATCACCGGGATCGCAAACGCGTGACCCCAGTCCTCGAAGTATCGCGCACTGAACCCGTTGGGCCCGAACTGCCGCACAACCCACATCCAGTACAGCCAGACCAGCCCGCCCGCCAGCACCGCCAACGCACCGAGCGCTACGGGTTCACCGCGAGCAAGCCGGGCCACGACCGGCGAAGACCAGACGCGAACTTCCGAAGAAGCGCGCCGATCCCGCGGATTCGCGTGTTCAGCGATGGTCGTCTTCGGCGTCATGACAACGAGCGATCGCCCCCTCAAACAAACCCGGTCCCCGCTTCGGCGAGGCGTAAGAACGAATAGGTCCTACGATGCTCGACCGGGCCTTGTTCGCTCAGGACAGCGATCCAATCACGCGAGGCACGAATCCTGGGACCGATCATTGACCGAACTGGTTCGTCGGAGGAGCACCGAAGATATCGTTACCGAAGTTTCGGTCAAGCAGGAACCCGAATCCATATGAAGCCCGGAATCCGCCTCGGACCACCGCCATCGGGGTCGCCCAGAAGTTCGTTCCGAAATTCAGCATGTCGTCCGGCTTCAGCACGATGTCAGGGGCCGTCCCATTGGCGATTGCCCGGACATTGAGTCGGATGGTCGCCTGACGGTTATCTCCCACCATACGGGTCAGATCAACCCGCTCGGGAATGCCGATCGCCGAGAAGTTCCCGGCCGCGATGATCCCGCGCAGGAGCGTGACCGTGGTCTGCCCGTTCAGCGAGTACACGCCAGGGCGGCTGATCCCAGGACCTCCAATGTAGACCTGACCGACGTCGGGGCTGCGAACTGAAATAATGTCACCCGGACGGATCACGATGTTGTACCGGGCATCGCCGTCGATCAGAGGCCCCACCGGCACCCGGATCACACGCTGCGTCACGCTGTACCCGGGGTCCGCCAGCGGGTCCTCGCCCTCGGGCAGGCCCTGGCCCGGAGCGGCCTGAGTGATCGTGCTCCGCACCCAGCGTCCGTCCCTGAACACCCAGCGACCAGCGGGAGTCGAAGCGGCGGTGCCGTTCCCGGTCCCTGCTTCGCCCGCACCCGAACCGGTGTTCGCGCTGCTCCCGACCGGAGTCGTGCGAAAATTCGTGCTTCCGTCGAGGTCGATCACCGGCTCTGCGGCACTCGCCCCGGCCTGCCCGTCCTGCGAAAACGCCGCCGGGCTGACCTGATCGTTCACCGCGATCGTTGAGGTCTCGTCGTCGAGGGCACCGGCAAGCAGTTCATCCACCAGATTCGTCGAGCCTGCGCGCTGCAGACGGGTGTCGGGCAGCCGGCGCACATTCGGGCCGGTCCCGAGCATCGAAGGATCAACCCCGCCGTCGCCGGTGATGTCGTCGATCAGATCCAGAATATCCTCGGGCTCCGCACTCGGGCGGGGCGTGGGCACCGTCGGCTGCGCCGCTCCACCAGCCGGCTCGAGGTCGGTCCGGACCTGGCGGATCACATAGATGTTCTTGATCACCGGGCTCACGCCGCCGGCATCGATGACCGCGTCCAGCAGCCGGAAGTCCGGCTTGGGAATCTGGGCGATACCCGGGCGCTGGATCGCTCCGAAGATGCGGTAAGTCGTGTCAAGCTGGCCGCGCACGCTCACGGTCACTTCCGGTTCAGACAGAATGCCCGCATCGATCGCGGCCTGTCCGATCACCGCTTCGATCTGCCTCGCGCTCAAACCCGCCACCCGAAGCGGCTCAGGGATGAGGGGCAATCGCAACTCGCCGACCGCATCAACCACAAACTCGTCCGCGAAGGGCACGCCGAGGTCAAAGAAGTCGAAAATCCGGATGATCAGCACATCGCCGGGGCCGACGCGGTACTGCGTCGCCGAGACCTGCAGGTCCTCCGGACGCACCTCGGACACCTGAACCGCGTCCATCGATGCCGATTCGATGATGTCGATCCGCTCCAGCACCGGCACGATCGTCGGGGTGTGTTCCCAGCGACCCGTGACCGAAGGGTCCCAGAGCCAGGCATCGGTATCGTTGAGGCATCCGCCCGCGAGCGAACTCAGCGCCAACGCGCCGGCTGCGATCGCGGCCTTGCGAACGGTTCGGGAGCACGCGACGCCTCTGTCTCGACGCTGGCTCGGTTTGTCGTATCCGGCTTCGCTGCTCACGAACCTCTCCTTCGATTCTTCCCACCCGGCTCGCACACCCCGCAATGCGGTGGTTCGGCATGGACCGACGGATCTCGTTTCCTCGCCGTAGGCCTTCGGCCTCCGGCTTCCCTGCATTCTAATGAAACACCGCGTCCGTGCATCGTGTGCTTCACTGATCAGACGCCGCGGCGTCATCGTCGCATATCGGTCCTCATCGCCCTCCCGGATCAAACGCTTCAGCCCGATATCCGGATTTCTCCCATCTCGGACCTCGCGTTTATCGGAGCGATCCTTTCCCCACCCTCCTTCGGCACTTTCTGCGCTCCGGAAGCGTCGGACGCCGTCGGTACGCCCCTCCACCGCCCGGGGTTCACCCGAACGATCGAATCCCGCAAATCATCGAAGCACACCCGAGCCGGGGCTATACTTCAGGTCTTATGGCACCCCTCCAGACCACCGATCCCGCTTCCGATCAGGCCCCGATGGACGCCGCCCTCCAGCGGACCCTCGCGCGCCACCCCCGCCCCCTCGGCGGCGACCCCATGAAGCGGGACAACAAATCCCTGCTCTCCCTCTCCGGGATGATCCTGAATAACCGGGACGCCAGCGGCGGCCAGGATGTCAAGCAGCAGCTCGCCCTCAAGCGCAAGCCCAAGTGGCTCCGCGCCAAGATGCCCGGCGGCCCGGAGTACCACGAACTCCGCAAGAACCTCAAGGAGCACCGCCTCCACACCGTCTGCGAGGAGGCCGGCTGCCCGAACATGGGCGAGTGCTGGGCCCGAGGCGTCGCCACCATCATGATCCTCGGCGACACCTGCACCCGCGCCTGCGGCTTCTGCAACATCAAAACCGGCAAGCCCAACCCCATCGACCCCGATGAGCCCCGCCGCGTCGCCGCCTCGCTGGCCCTGATGAAGCTCAACCATGTCGTCATCACCAGCGTCGATCGCGACGACCAGCCCGACGGCGGCGCGCAGATCTGGGCCGACACCATCCTTGAGTCCCGTCGCGCCTGCCCCGACATGTCCATCGAGGTGCTCATCCCAGACTTCAAGGGCGACTGGGACGCGCTGCAGCTCGTCATCGACGCCGCCCCCGAGATCCTCAACCACAACCTCGAAACCGTCCCCCGCTGCTACCCCGCGGTCCGGCCGCAGGCCAAGTACGAGCAGTCCGTCGAGTTGCTGAAGCGCTGCAAGGAGGCCGGGCTGGTCACCAAGACCGGCATCATGGTCGGCATCGGCGAGAAGGACGACGAGGTCGTCACGCTCATGCGCGATGTCCAGAAGCGTGCCCAGACCGACATCCTCACCATCGGCCAGTACCTCCAGCCCACCCGCAACCACCTCCCGATCGACCGCTGGGTCACCCCCGAGCAGTTCGAGTGGTACCGCGAGGTCGGCATGGACCTCGGCTGGAAGGTCGTCGAAAGCGGCCCGATGGTCCGCTCCAGCTACCACGCCGACATCCAGGTCGAGCAGCTCATCGGCAAGGACCGCGAGAGCTACGAAACCTTCCGGCGCCTCATCGGCAAGTCGAGCGCCAGCGCCCCCGCGGGTCCCGGCAAGGCCCCGGACATCGAACCGGGACTGGGCAACACCGGGTTTACGGGTGGCTGCGGCGGGATGTAAATCGCCGTATTCCACCGGAGTCAGGCCCCGCTGCGGGTATCCTGACCCCATGCCCCGCCCCCCCCCATCTCGCCCCCCGAAAGTCTTCGGCCGCGACCGGGACTACATGGAGATGCTCCAGCCGCGTTCCCGCGCGATCCTGCTGCTCGCGGTCTTCTTCCTCTTCGCGCCGATGTGGCTCATCTCCGTCTCGCGCTACGCCGCACGCGATGACCAGGGCCAACTCCTCGATGCCGGGGGCGTCGCGGGTATGGTCCTCTGGGCGATCATCGGCGGGCTCTGCGCAGTCTGCTGGGTGCTCGCCTTCACCGTCAACAAAAAGTGGCTGATCGGCGCGATCGCCCTGAACATCTTCCTGCCCGTCGGCGGCATGGTCACCGCCTACCTCCACAACGACCACGGCTTCTGGCTCTATCCCGGCGTGCAGTCGCCCATCCCCGCCATCGAGGGCGCGCTGCTGGTCGCCTCGCTCGTCGCCGGGTACTTCTGCTTCAACTACTTCGTGAACACCGAGGGCAAGCGGCGCACGCAGCTCGAAACCGAGATCGCCCTCGCCGGCGAGATCCATCGCGTGCTCGTGCCGCGGATCAACCGGTCGTGGAACGGCTGGGACATCGCGGGTATCAGCCGCGCCAGCGGCGAGATGGGCGGTGACCTCATCGACTGCTTCGAGAGCCCCTCCGGCTCGCTCAACGCCCTGCTCATGGATGTCTCGGGGCACGGCGTGAAAGCCGGCGTCGTCATGGCCCTGCTCAAGGGCTCGGCCCGCGCGACCACGCTCTCCTCGCCCGACACCTCACCAGCCGCGGCCATGGCCCGCGCGTCGTCGGTCATGCTCGAATCCACCGAGCCCGGCCTGTTCGCCACCGGCGTGTGGATCGAACTGACCGCCCGCGGCAGCGCCCGCCTCTGCAACGCGGGCCACCCCGCCCCGCTCATCATCCGCCCGGGCAATGAACCGCATCGCATCGAAGCCAGCGGCCTGCCCGTCGGCGTCACCGAGCACAGCGACTACGAGGACGCATCCCACACGCTCCAGCCCGGCGACACGCTCATCCTCTACAGCGACGGCCTCTCCGAAGCCACCGACCGATCGACCGGCAAACTGCTCGGCACCGAGCGCGTCGAAGCGATCTGCCTCAAGGCCGCGACGGAGTCGGCTTCCGCCAAGGCGACCCAGATCGCCGCGGCGATCCTCGGACGCATCGACGACCTCAGCGGCGGCTCCACGAACCACGACGACATGAGCGTGCTGGTGATCCGGCGCAGCGGAGACACACCGTGAAGCCGTTGCTCCTCGCAATTCTACTCAGCAGCGCGATGCTCTCCAGCGGCTGCGCCTTCACCGTGGCGTCCATCACCGTAGGCCCTG
>CAZIXS010000146.1:0-5250 GCA_964543335.1 uncultured Phycisphaeraceae bacterium | reverse complement strand
CAACGATCGTGCTGGGCATGGGGGAGCACGGGCTGATGAGCCGCGTCCTCGCGCCGAAGTTCGGGGGCTTCCTGACCTTCGCGGCGCTCACCGAGCAGGGCGGCACTGCGCCGGGCCAGCCGACCATCGCCGAGCTGCGCGGGCGCTACCGCTTCGATTCCATCACCGAGAGCACGAAGGTCTACGCCGTCATCGGCGACCCCGTCGCGCACTCCATATCGCCCGATGTTCACAACGCCGCGTTCGAAGCCGTGGGCCACGACGGCGTGTACTTGCCGCTGCGCATCGACGCGGGTTGGGAATCGTTCAAGGCCACGCTGCTGAGTCTGCTCGCCTACGAGCCACTCGACTTCACCGGCGCAAGCGTGACCATCCCGCACAAAGAGAACCTGCTGCGCCTCGCCATCGAACAGTCCGCGGCCGGCGAGCCATGGGAAGTATCCCCCGTCGCCTTCGGAGCCGGAGCCGCGAACACCCTCGCGGTGCGAGCCGATGGCACGAGGTTCGTCGACAACACCGACGCTCTGGCCATCAAGTCGCTGCTTCGCGAAGCGATGGGGGGCGAACTCACCGGCGCGAGCGTGGTCCTGCTCGGAGCGGGAGGCGTCGCACGAGGCGCCGCGGCCGCACTGCTCGAAGAGGGTGCGAACATCACCGTCTGCAACCGCACGATGGAGCGCGCCGAGAAACTGCGCGACGATCTGACCGCGGCACTCCCCGACACACCCGGCTCAATCACCGTCGTCCCATGGGAGGATCGGCACACCCTCCACGCCTCCGCCTGGGTCAACTGCACCGCGATGGGCATGTCCGGTGGCGGCGCCGAAACCGAATCGCCCCTCGATCTCGCGCTCGTGAAGTCACACCAAAACGCGATCGTGCTCGACACGGTCTACGCCCCGCGACGCACACCGCTGCTCATCGCCTGCGAAGAGCGGGGGGTTCGCACGATCGACGGCGTGCGGGTTTTCGTCCGTCAGGCCCTCGCCCAGAGCATCCTCTGGACCGGCGATACTGGCTCGCTGGGGCAGATCGAAGCACTCTTTACGCGAGTTTCAGAAGAAGTTCTTGCAACCGAAACCTGATTCGCTCCAAATAAGGATGTATGAGGGCGACCCTGAAGCAGCCCGTGTTGTTCCCCCAGACCTACGGCTGGTACATCACCGCCGCGGCTGCGGACACCCTATTCACCGCCATCATCCTCACGCTGGGCGGCATCGAACTCAACATCTTCGCCGCAGGGGTCATCAACCACTACGGCCTGCTCGGCATGCTGCTCTTCAAGTTCGCAACGGTCTACACCGTGCTGCTTATCTGTGAGTATATCGGTCGCCATCGCGTCTCGACCGCGAAGCGCCTGGGCACCTGGGCCGTCATCGTGAGCTTCGTGCCTGTCCTCGTCGGTCTGCACGAACTCGTCCGCTTCGGACCCGAGCGAGGCCTGTTCGATCTCGCCAGCCATGTCCTCGGTTCGGTCAACCCCTTCGGCTGATCGGCCCCACACGAAACACGATCACTCGCCGGGAATCTCGAAACCGCTGGTGCGGATCAGCGTCTTGAATCCCTCACCGAATACGAAGTTGTGCTCCGGGAACGGCAGCCCCGCCATGTTCCTGTCGATGTGACTGAACATCAGGTCGATCGCCCCAATAGCCGACACTGTGCCAGTCCGGTGATCGATCACCTCGATCGTCCCCAGCGTCGCCGCACCGGTCTCATCGAGCCGATCGATCGTGGCGGTGTACCGCAGCGTCTGCCCCGGCACCGGGTCGAAGTCGATCTGCGCCTTGGACACTTTCGCCAGAATCACCTTCTCGCGGAACGCGTTGGCATGCCCAACCAGCACCCCCGCCGTCTGGGCCATGCCCTCGATGATCAGCGAGAACGGCATGACCGGCAGCGCGGGCAAACCGCGCTCTGAATCCGCCGCGAAGTGGTCGTGCAGGTGCTCCTCAGCCAGCGAGATGTTCTTGATCGCCACCATCCGCTCGCGAGGAACCAGTTCGACGATCCGGTCGATCCACATCCATCGCATGGCAGGTGGGCTCCTGGACGGGCGCGGTTCAGGCGCTGGCGGTCTGGTTCAGCTTGCGCTCAACGAAGTTCACCAGCACATCCACGGTGAAGACCTGCCCGACCTTCGAGAGCTGCGGGTCCTTCTCGAACTCCGAAAAATCAGCGTGCGGCATCTTCGCCTTCATCTCCGCCAGGCCCTTCTCGGTGATCTTGCCGTCCTGCACGAACTCGGGGTTCTGGGCAGCACCGTCGGGGAACAACTCGCCCTGGGCGATCTTGAACCCGAACTCCTGCTCGAGCTTGAACGAGATATCGAGGAAGTCGATCGACTCCGCAC
This sequence comes from uncultured Phycisphaeraceae bacterium, assembly GCA_964543335.1. Lineage (GTDB taxonomy): Bacteria > Planctomycetota > Phycisphaerae > Phycisphaerales > UBA1924 > JANSXG01. The sequence goes on along the minus strand of CAZIXS010000146.1, from coordinate 2,897 downwards.
CCAGGTCGGTCGTCAGCTTGGCCTCCGGGGTGACCTCGTCGTCGTCCACGCCAAGGGCGTCAACCAGAACTTCCTGAACCTTCTCGAAGATGTCGTCACGCGTCATGCTGCTCGTGCTCGCTGATGGCAGGCGGCCAGACCGCCGGAGGGCGGGCGAATGCCTGTTTCAAAGTAGAAGAATGTGTCCGGCCGTCCCGGATGGCCCATTATGCGCAGTTTGCCCCGTCCCGTCACCCGATAAACCTCAGCTCGGGACCGCCCCAGGGCGCACCGGCCGCAGCGTCAGCCGCCCCGAAACACAGTTCGCCCCATCTCCCACCGCACCAGCGGGTTTCTGCACACTCGCACTGGCTTTGAACTCGATCGACCCATCGTCGTGTCGCTTGGTGAGCCCGACCTCGATCCGCATCGTGTCCCCCGGGGCCACGAACATCCCGTATTTCAGGGCTTTCACCTGGCACAGGGTGTACCGATCGTTCGAACCACGCTCGGCCAATCGCCTGGCGGCCTGCGTGCACGCCTCGATCATCATCACGCCCGGCAACACCGGGAAGGTTGGAAAGTGATCCTGCAGGTACTCCTCGGCATTCGTCACCCCCTTCAGGGCCACGATCCGGTCCTCGGTCTGCTCCAGCACGGCGTCGATCAGGTCAAAGTGCATGCGGGCAGCGTAGCGTTTTTGAGGATTTCACAGCGGTTTCCAACGCCTCAGGGCGTACCATGATCGCCGTGAGCGAGCAGGTTCCCCCAGCCAGCAGCCCCCACATCGACGCCGAGCCGGTCGAACCGGTTCCGATGTTCTGCCTCCGCTGCCACCACGACCTGGGGGGTGTGATCACCGAGGAAGGGAGGGGCACCTGCACCGAGTGCGGTCGCGCGTTCGATGCTGGCGTGCCCAAGACCTACGCCCGACGCCAACGCAGCCCGCTGGAACTGCTCCTGCTCCGCCGGGTGGCCCCCTGCGTCTCACTGCTCCTGCTGATCTTCACGCTGCTCTGGTACGGCTGGATACCACGCCCCGTCGCCCTGTTCGGACGCAACGGCCCGGCCCCGGAGGGCATTTACTTCCCAGAGAAATCCACCCTCTGGATGTGGGCCGGCTCCATCTATGGCCCAGAGACCGTTCGGCTGAACCGGACCGTCGCGGAAGTCTGGTTCTGGAAGGATCGCATCCGGCGCGTCGAGGTCTTCGATCCCGGCAACGGCGAACACCTCTGGAATGTCGAGTTCGAGCCCAACGAAGCCGAGCCGGGCGGCGGCATCTGGTCCATGCAGGTCCTGCGTCCCGTGCCGCTCACCTACGACCTGCTCAGCAGCTTCCGGCTCACCCGCGAACAGATCCTCGGGCTGTCGGTCGGGGAGCACGATTCGGATGTGATCGTCGAACCCTTCGAGGTCGCGGGCAGTGAGGCCGACATTCTCTCGCAGTACATCCGCGCCACCGGCATCGAGGTCACGCCGATCCGCTCCGATCGGGATCAGATCGCCTTCTGGATCTTCGATGACGAACTGGGGCGACTGGTGCAGGTCGATCAGGCGGAGCTGGACCGCCGAGGCATCGTCCCGGTCGATCGCACCGGCATCGCGGTGCGCGGAATCCGGATATCTCCCTGAGCGCGGGCCTCAGAAGGCCGGTCGCAGCCGCTATGATCGGGGTCTATGGCGACCAGCGACAAACCCGGCCTGACCTACGCCAAATCCGGCGTTTCCATCGAAGAAGGCGACCGCTTCGCCTCCCTCATCCGCCAGCACATGCGCCGGACCCACGGCCCGCGCGTGCTCTCCAACGACGGCGGCTTCGCAGGTCTCCTGCGCCTCGACTTCAATGAGAAACTCTTCAAACGCAACTACAAGGACCCGGTTCTGGTGTCCTGCACCGACGGCGTCGGGACCAAGATCCGCATCGCCCTCGACATGCAGAAGTTCGACACCATCGGCATCGACCTCGTCGCGATGAATGTCAATGACCTCGTGGTCGAAGGCGCCGAGCCGCTCCTGTTCCTCGACTACATCGCCGCCAACAAGGTCATCCCGGAGCAACTCGAACAGGTCATCAAGGGCATCGCCGAGGCCTGCCGCGTGTGCGATGCAGCCCTGCTGGGCGGCGAGACCGCCGAGATGGGCGACATGTACCGCGAGGGCGACATCGATCTCGCCGGCTTTGCGGTCGGCGTGCTCGAACTGGACCGCGCCATTGACACCGACCGCGTCGAACCCGGCGATATCGTCCTCGGACTCGCCAGCGACGGTGTGCACTCCAACGGCTACTCGCTCGTTCGGGCGGTCGTGCGCGAAGCCGGGCTCGACCTGCACGCTGTCTATCCCGAACTCGACGCCGACCGTTCGCTGGGCGAGGTCCTCCTCACTCCCACCCGCCTGTACGCCCCGTCGATCACGGCACTGCTCAAGAATTACAAGGTCAAGAAGGTCATCAGCGGCATGGCCCACATCACCGGCGGCGGGCTGGCTGGCAACCTCGATCGCGCTCTGCACGACGGCGTCGATGCCAAGATCAAATCCGGCTCATGGCAGGTGCCTCCGGTCTTCGGCTTCCTCCAGAAGCACGGCAACATCGCCAGTGAAGAGATGGACCGCGTCTTCAACATGGGCGTCGGCTACTGCCTGATCGTCCGACCGAACTTCGCCTCCAGCGTGGCTCGACAGCTCGAAAAGTCCGGCGAAACCGTCTACGAGATCGGCGAGATCGTGCGAGGCTCAGGCACGGTCCGAATCAGCTGAGAGGCCGATCCCCAGCCGCCGCCGCCGACGAGCCAGCCACGCCGCGCCCATCAAGCCCAGCGGCACCGCGATCAGGACTTCCATGCCCCGGTCAAGCAGCCCCGCCGCCAGCCCGATCTCCGCCGAGATGCCGATCGCGAATGCGCTCGCCGCGATCC
>CAZIXS010000145.1:0-5301 GCA_964543335.1 uncultured Phycisphaeraceae bacterium | reverse complement strand
ACACCGCCCTGGCCGTCGCAAGCGCGCTCTGCGCGGCGTCCGTGCGCACCGGCCTGAGCACCCGCTTCGCCTCGGTCCGCAGCGCGAGCCCACGCCCTGTTTCCGTCCGTGACCCACGAGCGCTGAACTGGGACGCCTTCGACGGCACCGCCACCCTCGCCGACGCTTCTCCGGTCCTTCGCTCCTCCCGCGCCACGCAGGGCATGCGCATCATCGTGTCGGACCTGCTCTTTCCCTGCGATTTCACCAAGCTCTTTCGCGACTTTGCACGCGGGACCCACGCCCTCGTCATCGTGCAGGTCCTGGCCCAGACCGACGCCGACCCCGGTTCACGCGGCTCGCTGCTCCTGCGCGATCGAGAAACCGGAGCGACCCTGCAAGTCGATCTCACGCCGGACATCGCCTCCAAGTACCGCCAACGCTTCAACGCCCACGCCGCGATGCTGCGAGACGCCGCGTCTTCCGCCGGCGCACGCCTGGTCGAACTCGTCGCCCGCGCACCTTTCGATGCCTCGAACGCCGTGCGTGAACTCACGGGCGCCGGGCTGCTGAGGTCCGCCCGATGAGTTTCGCCCTCGGTTCACCCCTGTTCCTATCCGCGATGGCCGTCGGTGCCGCGGTGATCGCGGTCTACATTTTCCACCGACGCCCACGCGAAGAACCCGTCAGCTCACTCATGCTCTGGCAGGGACTCATCCAGCCCGGCGGTGCGGGGCGGCAGCGCGAGAAACTCAAGGCCCCGTGGCTGCTCGCGCTCGAACTGCTCATGATCATCCTTCTCGCCCTCGCCGCAGCAGTCCCGCTGCTGACCGCCCAAACCTCCGGGCGTTCCCTGATCGTGGTGCTCGACGATTCCATGTCCATGCAGGCCGCGCCTGCGGATGGGAAGGCCGCTCGCCAGCGCGCCGAAGAAGAACTTGAAGAGATTCTCGGTCGTTACTCACCTCGCCGGGCCGCGTACATCCTCGCCGCCGATACGCCGGGCCTGCTTGGCATGAACTTCGAGTCCAAGGCACAGGCCGACGAAGCGCTCGCGCCATGGACGGCCCGTTCCGGCAGCTCGGACCTCCTCGGCGCGATCCGCCTCGGCCTGAACCTCGCGACGAGCGGCACCGATATCGTGGTCCTGACCGATCACGCCCCGCCCGCCGACATCGACCTCGGCCCGCGCGTGCGCTGGATCGCGCTGGGAACTCCAGCTGGCAATGTCGGCTTCACCAGCGCCGCGCGCAGCGACACCGGCCCGCCCGCCGCCGTGATCGAACTGACCAACTACGCCGATCAGCCCGCCTCGCGATCCATCATCATCGAGCGAGAGGGGGCCCAGCCGCAGTCCCAGTCCGTCACCATCCCCGCCGGACAGACCGCGCGCTACCGGCTTCCCATCGACGCCGAAGCGCAGGTGACCCTCCGCCTTGATCCCCCCGATGCCCTCCCTGCCGACGACGCCGTCACCCTCATCCCCGAAGACACACGCCCCGTCTCGATCGTGATCCGCGCTCAGAACGAAGCCCTGCAAAGCGCCGCCCAACGCTGGATCGACGCCGACCCGCAGGCCACGCTCTCCGCGGTCTCCGTTCCCGAACTGCTCATCACCGACGACACCGCTCCCGGGCCCGACGGTGCGTGGCCCGTCCGCGTCCTGGCTCCGCAGAGCGAGTCGAGCGCCTATTCGGGCCCCTTCATCACCAACCGCGAGCACGAACTCGCCGAAGGTCTCGATTTCAGTGGACTGATCTGGTCGACCGATCTCAACGCCGCTCTTCCTGAGGCGCCTGCATCGTCCTCCGCGCGCACCGATCCCATTCTTGTGCTCGGCAGCACCACCGTCATCGAGCACCGAAGGTTCGCTTCCGGTGAGCGCGAAACACTCCTCAGCATCGCCATCAATACATCCAACCTCGACGATCACATCGCCTGGCCGGTGCTGCTCTCCAACGCCGCCCGCCAGCGACGCGAAGCCCGGCCCGGACCCGCGACCGCCAACACCCGCGTGGGCCAACCCGTGCGCATCGCAACGCCGATCAACGCCTCCGAACCGATCATCGTCACCGACCCGGCCGGCGAGACCCGCACGCTGCGCCTGCGTGATACCGAATTCACACCTCTCCAGCCCGGCCTGTATACCGTCGCCATCGGTGAGCAAACCTTTGCGCTGAGCGCCATGCCGATCGCCCCGTCCGAAAGCGACCTGCGCAGCGCCGAGACCCTCGTCGTGGAGCCGACTCAGGTCGAGGGTGTGGAAAGCGCAATCACCACCCGCAACATCGCGTGGCTGCTTGCGATCCTCGCCGCCACCGCGCTGCTCGCCCACGGCCTGCTTGTCTCGGGCATCTACCGCCGGGGGGGCAGCGTATGACCTTCGCCCAGCCCGCTTGGCTCCTGCTCGCGCTGCCTCTGGGACTGCTCTGGTGGCTCTACAAAGGGCCCACCCGCCCTTGGCAGATCCTCCGCGCCCTGCTCATCGTCGCGATCGTGTTCGCCATGGCCGACCCGCGCATCCGCTCCGAGCAGCAGGGCGGCCTGACCATCGTCGTTGCCGACCGCTCCGCCTCGATGCCGGCCACCGCCGCACGCGATCAACTCGACGCCATCGGCTCCCTGCGCTCCACCATGCGATCCAGCGACCGCCTCGCCGTCGTCAGCTTCGGCGATCGGCCCTTCGTGGACATCCCTCCCGGTCGCGGCGCACTCGAGCAGTTCACCACCCAACCCGACCCTGGCGCATCCAACATCGCCAGCGCGCTCCAGCTCGCGCTCTCGCTCGTCCCACCCGACCAGCCAGCCCGAGTCCTGCTCATCTCCGACGGCGCCGCCTCCGACACCCGCGCTCGGGAGATCGCCGCCATCGCCGGCGGGCGCTCCATCCCCATCGACTACCGATCGCTCGCCCGCTCCGCGCAGAACGATCTCGCCATCGAGCGCATCGAAGCGCCCACCAGCGTCTCCCTCAACGAGTCCTTTCTCCTCACCGCGTGGGCCGTCGCCCCGACGCCGCAGACCGCGACCTACGAACTCCTCCGCTCGGGGACCGTCGTCGCCAGCGGCAGCATCGAGGTCGGCCCGGTCCCCACCCGTCTCGTCTTCCGACAGGCCGCACGCACACCAACCACCGCCGACTACGAACTCGTGCTCCATGGGCCCGAAGACGATCCACGCCCCGAGAACAACCGCGCCCGCATCCTCGTCGGCGTACGCGATGTGCGCCCGCTGCTCATCGTGACCGAAACCCCCGGCGCGGGTCTCGCTCGACTCCTCTCGGGCTCCGGCTTGCCCGTCGAGACCACCACTCCAGAACAGGCCGACCTCTCCCTCGCCTCCCTCGCGGGCTACGGCGGCGTCATCCTCGAAAATGTCCCTATCCAGTCCATCGGACTCGATGCCGCCGAGACCATCGCCCGTCTCGTCGAAGATGCCGGCCTCGGTCTGCTCATGACCGGAGGCCAACGATCCTTCGGCGCGGGTGGTTATTACGAATCGCCCATCGAATCCATCCTCCCCGTCTCCTTCGAGCTCCGCAGCGATCGACGCAAGCTCTCCCTCGCCGTCGTCGTGACCATGGACCGCTCCGGCTCCATGTCCATGCCGGTCTCCGGAGGCAGGACCAAAATGGAACTGGCTGGCGAGGCCGCGGCGTCCGTCGTCGATCTGCTCAGCTCCTTCGACGAATTCGGCTCCATCGTCGTCGACACCGCCCCCCACACCATCGTCCCCCTCCAGCGCATCGAAAACCCAGGCCGCATCGTCTCCGACCTCCGGCGCGTTCGTTCCGAAGGCGGAGGCATCTATGTCTTCAACGCCCTCACCGCCTCCCTGCGTATGCTCGAAAAGGCCACCGCCGGCGCGAAGCACATCATCCTCTTCTCCGATGCCGCCGACTCCGAACAGCCCGGCGATTACATCAACCTCCTCGCTGCCGCGACCCGCGCCGGCATCACCGTCAGTGTCATCGGGCTCGGAACCACCAGCGACCCCGACGCCAGACTCCTTGAAGACATCGCCGTCAAAGGCGGTGGCCGCTCCTACTTCACCACCGATGCCCGCCTGCTCCCGCAGATCTTCACCCAGGACACCTACGCCGCATCCCGCGGCGCATTCCTGAAAGATCCCGTGCAGCCCGCGCTCACCGGCGCGCTCAGCAACCTGCTCGGTGTGCCGTTCGCTTCCCCAAACCCGCTCGGCGGATACAACCCGTCCTACCTGCGAGACGGCGCGACCCTCGGCGCCACCAGCATCGATGAATACACCGCGCCCCTCGTCGCCCACTGGCAGGCCGGACTCGGCCGCAGCGCCATCTATGCTGGCGAAGTCGACGGCGAGCACACCGGGGCCATCGCCGACTGGAACCAGTACGCCGAATTGCTCACCGGTCTCGCTCGCTCCATCCTCCAGCCCGATGAGGAATCCCGCGAAGTCGTCGCCATCCAACGCACCGAGGGCGGCGTCGCTCGCATCGAGCTCTACACCAACCCCGATCAGCCGCTCAGCACGACCCCGTCTGTCCGTGTCGTCCGTGAAGCCTCCGCCACCCAGCCGCTCCGCACCGACGGCTTCGCCTTCCGCGCTTCCGGCGCCGACCGACTCGTCGCCGAGATCCCCCTCCGGGCCAATGAGGTCATCGCCCCGACCGTCGATCTCGGCAATGGCGAGACCCTCGCCCTCTCGCCCATGATCCTCCCCTACGAGGCCGAGCACCGCCCCGCGAGCCCCGAAGTCGGACTCCGCCTTCTTCGCGACATCGCCGAGGCCTCAGGCGGCGAAGCCCGCACCGACCTCGCACAGATCTGGGCCGGGCTGCCGGTCATCACCCGGTTCCAGTCGATCGCGCCGTGGCTGTACACCCTCGCCGCGCTGCTCCTGTTCTTCGAAGTGCTCGAGCGCCGCACCCTGCTGTTCTCGCAAACCAGCGCACCTCGCCAGGCTCAGGCGGTGATCGCCAAGGCCCGCGCCAAACGCGAAGCCCGCGCCACAACGCGATCCGCCCACGCGCAGCAGAAGGCGTCCACAACCGCGAAGCCTGCCGAGAGGAAGCCGGCCGAGACGAAACCGGACGGTCCTGAGCCCAAGCCCTCGAAGGTGAGCCCACAGCCCACCGCCGACGATCCGGCCGAAACCCTGAGCGCCATCCGTTCCATCAAACGCAACCGAGGCCAGTGATCCTGCGGCGGGTCGCCAAACCAACCGGTCCGGCAACTAAGGCATAAAAAAACCCCGGACTCGCGTCCGGGGTCTTCAAAGTGGAGCCGATCGGGATCGAACCGACGACCTCTTGCATGCCATGCAAGCGCTCTCCCAGCTGAG
>CAZIXS010000144.1:0-5395 GCA_964543335.1 uncultured Phycisphaeraceae bacterium | reverse complement strand
CATCTGGGTGTCCACCGCCACGGTCCAGGGGCCGCTGCATGGCAGGATGGCCCGCGACGGGCACGACGAGGGGCGCATCCGGCTGCTGGTACACTCGAACTGGTTGCGCACCGGGGCTTGGACGGCCCGGGGCGTGCTCGCACTGATCCTTCTCGGAGCCCCACATGGCCAAGTCGCCTGAACTTCGCGCGACATTCAGCGGAGCGGTTCGTCATCTCGTTCTGGTCCTGGGCGACCAGCTCGATCCGGAGGCGAAGGTGCTCCGTGAACTCGATCCGGAGCTCGATGCGGTGCTCATGATGGAGGTCGACGCCGAGGCCTCGGGCAGCGGTGCACAGATCCGCTCGCACAAGCAGCGCACGGCTTTGTTCCTCAGCGCGATGCGCCACTTTGCCCGCGAGCTGCTGGAGCGTGGAGTGCGCATTCGGTACATCGCGCTCGACGCACCGCAGAACACGCACTCGTTCGAGGGCGAGATCGCCCGGGCCTGCACCGTGCTCTCCCCGAAGTCCCTGCGGGTGACGCAGCCCGGGGAATGGCGCGTGCTGGATGCCATCACCGAAGCGGCCAAGGACAACTCAGTCGAGCTTGATGTGGTTGAGGATGAGCACTTCCTCACCACCATCGAGGACTTCGAGCGTTGGGCCAAGGGTCGCAAATCGCTGACCATGGAGTACTTCTACCGCGATCAGCGTCGCAGGCTCGGGTATCTCATGGACGGCGACCAGCCCGAGGGCGGGGACTGGAACTACGACAAGGACAATCGCCAGACCTTCAAATCGGCACCCGATGTGCCGCGGATCTATCAGCCGCAGCTGGATGACATCACGCGCGAGGTGATCGACCTCGTCGAGCGGCGTTACCCGGACCACCCCGGCTCGCTCGAAAGTTTCCTCTGGCCGGTGACGCGCGATCAGGCGAAACGCGCACTCGATCGCTTCATCGAGACCCGCCTGCGCGACTTCGGAGCGTACGAAGATGCGATGTGGCAGGGCGAGGATTTTCTGTATCACTCGCTCCTGAGCCCGGCCCTGAACCTGAAGTTGCTGAACCCACGCGAATGTGTGGAGGCCGCGATCCGGGCGTACAACGAGGGCAAGGCTCCATTGAATTCCGTGGAGGGTTTCGTCCGGCAGCTCATCGGCTGGCGGGAGTTCATCCGCGGGGTCTACTGGACGCAGGGCAGGGCGTACCGCGACCGCAACGGCCTGAAGCAGTACGGCGAACTCCCCGAGTTTTACTACACCGGCGATACGGACATGAACTGCCTGCGCCAGTGCCTGAAGCCGGTGCTGAATCACGCCTGGTCGCACCACATCCCGCGCCTGATGATCCTGTCGAACTTCGCGCTGATCTCCGGCGTCCACCCGCGGGCGATCGGGGACTGGTTCTTCGAGATGTACGCCGATGCGGTGGACTGGGTGACCACGCCGAACACCATCGGCATGGCCATGCACGCCGACCACGCTGTCGTCGGCACCAAGCCTTACGCGGGCTCAGCGAACTACATCGACCGTATGAGCAACTACTGCAAGTCGTGCGCGTACGACAAGTCCAAGCGGGTGCCTTCCGACGACGACATGAGCCAGCCCTGCCCGTTCAACACCTTCTACTGGGATTTTCTGATCCGGAACCAGGACACCTTCAAGGGCAACAACCGCATGAGCATGATGCTCAAGAATGTTGATCGGATGTCCCCGGCGCAGCGGACGGAGATTACCCTGCACGGTCGTCGGCTCCGGGAGAAGTTCGGGATCGGCGCGATCAGTTCCTGAACCGAAAGGCCCGTTGTGCGTCCACTCGTCTGGTTCCGTAGCGATCTTCGCACCAAGGACAACACCGCGCTGCTCCGCGCCTGCGAGGCGACGGACTCCGGCGTGGTCGCGCTGCTGACGATCACGCCGAAGCAGTGGAAGGACAAATTCGGCTGGGGCGATCCGAAGGCCGACTTCGTGCTGCGCCACATGCGAGAACTCGCCGACGCGCTGGATTCGCTGAACATCCCAGTGCGCGTCATCACGCAGCCGGGTTTCTCCGGGCTCGACAAGGCGATCGTGAAGCTGATGCGGGAGTGTGGCTGCGATGCGCTCTATTTCAACCGCGAGTACGAATACTACGAGCAGCAGCGGGATGATGCGGTCGCTTCAGCGGCGGCCGATGCTGGCTTCGGCGTCCACCAGTTCACCGACCAGACGATCTACTGCCCGACATCGATCCGCACCGGCGCGGGCGATCCGTACAGCGTGTACACGCCTTACAAGAAATCGTTCTGGGCCAGATGGAAAGATGGGGATCAGCCGGCGGTGCTCGATCGTCCACGCAAGCAGGCTCAGATCGATGTCGAGAGCGACGATCTGCCCGATTCGATCAAGGGCTTCGGCGATCCGGAACTGTCCGAGAAGTGGCCCGCCGGTGAGAAGCACGCCGCGAGCCGGCTCAAGGCCTTTATCGATGGACGAGCCGGCGAGTACGACGATCGGCGCGATATCCCCTCGGTCAACGGGACCTCCACGCTGTCGCCGTATCTCGCGGCGGGTGTGCTCTCGCCCCGCCAGTGCCTGCATGCCGCGCTCGAAGCGAACCAGAACAAGATCGACTCGGGCAAGAGCGGGGTGGTCGTGTGGATCCAGGAGCTCATCTGGCGCGAGTTCTACAAGTCCGTGCTGGTCGGCTTTCCGCGCGTGAGCCGTGGCCGGGCCTTCAAACCCGATACCGAGCGCATCCGCTGGAACGATGACGACGAGGCGTTCGAGGCGTGGTGCGATGGCCGGACCGGGTTCCCGATCGTCGATGCCGCGATGCGCCAGCTCAACGCCACGGGATGGATGCACAACCGGCTGCGGATGATCACGGCGGCGTTTCTCACCAAGGACCTGCTGATCGACTGGCGCAAAGGCGAGGCGTACTTTGCCTCGCGCCTGATCGACTTCGATCTCGCCTCGAACAACGGCGGGTGGCAGTGGTCGGCCTCCACCGGCACCGACGCGCAGCCGTACTTCCGCGTGTTCAATCCGACCAGCCAGTCCGAGCGGTTCGATCCGGATGGGGAGTTCATCCGCGAGTGGGTGCCCGAACTGAAGGATCTGCCGGCCAAGAAGATCCATGCACCCTTCGAGAAGGGCGGAGCGGACCTGTTCTCCCGGCTGGACTACCCCGAGCCCATCGTGGACCACGCCAAGGCTCGCGAGAAGGCCATCAAGGTCTTCAAGGATCTGAAGTAGGCCTCGCCGGCGGGGTCGGAACCGCTCGAATTCGGCTATCATACCCCACGGCCCCGGCTCGCCGGGTGTGTTCAGGGTGTAGCTCAGCTTGGTAGAGCGCGGTCTTTGGGTGGCCGAAGTCGCAGGTTCAAATCCTGTCACCCTGACTTTTCGGCCCGCACGAGCGGTCGTCCAGCGACCATCGCGGCGGGCCGTTCTTGTTGGCTCATTCTCTGCTCTTACTCCGCTCTCTCAGACCACGGAAACGACTCCTGATGGGTAAGCCCAAACGCTCCAGCCGCACACTCCCCGACCGCATCAAAGCCCTCGTCATCGGTGGGGGTGGCCGGGAACACGCGCTCGTGTGGCGTCTGAAGAAGTCCAAATCCGTGGAGGCGATCTACTCCACCCACGCCGGCAAGCCCGGTGAGCCGGGCGGCAACGCGGGCATCCGGGCCTTGGCGCAGCCGCTGGATTTTGACTACGACATCAAACAGGCCTACCGCGTGGTGCAGTTCGTTCGTGCACAGGGCATCAACCTGATCGTGATCGGCCCGGAAGACCCGCTCGCGATGGGTCTTGTGGACACGCTGGAGAAGCTGCTGCAGCGGGATCCCGGCCCGGAGGTGGCGATCTTCGGTCCCTGCCAGGCGGCGGCCCAGCTCGAGGCCGACAAGGCGTGGGCGAAGCAGCTCATGCGCTCTGCCGCGATCCCGACCGGTGAGGCCCGCGTGTTCCTCGATGAGCAGGGTGCGATCGAGTACATCCGCACGCGCGAAGAGCTGCCCGTGGTGAAGGCCTCCGGGCTGGCGGCGGGCAAGGGCGTGGTGGTGCCTTCTTCGCGTCAGGAAGCCGAGACCGCCGTGCGCGAGATGCTGTCGGACAAGAAGTTCGGCGAGGCCGGTTCGCGTGTGCTGCTCGAGGAGAAACTCTCGGGCCCCGAGGTCTCTGTCTTCGCGCTGATCGACGGTCAGAACGCGGTGCTGCTCGAGCCCTGCCAGGACCACAAGCGTCTGGGCGAGGGCGACACCGGCCCGAACACGGGCGGCATGGGCGCGTACTGCCCGACTCCGATCATCTCCGAGCAGCAGCTCGACATCGTCGCACGCGACATCGTGATCGCCACGCTGGATGCGCTGAAGCGCGAGGACATCCAGTACCGCGGCTGCCTGTATGTGGGCCTGATGCTCACGCCGGCGGGGCCGAAGGTCATCGAGTTCAATGTTCGCTTCGGCGATCCCGAGTGCCAGTGCCTGGTCCGGCGCATCAGCGGTGATTTCGGTCGCCTGCTCTACGCCACTGCCACCGGTCGCCTCGATCTGATCGAGTCCACTGACTTCGGGTTCAACGACAAGGCCGATGAGAGGTTCGTCTGCTGCGTGGTGCTCGCTTCGGGCGGCTACCCGTTGAGTTACCAGAAGGGCGTGCCGATCGAAGGCATCGAGGACGCCGAGAAGGTTCCCGGCGTGACGGTGTTCCATGCCGGTACCATCCGCGCGGACGGGCAGCTCAAGACCAACGGCGGGCGCGTGCTGAATGTGGTCGCCACCGGCGCGAGCATCGCCGAGGCCCGTGACCGGGCCAACGAGGCCGCCGAGAAGATCTCGTTCGTCGGCAAGACCTACCGGCGCGACATCGCCTGGCAGGTGGCTCCGGTCGGGGATCTGGCGGCGAAGGCCTGATCGCTCGATCCCGGCTTACTTTTCTTCCGGTCGATTCGCCCACTCGAAGGTTTCGAGGTGGTCGCGCAGTGCCCTTGCATCCGGGAATGCTTTTCGGAGCAGGTCCTTGCGCAGGCCCTTGATGATGTTCTTGGCTTCGGTGGGCATCTCGGCGTAGGCCTCGCGACCGCCGAGCATTTCCTGGAAGACCATGATCGCCTGGCGGACATCTTCGGCGACCTGGACTTTCGACCAGCGTCCCCAGTCCCAGAGGTCGAGCAGGCGGACATTGAAGTCGATGCCGCATCTGCGGACGAGGACATTCTCGGAATGGATGTCGCCGTGGTAGGCCCTGGCCTTGTGGATCGGTTCGAGCGCGACCGCCATCGCGTGCAGCACATGCATGGCCTCGAAGAGGTCGAAGCGTTTGCCGGGCTTCCTGCGCCTCAGCCGGTCGAGGGGTTCGCCATCCACGAGCTCGCTGACGAGGCACATCACCGTCTGGTTCTTCACCTTGGCCTTGGTGCTGTGGAT
>CAZIXS010000143.1:0-5444 GCA_964543335.1 uncultured Phycisphaeraceae bacterium | reverse complement strand
TGCTCGTTGTTCTGGGGATACAGAAATCCGCATAGCCATGCTTTGCATGGCCATGCCACCCGAGTAAACCCATGCTTCATCCTGCCGGGACGCAGCGGCCTTCGGCCCATCGCCGGAGTGCGGCGATCTTTTCGCGCATGGTCACGGAGATCGGTGGCGAGGTGTCGAGCGACTGCATGATGCCCTCGGTCGTGAGATCGGAGGACGATGCGAACGCGTTGTAGAGTGCGCTGAGCACGGCCTGTTCGATCTCGGCGCCGCTGAAGCCGTCGGAGCGCTGGACGAGCCGCTCGAGATCGAAGTTTCTGGGGTCTCGTTTGCGTCGGTTGAGGTGGATCTCGAAGATGCGTCGGCGCGCGTCGGGGCCGGGGAGGTCCACGAAGAAGATCTCGTCGAAGCGGCCCTTGCGGAGCAGTTCGGGCGGGAGTGCTTCGATGTCGTTGGCGGTGGCCACGAGGAAGACCTGGGCCCGGTGCTCCTGCATCCAGTTGAGCAGGGTGCCAAACATACGCTTGGAGAGGCCGCCGTCATTGCTCTGGGAGGCGGCGCTGGCGAAGCCCTTTTCGATCTCGTCGATCCAGAGGACAACGGGCGACATGAGTTCGGCCTTGTGCAGCGCATCGCGCAGGCGGCGTTCGGACTCGCCGACATACTGGTTGTAGAGCGCGCCGGGATCGAGTTTGAGCAGCGGCTGCTGCCAAGCGGTGGCGATGGCTTTGGCGCACAGACTTTTGCCGGCACCCTGCACACCCAGCAGCAGGACGCCTCGCGCGGAGGAGAGGCCGAACTCTCGAGCGCGGTCCGACGCGCTGTTGCGCCGGAGGTGCAGCCAATGCTTAAGGTGGGTGAGCCCACCGATTTCATCGATGCTGGCCGGGGCTTTGACGAATTCGAGGATGCTGCCGCCTCGTGCCCGGGAGATCAGGTTCTGTTTGATCTCGATCAGTCCGGCAATGTCCTGCACATCGAACCGGCCGTCGTCGAGGCACGCCTGGGTCACGGCGCGTTCGACCTGTTTGCGGCTCAGACCTCGCAGGTTCTTGACGATGGCGTCGAACTGCGCTCGCGTCACCTCGGGTTCGACCACGCCCTGCGCGTTCAGGCTCTTGACGGTCCGGCGCAGGATGGCTTCGATCTCGGCCTCGCTCGGGTACTTCGGCTCGAAGACGAACGCCTCGTCGGCCACCGCGCCGGGGAGCTCGCCGGCGTGATCGATCATCACGATGGTGGCGCGACGCTGCGAGGCCGAGCGCACGGCTTCCCGGAGTGCGCGCAGTGTGCGGGCATCACCCAGATGCTCGATGAGGTCGCAGAACACGGTGACGCCGCCGGTGTGGATCTCCTGCGCGGTGCGGACCAAGGCCGCGGCGGGGTGCTCGGTGTTCGGAAGCGACCGCTCATCCTCGAACAGGGCGGGGGCCAGGCCCTTGGTGGCGCTCCAGGAATGGAACGGGCGGTTCACGGCACCGGCGAGTTCGGCGGTGATGAGCGAGCGGATGTGCTCCTCGTCCTCGGTCGGGATCCAGACCAGCGCGTGATGCCCCGCGAGGGCCTCACGCAGGCTGTCGAGGGTGGCGTCTCTGTCGGTGGTTTGCGATTGATCGGACATGGCAGGGGCATGGTAACTGCGGGCCTAGACTCTGGTGAGAGTGCCGCGGCTTACCACATCTCCATTTCGCTCTGCTCCTTCAGCCACTGCTCGACGATGCGCACCGCTTCTTCACCCGCGTGCATGCCGGCGGCCAGTTTGGAGATCGCGATCGATCGCTTGGCCACGACCTCGATCGGAGAGTCGTAGAGATCAACCAGATCGCCGACGACCGATTCGTAGTACCACTCTCCGTCCCCCCACTCATCGTTGGCGAACTCCGTGCCGACGATCAGTCGCGCACGCGGGTCCAGCAGGATGGAATCGAGGACATCGAAGAGCCGGGTGAATCGTTCGGGGGTCCACTGCTCAGCGGCGAAGGGAGAGATGCTCTCCTCGAAATCGTGGTCGGCGTGGGTCCAGAGGGCGTCGACGATGCCACGGGCGGCGTCGATCCGAGCACGCCCGCGGAGCGAGTCGATGAACTCAATCGCAGCCTCGGCATCGCGCGAGTTGCTCAGGATGGTGGCGACGGCTTCGGCGCGGAACATGGTGCGGTCCCACTGCGTGTACGGAAGGATGCGCCGGACTTCGAGCGGTTCGTCGAGCTGCTTCCACAGTTCCTTGGCGTCGATCTCGGGTTTGGCGACGAGTGTGCGGATGTAGAGCTCATCAGTGCGGGACAGCACACCGAGCGCATCGAACAGTCCGAACGACTGCCAGACCTCCTGCACATCGGCGCTGCGGAGCTGCTCCGATGGGATCTGGTACCAGAGCAGCTTGTCCGCGGGCTGGAGGCGCCGGGCGAAGGTGCGGATCATCATCCGGACGGTGTAGACATCGCGCAGCGCGAATTCCTCGGACAGGATCTGCACGAGCTCGGTTGAGAACTTTGGCGCCGTCTCGTTGAAGGGATCGTCGCAGAGGACGAGCAGATCAATCGCGCCGGCTCTGGCCACGCTGCCCCTGCGGAACGCCGGATTCGTCAGCAGCGCCTCGATCGTGAGGCGCTCGATCGTGGCGTCGGCGTCGAAGCCGGAGTACTGGTCGTAGTACTCCCAATACGCCTCATCGACGAGCTGCTGGACTTCTTCACGGGTGCTGGCGTCGTAGCAGGTTTCGAGCACATGGCGTGCGGCGTCTTCCATGCCGTCGTCGGACTGCTGGCCGATGTCACGCATGAGCCGCTGCATGTCCTCGAGAACTTCGGGCGGCAGCTGTCTGAACTCTTCCAGAGCTTCCCGGATCTCCTCGGCGTCGGGGTCGGGCTCGAAGGCGAGAGCGGGCTGGGGCACCAGGCCAATCAGTAGAAGAACACACCATCGCTTCATGGCTACCTCCTTGGGAATTCTGAGGGTATCCGAAACCGTGCTCTTTCCAAGACAAATCCTTGGTTTGGACGAGAAATGGCCTCAGCCCGTGGACTGCATCGCCGCGGCGATCGCGTTGATGCTCGCGAAGAGCAGCGGCTTGAGGGCCTCGCGATCCTCCTCCGATGCTTCGGCGTGCCGCCTGAGCAGTTCGATCTGGCACAGGTTCAGGACATCGGTCCAGGGGTTGCGGTGGGCGATGCTCCGGGCGATCGCCGGGGAGTGGGACAGGACGCTGTCGCGTCCGGTAACCGAGCGGATCATCGATGCGGCCCGCTCGTGTTCGCTCCGGACCGCTTCGAAGATCGCCTGCCCCTCGGGGGCTCGCAGCGCGTAGCGCCGGGCGATGGGCATGCGAGCCCGGGCAAGTTCCTGTGCGGCGTTATCCATGACAGCCGAGATGGATTCGCGCTCGCGGCAGGCCTGCTTGAAGGTGTCGAGGTCCTCGGGCGAGAGCGACGCCAGGGCGGTTCCGACGCCATACCAGCCGGGCACGAGCATACGCATCTGGTTGAAACTGAACACCCATGGAATGGCGCGCAACGAATCGAAGGTGAGTTCGCCACCCTTGGCGCGCGAGATCGGCCGGCTGGCGATCGGCAGTGCCCCGATGTGCGGCACGGGGCTGGCCGCCATGAGCCAGGGCCAGAAGCGGGCGTCATCGATCAGCGAGCGGTAGGCCTGCATCGAATGGCGAGACGCCTCTCGGAGCACACGCTCAAGGTCCGCGCTCATGGGCGGATCATCATCGCGGCTGGCCGTTCCGAGCATCGACGCGTGGAGGATCTGCTCGAGGTGGCGACGCGCGATCTCGGGGAGGGCATAACGGAAGGAGATGACTTCGCCCTGCTCGGTGAAGCGGATGCGCCCAGTGCGGGCCGCGGCGGGTGCGGCGAGGATGGCTCGCCCGGCGCGCCCGCCGCCTCGACCGATGGTGCCGCCTCGACCGTGGAAGAATCGCAGATCGACACCACACTCACGGACGGCCTCGGCGACGTCGCGCTGGGCCAGCAGCAGCGCGGTGTTGGCCATGAGGAAACCGCCGTCCTTGTTCGAATCGGAATAGCCGAGCATGACTTCCTGCAGCGGGAGTTCGGTGCGTGTCGGCATGGCATCGAGGAACTGGCGGTACAGCGGATCCTGGAGCAGTTCGCGCATGAGTCCGGGGGCGCGTTCGAGGTCATCGATCGTCTCGAAGAGCGGGACGAGGCGGAGCATGCTCATGGGGGGCTGATCGGCGCTGGCAGGGCGAACGAGGCCTTCTTCCTTCATCAGCAGCATGAGCTCGAGCATGTCGCTGATGTCGTGCGTCATCGAGATGATGTAGGAACGCACCACCACAGGATCCCGCTCGATGGCCTCACGGACCGTGCGCAGCACCGAGAGGAGTTCACCGGTCTGCTCGCTGACCGGCGAGCCGTGCGGGCGCAGTGGCCTCGGCTGCGCGAGCTCGCGCCGCAGCAGATCGACCTTCTCGGCCTCTTCCAGAGCGCTGTAATCCTCGGTGACCCCCGCGAGCTTGAGCAGCTCGGCGAGTGCCGCCTCGTGCACCTTGCTGTGCTGGCGGATGTCGAGCGTGGCCAGGTGCAGCCCGAACACCCGGGCTCGGACGATCGCGTCTGCGAGCGGCCCCTCATCAGCGACATGGCCCAGCCCGGCGTGATGCAGCGCGCGACGCAGGAGTTGCAGATCGGCGAGCAGGTCCGCTGTGGAATACGAAGGATCGCGAGCGATGCGCCCGCGCATCTGCATCAGACGGATGCGCAGCGGTTCGCGACGCCGGTGTTCCAGCTCATCGAGGTTGCCGATCAGGTCTTCCCCGTCGCGTACGATGGCTTCGAGCAGTTCCGGGAGCACCGCGACCCGGCGCTCGCTGATGCTCAGCAGGCGTTCGAGTTTTTCGAGTTCCGTGTTCCAGAGATCGGCCGCGGCCTGGCGGTGCATCGCGAGCGTGCGCCGGGTGACCTCGTGCGTGACTTTCGGGTTGCCGTCGCGGTCGCCGCCGATCCAGGACCGGTAGCGGATCAGCGCGGGCAGTTCGGCCATCGCGATCCGCTCGCCCTCTTCGCCATAGACCGAGCGAGCCGCTGCGGCAAGGTCTCGCATCAGACGGGGCACGGCTTCCCAGATCGAGTTGGTAAGGAAGTACAACCCGTTGCGGACTTCGTCGGGCACTTCGAGTCGTTTGGCCCGAACCTCATCAGTGACCAACAGCAGCGAGACCAGTCGCGACACCCGCGCTTCAAGTTCCGATCGCTCGCTCGGCAGCAGGTCCTCCCGGCGGAGGCGCACCAGCGATCGCGCGATTTGGAGCTGCTTGTCCATGATGCTGCGCCGCCGGCTCTCCGTCGGGTGTGCGGTCAGCGTCGGCTGCACATCAATCTTGCGGATCACCTCCTGCGTCAGGCGTTCGGGCGTCCACCCCGTTGAAGCCAGCGAGCGCATCGCGGCATCAATCGACTCGGGGCGCGGCTTGTCCGCGGTGG
>CAZIXS010000142.1:0-5563 GCA_964543335.1 uncultured Phycisphaeraceae bacterium | reverse complement strand
ATGGACGAACCGACGCTCATCAGCGGCGACCCGCAACGGATGCGCCCCGTGGTCTGGCCCCTGCTCAACAACAAGTTCCTGCAGATGCCGCGGATCGGCGTGAAGGCGCTCTTGCCGCTGGAACTGCGACACGAATTGTTCCGCGAATCGAGCGCGTTCTTCCAGGAGGCCCGCCTCGACAAGCAGAGTCTGGTCGAGCGGCTCACCTGGACGGGCTCGATGCTCTACGACCTGTGCAGCGCAAGGCTCAACGCCTGCCGCGTCGAGGGCGATGGCAAGATGTCCCTGGTGGACCTGTTCGCCAGCGATGTGAGCCGGCAGGACATCGTCGATGCCCTCGACCAGATGCACCAGCCGCGCGATGCGTTCAAACTCATGTACCAGTGCATCAGCGAGCACTGCCAGAACACGACGCGCGATCAGGCGAGCGACGATGCCGACGCGGGGTACAGGATCCCGCGCCTGACGCTCGAGACGGTGCGTAAGCAGCAGGCCGAGCGGGTGCAGATGTTCTACCGGGGGATTCGACCGGCCTAAGGTGCCGCGTTGGGTGCCGTGGTCGGAGCGAAGCGAAGGCCACGCGGACGACACAAGGCGATCAGGCGCGGCTCGTTCCCGCACCACACTCCGTCCGTCCGGAAGGTCCGTCGTGGGCTCCGCTGCGCGGAGACCACGCCACCCGGTGTATCAGAACTCCCTCACTCCCCGGGGATATAACTGATCACACCCTCCCAGGGCGAACTCGCCGTCGCGTACAGCCGCTTGGCGATCCGCCCGGCGAGATAACTCTGCCGACCCGCTTCGCAGGCCTTGCGCATCGCGTGCGCCATCATCACGGGGTCCTTCGCGTGGGCAATCGCGGTGTTCAGCAGCACGCCGTCCGCGCCGAGTTCCATCGCCACCGAGACATCCGAAGCCGAGCCGACGCCCGCATCGACGATGACCGGGTACTCGGCATCGCCGGGCTTGGAGTCGATCGCCGCCTCGCCGCCCTTGAGCAGGTCGAGGCACAGGCGGATGTTGTTGCGGTTGAGCACGCCCTGACCGGAGCCGATGGGAGAGCCGGCGGGCATCACGCTGGTCGCGCCCGCTTCCTTGAGGCGCTGCGCGCTGATCGGGTCGTCGGAGGTGTAGCACAGCACCTCAAACCCGTCGGCCACCAGCTCGCGGCAGGCCTCGATCGTCCCGACCGGGTCGGGCAGCAGGGTCTTCTTGTCGCCCAGCACTTCCAGCTTCACCCACGAGGCGCCAGGATTGCCCAGTTGCTCAAGCAGTTCCCGCCCGAGACGCGACACCCGCACCGCGTCCTCGGCGGTGAAGCAGCCGGCGGTGTTCGGCAGGATCGTGTACCGGTCGGTGTCGATGAAATCCAGCAACGACTCGCCCCGCTCGTTGAACAGACGCTCCCGGCGCACCGCGACGGTGACCACCTCGGCCCCGGAGGCATCCAAGGCCTGTTTCATGACCGAGTTATCGGAATACTTGCCCGTCCCGACGATCAGGCGGCTGGTGAAGGTGCGTGAGCCGATCGAGAAGGGGCTCAGCCCCGGTTCGGCGGAAGCGTTGGAAGCGGTCGAGGTGGACATCCGTCCTCCTGAGGTCTGAAGGGTGCTGGTCAATCGGGCGCCATTCTACGGGCTGCCTCCGAGGTGGCAGAGAATCCGGCGATCTCCGCTTGCGGGTCGAAATCGTGGGAAAATCGCCCCGGAATCCCTATCATAGGGCACCCTGCCAACTCAGGATTCGCCACGGCTCTCGCCAAGGACCTCTGCTCATGACCACGCACCTCAGCGGCCCCAACATCTCCACCGACTCGACCGGACGCGTCACGATCGACCAGAACCCGATCGACCCGCAGGCCGTCACCATCTCCGGCCTCGTCCTGAACCCGTCCTACGGCCCCGGTGCGGCGGTCGAGCCGAGCCAGATCACCGCCCTGCACAACATCGAGCGCGACCTGCCTGCCCCCGGCGCCTTCCCCTACACGCGCGGCATCTTCCCGCAGGGCTACCGCACCCGCCTGTGGACCATGCGCCAGTTCGCCGGCTTCGGCTCGGCCGACGACACGAACAAGCGCTTCAAGTACCTGCTGCAGCAGGCCAAGACCAAGACCGCCGCGAACACCGGTCTTTCCACCGCCTTCGACCTGCCGACGCTCATGGGGCGCGACTCCGACGACCCGCTGTCCGCCGGTGAGGTCGGTCGCTGCGGCGTGGCCATCGACACGATCGAGGACATGCACCGGCTCTACGCCGACATCCCGATCGACGAGGTGACCGTCTCCCAGACCATCAACGGCCCCGCCTGCGTGATCTGGGCCATGTACATCGCCATGGCCCAGCAGCGGGGGATCGACATCGCCTCGCTCGGCGGCACGCTGCAGAACGACATCCTCAAGGAGTTCCACTCCCAGAACGAGTACATCTACCCGCCTGAGGCCTCGGTCAAGCTGGTCGTCGACACCATCGAGTACCAGTCCAAGAACATGCCCAAGTGGAACTCGGTGTCGATCTCCGGCTACCACATCCGCGAGTCCGGATCGACCGCGACGCAGGAGCTGGCCTTTACCCTGCGCGACGGCATGGAGTATGTCGAGGCCTGCCTTGAGCGCGGCATGGACATCAACGAGTTCGGGCCGCGTCTGTCGTTCTTCTTCAACTCGCACAACGAGTTCTTTGAGGAGATCTGCAAGCTGCGGGCCGCGCGGCGCATCTGGGCGCGGGTGATGAAGGACCGCTACGGCGCGACCAACCCCAAGGCCTGGTACATGAAGACCCATGTCCAGACCGCAGGGTGCTCGCTCACCGAGCAGCAGCCGCTCAACAACATCGTCCGCGTCGCCTACCAGGCGATGGCCGGCGTGCTCGGCGGCTGCCAGTCGCTCCACACCGACTCGATGGACGAGACCCTCGGCCTGCCCACCGAGCAGGCGGTCACCGTCGCCCTCCGCACGCAGCAGATCCTCGCCCACGAGACCGGCGTCACCCGCGTCACCGACCCGCTGGGCGGCTCGTGGTTCATCGAGGCCCTGACCGACCAGATGGAAGCCGAAGCGCTCAACTACATCGACGACATCGACCGCATGGGCCTCGGTTCCAAGCCCACCCGCGAGCGCTTCACCGGTGACAACGCCGAGCACCCGGCCTACGGCAAGCAGAACGGTTACGGCCAGGGCGTGGTGCAGGGCATCCACAAGGGCTACTTCCGCCGCCAGATCGCCGAGGCGGCGTACCGCTTCAGCGAGGAGTGCGAGGCGGGCGACCGGATCATCGTCGGCGTCAACGAATATGTGGACACCGAGGAAGGACGCCCGATCGACATCCTCGAGATCCCGCACCAGGTCGAGATCGATCAGGTTGACCGTCTGGAGGCGTTCAAGAAGAACCGCGACGATGCCAAGGTCAACAAGTCGCTCGACGCGATCCGTCAGGCCTGCCAGGACAACGCCAATGTCATGCCGCAGTTGATCCAGGGCGCCCACGACGGCTGCACCCTCGGCGAGATGGTGCAGGCGATGGCGGATATCTACGGGCGGTACTCGGGCGGGCCGGAGTGGTGATCGAGAACTACTGGGACGCCATTGAGCCCTTCTACGACAGCCTGGGCAAATGCGATGGGTTGCCAAACCCAAGTTTTCCCATGTACGCCTTCCGATTATACGCGATGCACTACTGCGACGCCGAAATCTGTAACGGTGGCTTTAGCCAATTATTCGTCAACTCAACGGGTAAATTCGCACCCGCCGCCGAGGAAAGCTTCAGACTGATTGGTCGTGATGACATTGCGAGTCTGTTGCGTGAGGCGATGGCACCATTCGGTAAGGACTTCCCGCGTGATTGGGAAGAGCGAAACAACATCGGCATCGATCTTGACCTATGGGACAGGGTCGATGAACTGAACAAGCCATACTACAGGTTGCCCAAGCCGTATGACGACATGGATGCCTATGCCCAGCGCATGATCCTGCAATAGGGCTCACTTACCCCAGCCGCTCTGTCCCACCCATATACCCCCGCAGCGCCTCCGGAATCGTCACCGACCCATCCTCATTCTGGTACATCTCCAGAATCGGAATGAGGATCCGCGGGCTCGCGGCGACCGTGTTGTTCAGCGAGTGGCAGAACACCGTCTGCTTCTTGCCGTCTTCGCTCTCCTCGCGGTAGCGCATGTTCAGGCGGCGGCACTGGAAGTCGTACAGTCGCGAAGCGCTGTGCGTCTCGCCGAACGCGCCGGTCGGGCGGCCGTTGGCATCGAGGTCGCCGCGCCCGGGCATGAAGCACTCGATGTCGATCATGTCGGCGTTCTTCACGCCGAGGTCGCCCGTGCAGCACTGGAGCAGGCGGTAGGGCAGGCCGAGCGACTGGAGGAGGTCTTCGACGATGCTGATCATCTGCCGGTGCCAGTCGCGGCTGGCCTGCTCGTCTGCCTCGCAGATGACCACCTGCTCAACCTTGTCGAACTGGTGGATGCGGTACAGCCCGGCGGTGTCGCGCCCGGCCGCCCCGGCCTCGCGCCGGAAGCAGGTGCTGACCGTGACATACTTCAGGGGCAGATCGGCCTTGTCCAGGATCTCGTCGGCGTGCAGGCCCATCAGCCCGACCTCGCCGGTGCCGGTGAGGAACATGTCGTGCCCCGCGCCGCGCTTGGATTCCTCGATGTGGTAGGTCTGGTCCCGGCCCGCGGGGAAGAAGCCGGTGCCCTCCATGGCCTCGCCGCGCACCAGCACGGGCACGCTCATGGGCGTGAAGCCGTGGTGATCGACCATGCGATCGAAGGCGTAGCGCAGGATGGCTTGGTGCAGGCGCATGCCGTCGCCGGTGAGGACATAACTGCGGGTCCCGGCGACCTTCACGCCCCGCTCGAAGTCGACGAGCCCGAGCGACTCGATGAGTTCGATGTGCGTCTTGGGGGCGAAGCCGCGGTTGGCTTCAAACGACTTGCTCAGGTCGTAACCCTCGGGCGCCCAGGTTGAGAGTTCGATGTTGTCGTCGGCGCTGGTGCCGACCGGGACATCGTCGTCCGGCGGCAGCGGGATCTGCAGCAGCAGGTCCCGCAGTTCCGGTTCGAGCAGGGCGAGTTGTTCCTCGAACACGCTGACCTGCGTCTTGAGCTTGGCGGGCCTCGCGCGGAGTTCGGCGACCTCGGCCTCGATCGCGGCCTTCTCGTCGCCGCTGGCGGCCTTCATCTTGCCCATGAGCTGGCCGATGGTCGGACCGCTCTCCTTGGCGAGGCGGTTCTGCTCGGCCTTGAGAGTCTCCCGCTCGGTGGTCAGGGAGCGGATGTGCGTGTCCAGTTCGAGGACGCGGTCAATGTCCACGCTCACGCCCTTGCGCTGGGCGCCGAGCTTTAAGCGGTCGGGGTTCTCACGGAGGGCTTTGAGGTCGATCATGGGGGGCCGATGGTACCCGCGTTGAGCGGGTTTTGCCGGTGCCCGACCGGGTGCTTTACTCGCTGTCTTCCGGAGCGATCTCGCCGTTCTGGCCCGGCTGGGCCGCCCAGAGCATCTTGTGCATCAGCGTGGACCAGTAGCTGCGCTTGGGGTTTCGGACCAGGCGCAGCGGGC
>CAZIXS010000141.1:0-5588 GCA_964543335.1 uncultured Phycisphaeraceae bacterium | reverse complement strand
GTGGTGAGGCCGTCGTCGGTGCCGAGGTAGGGCTGGTTGTGCACCACGCGGTAGTGCGGGTACTCGCGCGCGAAGCACTCGGTGATGTGGTTCACGACCTGCTGTTCGAAGGTGCGCTGCGGGTCGAAAAGCAGGCCGAGTTCGAACTCGCGCCGGCTGCCGTGGAGTTCGTCGGTGCAGGAGTGCACGCCCAGGTGGAGAACACGCTGGGCTCTGCCGGTGAGAACGGTGATGAACTGCTCGATGCGGCTGCGGTGTGGCCAGTAGTAGCGCTCGATGATCCGGTCGCGCTCGCTCTGGGGCAGGTCGCGCGTGAATGCCGAGAAGAGGTCGGGTGCGTGGAGCGAGCGGTTGGTTTCGACGAGCAGGCGCGAGGTCACGCAGGACACAAGCGGTGCGGGGAGGTGCAGCGCGAGGTCGATGGCCACCGGGAGTGCACCTGGGTCCCAGCCGCGGTGGGAGCGGAGCAGGTCTTGGGCTTCGGGTGACGCGAAGAGGTGTTCGTACTCGGGCGGCACCTGGTTGCCGGCGTGTTCGCAGGTGAGGAGCAGCGCGAGCGGTTCAGACGCCATAGAGGCGGCCTTGGCTCAGGCAGTCGGCCATATCGGAAGCGATGTGGTGCAGTTGGGTGCGGTCGGGGTAGCGGCCGATGGATTTGTTGATGCGCGTGGAGAGCGTGCCGTGCGAGAGCATCGCGCGGAGTGTGGGCGCGAACTCGTGATGCTCGGCGAGCAGCTCCTCGAAGATGCGGATCCAGATGTCACCGGCCCAGCCGGTGGAACCGGTCATGCCGAATGCGCCGATGAACGACTCGCCGAAGATTCGGGTGCGCTCGGCGTAGCGGATGGTATCGAGCAGGATCTCGTGGAGCGGTTTGACGGCGAAGGCCTTCTGCTGCTCGTAGGGGATCCAGCGTTCTTCGTACATGGCCTTGACGGCGGCGGTGATGAGGGCGACGACGGCGAGGTCGGCTTTGGGGCATTCCTGGATATCGACGAGGCGGATCTCGATGGAGCCGCGCATGAAGCGGGCGATGCAGCCGCGCGAGTTGGCCCACTCGTGCTGCAGGATGCCCGCCTGGTCGTGGGGCTTGAGTGCGGCGTAGAGCGGTTTGAAGATGGTGTTCTCGTAGTCGGCGCGAGTGAAGACCGGCTCGGGGATGACCAGACCTGCGGCCTGCGGGATTTTCGCGGAATTCCGCCGGTAGACCTCGAGGCGCTGGTCGGCGATGGGGCTCCACCGCCCGTCGAGGATGGGCGAGCTGGCGGCGAGCGCCGGGATCAGCGGGAGCACGAGGCGGATGGCGGCGTGGAGGCGGCCGAACTCTTCCTCGTTGGCGAAGGGCAGGTTGATGTGGGTGCTCTGGAGGTTGGCCCAGCCGTGGCCTTTGCAGTTGAAGATTTTGTCGAAAGCCTCGTAGATGGGATTGGCCTCGTGGGGCCAGAGGCGTATCTCTTCGATGGGGTCCATCCAAGGGTGCACAGCGCCGGGGAGCAGGCGGGCATTGAAGGGTTCGAGCAGCGCGTTGACACGGTTCACATTGGCCTGAAACTGCTCGGCGACACCTTCGAGCGCGGCGGCGGGCTCGTCGGTCTTGAGCTCGACCACATGCAGCGCGAGCTCGTTGGACCAGGAGATGTTCGGCGTATCGGCGAACGGCGGGATGTCCGAGTCGAAGGAGCCGGTGATCGACTTGAATAGTTCATCGACGATCGGTCGAACGTTCAGCGTCTCGCGATCGACGACCATGTATTCGAGCTCGACGCCGGTGCAGGTGAAGGCGGCGCGGGGGTAGGACCAGCTGGCGACGGGGGCGGAGTGGTTCATGAGCGGCGGGCTTCCATGCGAACGAGGAAATGGTTCATGATGCGTTCATAGAGGCGGTTGCCGATGACCTGATCCTCGACGCCGCTGTCGAGGTTGGGGTTGTCGTTGATCTCCATGACGACGGGTTTGCCTCGGACGACTTTGATGTCGACGCCGTAGAGCCCGTCGCCGATGAGTTCGGCGGTGCGGGTGGCGAGCTTGACGACGCTGTCGGGTGTTTCCGAGAGTGGGACGGTCTGCCACTCGCCGCTGGCGACTTCGCCGTCGTCTTCGCGTTTGACGATCTGCCAGTGTCCGGAGGCCATGAAGTAGCGACAGGCGTAGAGCGGTTCACCCCCGAGCACACCGATGCGCCAGTCGAAATCCGTGGGGACGAACTCCTGCGCAACGAGCAGGTCGGTTTCTTCGAACAGCCGGTCGGTGATGTCCTTGAACTCGGCTTCGTCACCAGCCTTCAGTACGCCGACGGAGAAGGAGCTGTCGGGCTTTTTGACCACGCAGGGCAGACCGACCTCACCGGGGACGGCGGCGGCGCCGTCCTTGGCGAAGGTCACGGTCTTGGGGGTGGCGATGCGGTGGCGGGCGAGGGTTTCGGCGAGGTAGACCTTGTTGGTGCAGCGGACGATGGAGACGGGGTCGTCGATGACGACGAGGCCTTCGGCGGCGGCGCGCCGCGCGAAGCGGTAGGTGTAGTGATTCACGGCGGTGGTGACGCGGATGAACAGGCCGTCGAACTCGGCGAGACGCCCGTAGGAATCCTTCTCGATGAGTTCGCAACGGATGCCCATGGACTCGCCAGCCCGAATGAACCGCTTGAGGGCGTCGGGGCAGGAGGGCGACATGGCCTCGTTCGGGTCGTGGAGGATGGCGAGATCGAAACGGAAGGCGGATTCGGCTTTGGCCTTCCGTGGGGCGCGTTTGAGGGATTTCTCGGCCTGCTCGACGAGGAACGGTCGGTGCGACTCGGGCACTTCACCGAGGCCGATGGCGCGGACGCCGGCGAGTCGCCAGACGCCGTTGTGCTCGAAGCGGGCGCGGATCATGGGGGCGGGGAAGGCGTTGAAGAGGGCGTTGGCGAGCTTGTCGTACTGCTTGGCCATGTTGCGGCCGAAGTAGATGCTCAGTTCGAACTCTTCGGACTTGATGCGCTGCAGGCTGGTCTGCACGAGTTCGACGAGTTCCTGCGAGACCAACCGGACCACCGGGGTGAGCTTCAGGTCCTGAATGGCGCTGATGGCCGGGAGCGGGCGCTGGCCGCGCGCTTCTGCGAGCAGCGAGACGTAATAGCCCGCCGACTGGTAGCGGTAGGAGCGGCAGAGGTTGAAGACTTTGGCGCCGGGCTCGGTGACGGGGACGGCTCCGGTGAGGTAGTCGCGTGAAGAGACGACCTCGGCACCGTCGATGTGCAGGTTCCAGCGTTTGGGATTGTCGACCACGATCAGGGAAGTCATGAGCGCTTTCGTTTCTCGCGCGGCGGTTTGATGATCAGCAGATTGGCATCGTAGGTGAGCACGCCGAGCATGATCGCCGCGACGAGGCGGGACATGGGAACGGTGTATTTGTGATCGAGCATGGCGGGGTTGTCGGCGAGCGGGTCGGCGACGGAGACGAGGCGTCGGGCGGGGTCGTAGCCGTCGAGGACCACGAAGTGGCCGGAGGGGGTGCCTCGGATGTCGTCGTAATCGTCTTCGGGACCGAATTCTCTGGCGCAGCGGTAGAGGTAGGTCGCGCTCAGGCCGGTGAGCACGGGGTAGCCGGCTCGGATCGAAGAGGCGAGGAGGCCGGAAGACAGGTCGCGGAAGTGGACCAATCCCCCCAGATCGAGGAACTCAAGGTAGGCGTTGGTGGCCGGTGCGAAGCGCGGATCGAGGCCGGCCTTGGCCTGCATCTGCGCGCGGAGTTTGGCTTCGAGAAGCTTGGGGTCGCCCGGCGCATCGGAACCGTCGAACCAAGTCGGGTCGAAGACCTGCAGGTTGAAGGTGAACAGCGAGGCCTGATAGCCACGGCGGAGGGCGGCGTTGCCGAGCATCACGGCAAGGGTGCCGGGGTAGTTGGTGTCGTCGGCCCGCACGCGGACGACGCTCTCGAGCACCTCGTCGAGCGTGCAGTCATCGCCGTAGTAGCGGAACACGGCGTGCAGACAGGTCGGCCCGCAGGCCGAGTCGTCGGGCTGGGGGCCGATGTCGAGATTGAGGTTGATGGGTCGGCGGCGGCGGGGAATCACCTGAGGCTCCTCTCGGGAGCGGGAGAGGGCATTATACGATCCGCAACAGTTTCAAGCGCCGCGGCAAAACGAAAACGAGCCGCCCGTGTGGGCGGCTCGCGGTGGGGTTGTGGAGGCGGGTCAGTCGACGCAGTTGGTGCCGAAGGTGGCGAGCACGAGGTTCAGGTCGGCCAGGTTGACGGCGCCGTCGCCGGTCACATCGCCGAGACTGGCGTTGGTGCCGAAGTTCGCGAGGACCGCGTTCAGATCGCCCAGGTCGGTCGAGCCGTCGAGGTTGGCATCGCCCGGGCAGACGAAGCCGACGCGGACCCGGTTGGATTCGTAGAGCACACGCGTAACGAGAGGGGAGGGCGGGGTGCCGCCGGTGACCTGGTCGAAGCGACCGATGCGGCCGTTGGCACCGGTGGTGATGATCTCGAAGGCCTGCGGGCTGGAAGCGGTGTAGCCCTCGATGAAGGAGATCTGGAGCGTGCCCGAAAGCTCGACGGTTGAGGTGCTGGTGAACTTGTCTGATTGGCCTGAGTCGTTGAACTCGCAGAGCATGGTGGAGGTGCTGCCCAGGGTGACCGGGCGGACGGCGCTCATTGTTCCCACGCTGAGGCCCGGCGAGAGGGTGCCGTTGATCTGCGTGTTCGCGTTGATCTGCCCGATGCCGCTGAGGGTCTGACCGGAGCCAAGGGTGAGCAGATCGCCCGCGGTGTTGAGGATTCGGGCAGTGGACGAGTTGATATCGTTCGCCTGAGCGACCGAAACCGCGAGACCTGCCGCCAACGCCACAACACATGCCCGATTCATCGGAACCTCCTCCACTGCCCCCGACGCACAGCCCGGCCCTCGCTCCGTGCGAGGAAGTTCTCTCCTCCGGGTCACTTCAAAGATACCTCAATGGGTGGATATGCCCATTGATGATGGTGGTCCTCAGGACATTTTGACACTTCGACCGTCGCATCTGTGAAAATGGGGTACTTTGATGGTCGCTGGCATCCCTCTTTCCCTCAAGGAACCACATGGACTCGTTGAGTCAATCCGTTTCGGTCGCCGGCACCTGCCGGTTCATGTTCGCCTACGACGCCGGATTTCAGGTCGATCTGGAGAAAGCTCGGCGGCTGGTTACCGACGCCTCGCCGTATCAGGTGGTGCGCGGTCGCCGGCCTTCGCCGGGGTGGTTCGGGTATCAGCCCGCGCCGCTGCGGCTGCTGGTGGATGTCGGGGCGCTCGACCTCGGTGGGTACCGCACCGAGGCGTCGGTCGAGATGCTGATCTACGACTTCGGGGCGATCCTCGTGACCTACTCCATCCCGTTCAACGGCGCGGTGGATGATCTGCCGGTGCTTGGACTGCTGCTATACGACAACGAAAAGCTCCAGCAGCACTCGCGCCGGTGCGTGGAGCGGGTGTTCGAATCGGTACGCGAGGCGATCGAGCGGGCGAAGCTCCGGGACATCGTCGAGGATTACTGCATCTTCTCGGTCGCTTCGTACGAGGGCGATCTGAGCCCCAATGAGTTCATCGATCTGCATGCGCAGTCGATCGGGCG
>CAZIXS010000140.1:0-5617 GCA_964543335.1 uncultured Phycisphaeraceae bacterium | reverse complement strand
ATCATGTACACACCGATGGGTGCAAACACAATCCACCACCATTGACCGCGGAATGTGTCCGCCGCGGACGGATCGACGGCGAGCAGCATCAGCACGATCGAGATCGGGATACCGACGAGCGCGAGATACGGCACGATCGACAGCACACCAACCACCACTCCAAGGATGATGGCGGCCGGAGTCCCGATGATCAGATACCCAACCGAAAAGATCACGCACTGGATCAGCATGATCGTGAGACGGCCACGCACGAACCCGGCGATGACCGAGTCCATCTGACCCAGCAAATCAACGGCCCGCCCCTGTCGGCGTTCAGGGATCAGGCTGAACCAAAATGCGCGGACGCGTCCCCACCCAGTGCAGATGAAGAAAAAGAAGAACGCGGTCAGGAACGCCATAAAACCGAGCGAGAAAAGAGACATGATCGTGCCGACCAGCCAACGGACCAGATCCGCACCGCTGCTGGATAACCGCTGCGCAATCAACCCCCGATTACTGGTCACCCAGTCACTGATCTGCTCAAACAAACCGTAGATGAGGGTTGCTTCTGCAGGGGGGATGAACACTTCCTGCGTTTCGACATCATCCGCCTGTGATTCACCGGCCGCGTCTTCTGCCGGGTCGCCGGTCATGTCAGGTGTGGCATCACCCCCCTGCCCAGTACTCGGAGGGTTCTCCGTCGGGGGAAGCGGGTTGACCCCCTGCTCCCGACGCTGGCGGACGCGCTCAGCCGACTCTCGAATCTGAACCAACTGGGTTGCCAGTCCCTGCCAGAACCGGCCCGGAAGCCGATCGAGGTTTTCTTCGGAGGCCCCTTTGCTGACCACATCATCGAGCAGAATGATGTTCTCGGTGAGTCTCGAAGCCGTCGCGATGCCCTGGCGAGCCGCGAAGGCCCCACCGATTGTCGCGGGCACGATGACCACCAGCACCACGAGCACGATGATGGCCGTGGCAGCCCCCTGCCGGCTGACCCATGAGACTTTGGTGGCCTTCTGGACCAGCGGTTCGACGAGGTACGCGATGAGCATCGCCAACAGAAGCGGCACGGTGACGATGGACAGCTTCGCACCCAGCCAGAAGAAGATGAACACCGCGAAAAAAACCAGCAGGTCGCGGACCGGCTGGATTTCCCAGATGTGCCGATTGGCAAGATCACGAAGCGTGTCGCGACGGGTGTCGGTCTTCTGGGGCTCGCTCATGCCCAAGAGAATACCAAGCCCACGCAGAGGTGGGTGTCCTGATCAGAACCCCGGAGGACAGGTCAGCTCAGCACAGTTCGTGGGTGGTTCCGAAGACTTCCGGAAAGTCGTAGACATTCTGGAAGTCGGTGATCGAATCCTGATCGGTCTTGCGGAGCAGGCCCGCCTCGATCATCGCGAAGACAATCTTGCCGAAGTCCTCGGTACGACGGATATTCCAGGAATTGAGCACGGTCAGGGCGAGCAGGCCGTATTGTTGCTGTGCAAAGTCACGAAGCCCAATGCAGAGCTCCTGCCCAGTCACATGGCGGGAACCATCGGTCGGGCCGTCATCGTCGATCGCGTGGATGCGATCGCAAGTATGGCGAAGGCCTTCCTGAACGAAGATGAACGCCTGCGGCGGGTAGGGTCCCGCGTGTTCCCGCAGGCGGCTCCAGAGGATGTCAATCTCACTGCTCATCATTGGCACCGGAAACGGCCACCATCGGCCACGAAACTATATCGGCCAGAAGCCTGTGGACAACTCAAATCCGAGTTTTTCCATCCCTCAGCCCAAACCCGGGCTGGTCAGGCGTAGGAATGCAGCGAGGGGATCAGCAGATTCACGCCAAAGTAGGTCCACAGCATCGCCAGCAAACCGAGCACATGCATCAACCCAACGGCCACCGGACGTCGGTGCGCTGGCAGTTTCGACGCCGGAATATGCACCATTGCCAGATAGACCATCCAGGTGATCAGGGCCCAGGTTTCCTTCGGGTCGAAGGCCCACCATCGCCCCCACGCCCGATCAGCCCAAACCGCCCCGAGGAGGATCCCCAGTCCGAGCACCCAGAACACCCAGAAGCCGATGCTCGTCTGCAGACGATGCAACCCGGACAACTCATCGAGCGTCGCACCACGCAGCCGTCTGAAGACCACCGCCGCACCAACCCCGGATCCCAATAGGATCAATGAGTATCCAGCAAGAATAGTCAACACATGGTATTTCAGGATCGCGGTCGATGAGAGGATGCCCGCTTCCAGTTCGAGCACTCGCCCGGGCATGTCCAGCCACTCCGCGGCTCCGAGCATCAACGCGGCGAGCAACGTCCCGATACCCAGCACCGCTTGGTGGGTCTGACGCCGATTGACCAGCACCGCTCCGAGAGCCACCATCGCCGCCACAACCGCCATTGATTCATAGTGATTCTGAACCGGCAAACGATCGAGTACCAGAGCGCGGATCATCACACCGCCGAGATGCACCGACAAGCCAGCCATCGCAAAGATCATCGCGGCTCGGCGAGTCCCGAAACTTGCCAGCACCGCCGCGATGAAATACCCCACCACAGACATCGACAGGACCGGAACACTTTCCCAGAAACGTTCGAGTCGAAGTGTCCACCGCTGCACTCCAGCGGTGCGCTGCAGTTCTGCAACGCTCGACGCGAAATCATCGAGCGCTGACTGAATCGTCGGGACATCGGTGCTGCGCCAGGAGGCAATCAGGCGATCCCGCTGGGCTTCCAGCGGCTCACCTCGGATCGAAGCCATGCTCCCCCACAGCTGCTGATCCCTCGGCAGGAGCAATAGTTCGTCGGACGCGAAGACCATGAGCGAGAGTCGCGCTTCGAGAATCGCATACTCACTGATCTGTCGAGCGTCGGCTTGCGGGACACCGAAGGCCAGTTCCTCCAGAGCTTCGCCGGCGATTCGAAGACCGCCAGGCGTGTCCGAACCAACCGTGCACCACTCCATCGCACGCTCGGGGTACAGCACGCACTCCAGCAACACCTTCAGTGAGTCCACCTCCTGGCCATCGGCGAGTCGCATGGGCTCTGAACCGTGTACATCGCGCACGAAGGCCTCCGCGAAGCTTCGGATCGGAACCAATCGCCCACCCTGCTTCACCCCGAGTGATTCCATCGAACTGACCTCGATTTCATCAAGGAAGGCAGGAGATTGCGCACGCGCTGCAGGAACAGCAACTATGAGCAGCAGAAGGATTCGCGTCAGGAACTTCACAGCGAGTCCCCCACTCGCGCTGTTCTGCGGCTCATGCGAGCGAGAACTGATATGCCGGCTCCAAGCAGGATCAAGCCGCAACCGGCGATGCTCAGCCCCACTCCTTCGCGCTGTGTCACGGTGACGATGACAAATCGGGTGCCCGCGAATCGATCCTCGGCATCCTGCTGCCGAGCCTCCCATCCCTCCGAATCCCAACCGATCAGTGAAAACTGGACGCGTCGAGATCGCCCCTCGATGTCGATCGTCGCGCGTACCGGCTGGTTCAAACTCAGCGTCTCAGTACGAACCGAGCCGTCTTTGACAATCTCGAGTTGGACCAGCAGATCCCGCGGGACGCTGCCGCGTCGGAACAGGTCTGCCGCGAAACCACGGAAGATCAATGTGGCATTCTCGATGGCAAATGGTGCTGCGCTGTATGCATAGAATTTCGAACCCGGATGCGAAGCAGCCTGCTCATCAAAGACCACCCAAGTCCCGAGCCCGGATCCGCTTTGCAACGAATCAGAGACACGCACAAGAGAATCCAGCCGAGGATCGGCCAGGAGCTGCGCGTCCTCGACAAATGGGACACGCACAAGAGCCTCGACAATCCGCGCCTGATCGACCACACGGTCCACCGTCAGGGTCGTGGTCGCGTCGATTCTAAACTCGGAACCGGCCTGCAGTTCGGATGTGCCGAGCCGAACCTCCCCGCTGTCCTTGCTCGCCAACCAGCCCTTCGGAGTGAGCAGCAACGCGTCCTCCCGACGATCACAGTACAAGACACGAATATTCGTCGGAAGATCAACCATCGCGATGCTGCGATCTTCGCTTTGCGCGTACATGCCGATGCGAGCCGGATCCCATGGGGCCGCGAACACCGTAGCCGGCTCAAAGTTCGGACCATCCAGTCGGAAATTCGCGAACCCCTGCTCAACACTGAACCCAGTCCGATCCAGGAACTCCGCGGTCCACACGCCGCTCGGTGTATCGAGTGTTGCGGTGGCACCGGAAGACGCCGGCAGCAGAAGAGCACCCTCTTCCCCATCAACTTGGATGAGTACGACACCATCACTGTTCTCAAGAATCTTTTCAAAAACTACGGAAAGACTTGCAGCCCATGCGCCGTCCACGGCGAGAACCGTCGTGCCATTGCTCAGCGTCGCCGAAGCATTTTCAGCATTGCTCGCCACGAGAGCGATGACGCGAGATTCTCCGCTTCGCAGTCGCTCGGTCACCTGCCATCCGGGTGGCATACCGGCAGTCCCTTGTTCAATCCTTGGCACCAGTCGGGCTGAGTGCGCGTACCCGGTGACGCGCCATCGCTCATCAAGTTCGATCACACCTTCTGCATCCGTCCACGGCACACCGAAATCCGCGTACCGGGGCAGGACCCCATCGACACGCCACTGCGCACCTTCCGATCCACCAATCTGGTCGGCCCCTGCCCGCAGCAGCGTGCGGCTGCGATCCAGACCGGTGCTTGTCGGTTCATCGGCAAACAGTGCCATCGTGGCGTTCAGGGGACTGTGCGTCGCCATGAGTGCCCCGACAGCCAGCACGATGACCCCGGCGTGCGTGACGAGCACGCCGATCTTTTTCATTTCCCAGCGGATCCGAAGCAGGGTTGCCAGGGTCATGTTGGCCACGATCGCGATCAGCAACGCACCGAACAGAGCAGTGGAGTAGTACTCCGACTCGCGCAGATCAACCCAGGGCAGGTATCGGAGAGTCGGCGCGGGCGCCTCCGCTTGCCCACCGAGGAATTCAAAGAACGGTCCGAGAGGGATCGTGCCGAGAGCTGCGTAAACAGCCACGCCGACGAACAACGCTAGCCCCAGTCTCACGCTGCTCAAAGCCCACAGCGCCCTCGCGAGCACGCCCGATCGGCGTCCGCATTCCGGATTCGGACTGCGCTGAGCCATCTTCATGCCTCGTCACCCTCTGTCTGCACGCCAATAGGACGCGCCAGCTGCGCGGGATGTTCGCTGGCCATCACCCAATCCGATGGAAACCCGCGGCGGTCGGTTCCGACCTGGACCAGCGCGAGTCCCTTCAGCATTCGCCCAGCCCGACCGCCATTGAAACCGAACTCCTTCGGATCCAGCCCGAGCGCCATCGCACCACGCCAGGTTGCCATACCCAGCGTGAGGGCAGCTCGTACCCCATCCCGGCCAACCAGCAGCCGGGCGTCATCAAGCGTGGACAGCCGATCAGATTGGTCTGGCGGCAGATTCACGACCGAGTCGGTGCCGAGCGCAACATTGATCCCCTGTTGCAGCATCTCCTGGTACCGGTGAGGACCAAAGGCCTCGTGCTGCCGGAAATACGCACTCGCCCGCGGACAGTAGACAACCGTCGTTGCCGTTGAAGCCAAGGCCCCCAAGTCATCATCCGTGGCATGGTTGACATGGGCCGCCACGGTATGG
>CAZIXS010000139.1:0-5664 GCA_964543335.1 uncultured Phycisphaeraceae bacterium | reverse complement strand
CAGCAGCCACTGGTTCCAGCCGCTCCAGAGGACCACGGTAAGCGCGACCCAGAACCCGAATTCCGAAAGCAATGGCAGGATTGTTCCGGTGGCGAGCAAACGCCAGCCGGCGCTTCTGAGTTTGCGTGGATTGCGGATCGCGGCCTCGGTGTAGATGCGCTTCCAGCCGCGTTCGAAGGCCTCGTAGGTGCGGTACATCTCGCAGCGGAGCATGCCGTCGGCGACCAGGCACCCAAGACGGAGCCCGCGATCCGGGCGACCGAAGATGCGTGCGAACTCGATGTCTTCGAGCAGCGCCTTCTTCACGCCGGCGTGCCCGCCGATCGAATCGAACGCGGCGCGTCGGAACAGCATGAACTGGCCGTTGGCGAAGCTGCGTGGCTTGGAGGGATTGTTGACGAGGTCGAGCGGGAACTGGCGGATGAGTTCGAACGCCGCGGCGGGCTGGATGGTTTTCTCGTACCACTCGTCGGTGGTCAGGGTGGAGAGCAGACTCAGCAGATCGAGGTCGCGCTCGATGAGCAGCGCGACCGCCGCGCGCAGGCAGGCCGGGTCGAACTCGGTATCGGCATCGGCGAAGAGCACGAGACCGCGATCGAGGGCGTGGATATCAACACCCGCCTTGGGCTCCCAGGTCGCTTCATCGGCAGAGCGCTGGGCATCGAGCCGCTTGGCTTCGCGGTAGCCCCGGTGCATGGCGTGCACCTTGC
The DNA here is from genome assembly GCA_964543335.1 of uncultured Phycisphaeraceae bacterium. Classification (GTDB taxonomy): domain Bacteria; phylum Planctomycetota; class Phycisphaerae; order Phycisphaerales; family UBA1924; genus JANSXG01. Next base: position 4,954 of record CAZIXS010000139.1, on the reverse strand, counting down.
CGGCCCACTCGTCGGGACAGTGATCGTTGACGATGATCTCGACGCGCGGATCGGGCGTGCCATCGGGCAAGCGGATCGCCTCGCGCAGCACGGCCTCGGTGTCATCGGTGCAGCGATCGAGCACGAAGACCACGCCGAGGTCCGGGTAGTTGCTGGCGAGCAGCGAACGCGCGGCACGGGCGATGACATCGCGCTCGTTGTGCGCCGGGATGATGACGGTCAGTTCGGGCCAATCATGGATCGTCGTGGCGAGGGCCATGCCGTCGCGGGCCGTCGGCAGGCGCAGGGTCGAGACAACGACCCGGTAGGCCACGACGGCGTAGAACACGAGCGTCACCAGCGACGCGAACAACCACGCGATGATCAGGATGGTCAGCCAGAGGGGCATACGAGGCGTAGGGTACGATCAGGACCATGCCGACGCACGACGATGAATCCCACGACTTGACGCAGCCACCCACGCATGGGCTGGTGTTCACAAAGTCCCAGATGCGCCGCGTCGATGCTTATGCGATCGAGGAACTGGGCATTCCTGGCATTCTGCTGATGGAGCACGCGGCGTTGGCACTGCGTCACGCTGCGGGCCGGTTGGTGCCTCGTTCGCGCCCGGTGGTGATTCTCGCCGGTCCGGGCAACAACGGCGGTGACGGATTCGCGCTGGCTCGGCTGCTGCACCTCGATACGCCGCGCCGTGCCGTTGAGTGCGTGTTGCTCGCAGGTAACGATTCCTCGGGCGATGCCGCGATCAATCTGCAGGTGCTGCGCAGGCTTGCGAAACAGGCGACAGGCTCACTGCGGCTCGTTGAGCACCTGCCGGAAGCGCCCAACGAACCCGGCCTGATCGTCGATGCGATGTTCGGCAGTGGCCTGACCCGGGCGCTGTCTGGGCGCTTCGCCGAAGCCGTCGAGTGGGTCGCGGCTCGACGAGCTGAGGGCTGGTCGGTGCTTGCGGTCGATGTGCCCAGTGGCATGGACGCGGACAGCGGGCAACCGGTTGGCAGCGAAGATGGCACGGCATCACCGACGATCCGCGCCGACGAAACGGTTACGCTCGGCGGGATGAAGACCGGGCTGAGGCAACCTCACAGCGCGGAGTGGGCCGGGAAGGTCACGGTCGGGGATATCGGCGTGCCGCGCTGGGTGCTGGAGCGATTCGGCGAGCGAATCGAGAGCAACGATCAGGGCTGAAGGCGCGTCGCGCTCCACGCGCTGGGCGTGAACGAGTCTTCGCCTTCGGGGCCGGTCGAGGGCTCGAGCGAGCGTGTCCAGAGGGCACGGTCGTGGATGCGGCTGCGGTTGCCGACCCAGAGTTCCATCCGTTCGGCCCAGATGCGGTAGCCGCCCCAGTGTGGCGGGCGGGGCACGGTCTCGGGGTCGGGTTCCTGTTCTGCGTCGGGGTCCACACCGAAGCGGGACTGCATGTCTCGCACCTGCTGCAACAGCGTGGCACGAGAGTCAACGGGCCTCGACTGGTCCGACGACCACGCGCCGATGCGCTTGCCGGCGGAGCGGCTGGCGAAGTAGCGGTTGGACTCGCTCTCGGGCGACTGCACCACGGGGCCTTCGATGCGCACCTGCTTGTCGAAGCGGTCCCAGTGGAAGACCACCGCGGCTCGCGGGTGGGCGGCGAGGGCGCCGCCCTTGCGGGAGTTGCGGTTGGTGAAGAAGACGATGTAGCCGGGATCCTCGACCAAGTACTTGCAGAGCACGATCCGGGCGGAGGGGTGGCCGTCAGGATCAATGGTGGCGACGGTCATCGCGTTGGGGTTGGGCTGGATCTTCTGATCGTGGGCGGCGTGGAACCACCGGGCGAAGGTGGGGAACGGGTCGGCCGGGAGGTCGTCGGGAAGACGATCCTCCATGCGGAAGGCCTCGGGAAGGTCCTGTTGGGCGGTGTCGATGCTCATGCCCAGACGATAGGGCAAATCGGCCCTAATTTTGCGGCCGGGACGCGCTCGTGTTGCGGATATGCTGTCATCTGGACCGGGCGGAGCCCGGCGATGGGTACAACACCCGTCCCAAGCCACGGAGGGATCCCTTGAACGAGCGCAGCGGCATCACAACAGCACCCGAACGCGGGAGGAAGCGGTTCCAGGCCGAGGAGCGGAACCTGCAGAAGCTGTTTGACCGGTTGCCCCCCCACTCGCTTGAGGCGGAGATGTCGCTGCTGGGCTCGATGATCCTCGATCACAGCGTGATCGGCGATGTCATCGAGATCGTGCCCTTGGCCGACGCGTTCTACAGTGAGGCCCACTCGGCGATCTTCGACGCCCTCGTGCGCCTGTACGACCGCAAGCAATCCGGCGACCTGGTGCAGCTCTCCGAGGCGCTCAAGGACCGGGATGTGTTCGAGGATGTCGGCGGGACGGACTACCTGCTGAACCTGGCGCAGTCGGTGCCGAGTGCCGCGAGCGCCCCCTATTACGCGGAAATCGTTCGGGAGAAGTGGCAGCTTCGCCGGCTCATCGATGCGTCGGGCGAGATCGTCTACAGCGCGTACCACGCCGGCGAGTTCGGCGACGACGGCGCTCGCACCGTGCTCGACAAGGCCGAGCAGTCGATCTTCGAGATCGCCGAGCAGGCCGAGAGCGGCGGGCAGCAGTCGATGAAGAGCCTGCTGGTCGAGGTGATGGAGTCGCTGGACCGCCAGGACGGGCGGAGCGTGACGGGCGTGGCGACGGGTTTCTACGAACTCGACGAGATGACCAGCGGCCTGCAGCCGGGTGAGATGATCATCGTCGCGGCCCGTCCCTCGATGGGCAAGACCGCGTTCGCGCTGAACCTGACCGAGCAGATCGCCTTCGGCGGGGCCCGGTACGAGGGCAAAGGCGACGGCATGACGCCCGTGGGCTTCTTCAGTCTGGAAATGTCTCAGGCGTCGGTGGTGCAGCGTCTTCTGAGTGCGCACTCGGGCGTGGACTCGCACCGGATGCGAACGAATCGGCTCTCCAAGGATGACTTCTCCGACCTGATGCACTCGTGCGGCCTGCTCGAGAAGGCGCCGATCTACATCGACGACACACCCGGCCTGACCGTCATGAACCTTCGCGCCAAGGCGCGCCGGATGGTGAAGCAGTACGGCGTGCGCTGTCTGGTGATCGACTACCTGCAGCTCATGAGCGCGCCGTCGGCCGCGCGTGAGGGTCGCCAGCAGGAAGTGTCGACGATCAGCCGCCAGATCAAGGCGCTGGCGCGCGAGCTCAAGTTGCCGATCATCTGCCTGGCGCAGCTCAACCGTGGCGCGGAGCAGCGCGAGGGGCACCGGCCGCGCATGGCCGACCTGCGCGAATCGGGCTCGATCGAGCAGGACGCCGACGTGATCGCGCTCCTGCATCGCGAGGAGTACTACCACCTGCAGGACCCGAGTTGGGCCGAAGAGAACCCGGACAAGATCGGGTTGGCGGAACTGATCATCGCCAAGCAGCGCAACGGGCCGACGGGCACGGTGAAGATGAGCTGGGACGCGCGGGTCACGCGCTTCCGCAACTACGCGGCGCCGGGGTCCAGCGGCGGGTACATGCCGGCCCCTCGTCACGACGAGCCGGGTGCGGGCGCGTACGTCGAGCCGCGACCGGGCGGGTTCGCGCCGGGCGCCCGGACCGGGCCGGTGGAGGACCATCGCGATGGTGGCGGGAACGAGCCGGACTGGGACGACGCGAACGACGACGGCCTGCCGATGTGAGCGGCTGCGCCGATCGTCGAGACGGATAGCACAACGGCCAATACCAAATCAGTACAAAAAGACAGCAGCCCGATCCGAGGACCGGGCTGCTGGTTCGATCATGTGATCGTGCGGATCAGCGGGTGCTGATTAGCGACGACGACGGACCGCGGCGAGACCGGCGAGGCCGAGGAGGCCAGCGGTGCCGGGGGTCGGGATGATCACGTTCCAGGTGCCGAGCAGTACGGCGCTGGGGAGGTCGGAAGCTTCGTCAGCGGGGAAATAGAGGTCGCCACCGCGCTCGCCACCGGCGATCATGTCAGCGTAATCGTCCGCATCGAGGGTCCAGGTGGCCGAGCCGGTGAAGGCCTGGCCGCCGGCGGTGAAGGTCACCGTGGAGTCGGACGAGAAGCTCCAGATGTTGAGACCCGGATCGGTACCCCCACCGGCGCGGAAGAGCTCCGGGGAGTTGTCGGACGGGTTCTCGAAGTTGGTGAAATCACCAGACACGAGCGACGCGAACAGGGAGCCACCGGCGGCTGCGTAGAAGTTCTCGAGGTAGATGCCGGTCGTATCGGAGCCGGAAGCGTCCGAGAACGACACACCATCGGTCGCGGTGACGGTGACCTGGTTGGGAACGGTCAGGTCGATGATCACCAGATTCTGCAGTTCGGTGGCCGAGGCGGCACCGGCGATGGCGAGCACCGCTCCAGCGGTCAACAGAGTCTTCATTTTCTCTCTCCTTCTTGCGGAAATGGTCGGGCAAGACACTGCCCGGAATCGATTGGTTGCGGGGATGCTGCTCTCACATTCAGAACATCCCCAGAAGCACAGATGAACGGCAATTCACCGTCCCCATAGCCTACTCGGAAGCCAATGCAAAGCAACTGGAAATTTCCAGAATTCACCGTTGATTTCGGGAACCGGGGTCGTCCGCGTTCCGGGGTGCAGGATCCGATAGTCACCGGCTGGAGACATTGAAGCGATAAAAAAAACCCGGTCATTCGACCGGGCTTTTGCTTGATCGGCGATCGTGCTGATTAGCGACGACGACGGACCGCGGCGAGACCGGCGAGGCCGAGCAGGCCGGCGGCACCCGGGGTCGGGATGGCGGCGTTCAGCGTCCAGCCACCGAGCGAACCGCTGTCACCAGCCTCGAAGTCGGTGATGGTCAGGGTCCAGTCGCCGTTGATGTCTTCGCCGGCGAAGGCGCCGAGGTCGACGAGGACATTGTCCAGAGTCGTCGCGGCGTAGGTGCCGGACGCCATGTCGTAGGCCGAAGCACCGTTCAGA
>CAZIXS010000138.1:0-5746 GCA_964543335.1 uncultured Phycisphaeraceae bacterium | reverse complement strand
CCGCATCCCGGTGCACATGATCGAGACGATGAGCAAGCTGCGGAACATCCAGAAGCAGCTGCTCCAGAAGCTCGGCCATGAGCCGACCATCGAGGAACTGGCCGACTCTGCCGGCATGAGCGTGGCCGAGGTGCGACGGGTGATGAAGATCAGCCGCCACCCGATCTCGCTCGACCGCCCGGTGGGCGAAAGCGAGGACTCGTTCTTTGGCGACTTCATCGAGGACGAACGCCAGGAAGCCCCGTCGAGCCAGGCCGCGAGCGACCTCTTGAAGGTCGATATCGAGAAGGCCCTGCTGACGCTGACCTACCGCGAGCGCGAGATCATCAAGCTCCGCTACGGCATCGGCGACGGGTACACCTACACCCTCGAAGAGGTCGGGCGCATCTTCAAGGTCACCCGCGAGCGGGTGCGCCAGGTGGAGGCCAAGGCCATCCGCAAACTGCAGCACCCGGTCCGGGCACGCAAGCTGTCGGGCCACTTGGAGATGATGGGCGCGGAAAAGGAGTGATCCTCCTGCGCCGCTGACGCACCCGCCGCCCCGGCTCGACCGGGGCGGTTTTTCATTTCCCGCGCAGCAGCGCGTACACTGTCTTCACTTTCCCAGACTCTTCAAGACTTCGGCGTTCTCGAACGCTCATGAAAGCCAGCTATGCCCAGCCGCTACCGCGACCGACTCATCAAACACCTGCAGCACGACCGCTACGAGCCGTCGACGGCGGATCGACTGGCCGACGATCTGGGCATCGCGCCCGATGAGCGCAAGGACTTCATCGACGCGGTGCATGTACTGGAGGACCACGGCGAGATCGTGTTCGTGGGCCAGGACAACGCGGTCGCGCTGCCGCAGGTGGCTTCGGAGATCGTCGGCTCCTTCCGCTCGCACCCCAAGGGGTTCGGGTTCATCCTGCCCGACGAGGTCTCGCGCGAGGGGGACCTGTTCGTGCCGCCGGGGCAGACGATGGAGGCGCTGACCGGGGATCGAGTTCGGGCGCAGGTGTACAAGAGCGGTCGGCGTCCCGAGCCGGGCAAATCCGCATATGTCGCGCGGGTTATCGAGATCCTCGAGCGCAAGCAGTCGAACTTCACAGGCAATGTCTACCGCGAGAGAGGCCTGTGGTGGGCCAGGACCGACGGCAAGGTGCTGCCCGAACCGGTCGTCCTGCGCGATGCCGAGAGCAAGAATGTGACGGAGGGCGACAAGGTCGTCTTCGAGATCCTGCACTACCCCGAGGGCGACATGTTCGGCGAGGGCGTGGTGACCAAGGTGCTCGGTGAGGCGGGCAAGCCCAATGTCGAGACCGAGGCGGTCATCGCGGCCCACAACCTGCCCGGCGAGTTCCCAGACCAGGTCATGGACGAAGCGCGCGAGATCACGCGGGCGTTCGATCGCGAACTGGAACCCTATGTCAAGGGCGAGAAGAGCTTCGATCGTGCCGAGCGCTACGACCTGCGCAACTCATTCATCTGCACCATCGACCCGCCGGACGCGAAGGACTACGACGACGCGATCAGTATCGAGCGGATGGACAAAATCACCGGCGGCGGCCCGGGCTGGCGGTTGGGCGTGCACATCGCGGATGTGGCGCATTTCATCAAAGCGGGCAAGGCCATCGATGTGGAAGCGGCGGAGCGCGGCAACAGCTGCTACCTGCCGCGCTTGGTGATCCCGATGCTGCCGGAGATGATCTCGAACGGCATCTGCTCACTGAGCGAGGGCGTGCCGCGGTTCTGCAAGTCGGTGTTCATCGACTACGACGACAACGGGAAGGTGCGAGGGCAGTCGTTCGCGGCGACGGTCATCGACTCGGCCAAGCGCATGACTTACCTCGAAGCGCAGGCGCTCATCGACGACCAGCCCGAGGAGGCCCGCAAGCACTCGAAGACCGACACCGAGCACACCGACCAGCTGATCCGCACGGTCAAGGAGATGAACACCTTGGCGAGGCGGATCTGGCGCCGGCGTCACGAGGCGGGCATGATCCACCTCGACCTGCCCGAGGTCGAACTGCTCTACGACGACGAAGGGCACATGATCGATGCGGAGCCCGAGGACGACGCGTACACGCACACGATCATCGAGATGTTCATGGTCGAGGCGAACGAAGCGCTCGCCCGGTTGTTCGAGGATCTGAACATCCCGATTCTCCGGCGCGTCCACCCCGAGCCGGTTCCCGGGCAGCAGGAGAACCTGAGCGAGTTCGTGAAGGTCGCCGGATTCCGCATCCCGAAAGCCCCGACACGCGAAGACCTGCAGACCCTACTGGACGCGACCAAGGGCAGCCCGGCGGCTCCGGCGGTGCACATGGCGGTGCTGCGGACGCTGACTCGCGCGGAGTACTCACCCGCGCTGATCGGCCACTTCGCGCTGGCTTCCAGCGGGTACGCCCACTTCACCAGCCCGATCCGTCGCTACCCCGACCTGACCGTGCACCGCGCCCTCACCAAGTATCTCGAGCTGACCGCCAACGGCACGAAGACGCCGAAGGGCGAGAAGGAACGAGAAGCGCTGGCCAAGAAGCTGCGCGAATCCGACGCTTGCCCTGACGAAGCGACGCTCAAGCAGGTCGCGGCGGTCTGCAACCGCACCGAAGAGCGCGCGACCGGCGCCGAGCGCGAACTGCGCCAGTTCCTGGTGCTGCAGTTCCTTGAGCGCGAGCACCTCGGCGACTCGATGCCCGGTGTGGTGACCGGCGTCTCACCGGCGGGCGTGTTCGTTCGGCTGGATAAGTACCTTGCCGAAGGTATGTGCAAGGCCGATGAACTGCCGGTTGGCGGCGAAGATGACAAGAAGAAAGGCGGCAAGAACTACTACAAGAAGGCCGTCTGGCGCATCGACAAGAAGAGCGGCGCTCTGGTCGAGATCAACTCCGGGCGGTCATTCGCCATGGGCGACCGCGTGGAAGTCACGATCGCCGAAGTGAACCTCGCGGCGCGCCAGCTCGACCTGCTCATCACCGACGGCTCGAAGCGCGATGTCGGCAAGATCAAGAAGATCGACGCGAACAAGCGGGATTTCGCGGGTCTGCACGGCGACCCGGCTTCGCCCCAGGGACTCGCGGCGGGGCTTCGCTTGGGCGAGGTCGAGCCGATGAAACCCAAGAAGACCGGCGCTGAAAAGCGAGCCCAGCGCAGCAAGTCGCGCGACAAGCGCAAGAGCGACTTCCGCGACAAGAAAAAGGACAAGGGCAAGCGCCAGTAAGCCTCCCGGGGAGCAACCTGATGAGGAAGCGGTTCGACCGAATCGATGCACGGATCACCGGCTGGATGGCGCGGTCCGGTCATCCGGTCGAGCGATGGCTGCTCGGGCTGCTGTTCGCGTGGTTCGGCACGCTGAAGATTGTCGGGGAATCCAGCGCGACCTCGATCATCGCCAAGACGATCTATTTCGGTGATCCGGCGGTCACGGTGCCACTGCTGGGGATCTGGGAGGTCTGCATCGGGCTGTGCCTGATGTTCGCGCCGCTGCTGCGGCTGGCGATCGCGCTCATGCTGATCCGTCTGCCGGGTACGCTGCTGGCTCTCGCGCTCAAGTTCGACGATTGCTTCGATGGATCGGTGCTGGTGCCCACGATCCAGGGGCAGTACCTGCTGAAGGATGCCGCGCTGTTGGGTGCGGCGCTTGTGCTGGGATCCACGGTGCGCAGAGGAAACGGTCGCCGGGGCGGCTGAACTGATGGATCGTCCTGATCAGTCGAGCATGACGCGGAACGCATAGACCAGGTGCTGCGCATCGGGCTGACGCCGGTTGTTGGTGGTGACCACCAGCACCAGGTGCCCGCCCTGTCGATCGGCGATCTCGGGGCCGATGGCCATACCGACGGATGTATTTTGGGGTGCCAGAGCGTTCGCGTCGGCGAGCACCTCGGTGAGGTCCGCCACGACGCGGCGATTCAGCACGGGGAGATCCAGAAGCTCTTCCGCGTTCTGGGCATCGAGGGCGACCAGTCGAAGGATCGGGCCGATCTCGCGGCTGCGGGTTTCGATGCCGTACACCGGGCGAGCGTCTCGCCAGCCGGTGCCGGGGATAGTGGACAGGGCGCTGAGTTCTGATTTCTCGCTGGGCAGCGGGTAGAGGAACGACTCGGGCTCGCGCGAGTTGTCGATGGCGAACGCGATCACGCGGCTCATACCCGAGAGATCGTCGATGGTGAGCGGAGCACCGACTGACGCCCAGAGGCGGTCGCCGACCTCTTCGGGCACCACCGCCAAGGCCTTGAACGCGCCGTCGAAGCGGTAGTGATCCACCACTTCACGGGGCAGAGTGATGGGGCTGGAGGTCCCGGTGCGGAGGTCTTCGATCACGATGGAGGGATCGCGCTCGAAGGCCCAGAAGCGTTGGTGGTTGCCGCTGGCGGTCCGGCGGATCGCGACCGCCTCGGCGTCCTCCGCACCGGCGGGCAATGGCCACTCGCGACCCAGCCACGCGCTGAATTCGCCAGCGACCCAGGCGTTGCCCTCGCTCTCTGGGCGAGGGTCGTAACTGGTACGCAGGGTGTAGGCGATCGGCTCGGGCTGGCGGCTGCTGACGACCAGCCACGCCTGAGCGACAGGGTCGTAGGTCAGGCCGCTGAACCCGCCCACCGGGTTGCCGGTCATCGGGTGGCGCGGATTCACGGTGGCGACCCCGAGCAGCTGCGCGGTCGCGGACGCTCCTGCATCCTTGGCGGCTGGCGAGCACGCACCGAGGGCGGACGCGAGGCATGCCAAGATCAGTATGCCCATATTTTTATAGACGAACTTCATGCAAGCCCCGCCCTTGTGCTCTGTCCGCTTCGCCACGGAAACCCATTCGGAATCAGTTCCGGCCGGTCGTTCAGCCAGCCCACCAACCACTCATAGGCATCGACCAATCGGGGGCCGGGACGGTTGAACATGTGGTTGCCGTCCACAATAGCAAAATCCCCCCTTTGGACGGCCTGAAGGCCGCTGAACCATGGTTGACTGAGGAGATTATCGGTCTCTTTCGCCACCTGATCCAGAGTCAGCCCACAGGGACAGATGATCACCCGGTCCCAGCCGCCGGTGCCGGAGTCGGTGTTTCGCTCGACCGCTTCGATGGCTTCGATGGGGATCTGAACGCTGTGCCCGGCCTTGCGGTAGGCCTGCTGGGGGCCGATTCCCTCTCCTGTGCCAGGAACCGCCACGGTTGGGTTCAGCGGGTGGCTCCCCCCCGCGCGCTCGATGAGCTGGGGGGTCCAGTGCCCGGCGCAGAAGACCGGGTCCGTCCATTCCAAGAAGAGGACCGTCTGGAGTGGGCCGAAGGTCGTGACGAACTCGGATGCCCGGTAGTACCGCTCGCGCAAGGAGACGATGGCTTGCTCGGCTCTGTCGCGCAGACCCAGTGCATCGCCGATGGTCAGGATGTCGTCGAAGACGGCCTCGAAGGTGTCCGGGTTGAGACTGACCACGGCCGGTTCTCGGCCGGTCTGGGCGGCGATCTGCTTGGCGGCCCCGCGGACGGTGTTCAGGTCGATCGAGCAGACCGTGCAAAGATCCTGTGTGAGGATCAGATCGGGCTCGAGCGAACGCAGCCGGTCGGTATCGAGGTGGTACAAACTCGCGGCATCGCCCTCGGCGAGCGCCTCGCGGACCTGCTGGTCCACCTGGCGAGACGCGTCCGGCGACGATGCGTCGTACACGGTTTTCTGGCTGGTGAGTACCGGAAGGTGTTCCAGACCGGTTGGCCAGTCGCACTCGTGCGATCGGCCCACAAGGCGATCCTGCGCCCCGAGCAGGCAGACAA
>CAZIXS010000137.1:0-5949 GCA_964543335.1 uncultured Phycisphaeraceae bacterium | reverse complement strand
CAGTCCTTCTTGCCGAACACGGCGGCGCTCGGCCGACAGAGTTCCAGCAGGCGTCGGCACACCAGGTACACCCCGGCGAAGTGCCCGGGGCGATACAGGTCTTCCATGCCTTTATCGACCACGCACTCGGGCAGGTCCACCGGCCTCGACCATTCGGGGCCGTCCTTGCCGCCGGGGTACATCACCTCGACCTCGGGCGCGAAGATCACCTCGCACCCCGCCGCCGCGGCCTTGCGAGCGTCCGTCGCCAGATCGCGCGGGTACATCTCGAAGTCTTTGGCCTCGTTGAACTGGGCCGGGTTCACGAACACGCTGGCGATCACCGGACCCTTCAGGCCGCGCTCGTCGCGCACGCGTCGGGCCAGTTCGATCAGTTCGTGGTGCCCCCGGTGCAGCGCGCCCATCGTCGGCACGAGCACGCCGCCGGCCAGTCCGGCGAGGCCATCGATATCGGTGACGATTTCCAGAGGCATCCGCTCGCTGCGCGCGTTCATGCCCGCAGCATATCCGCTCTGCAGGGTGTGTTTCAGCAGCCGTCGGGATCGGGCTTGGGCAGGTCCTGCTCACCGAGCAGGTTGAAGTTCTTCCGGCGCAGGATCTGGCCCGCCAGCGTGGCATCGTCGACGGCCAGCGCGATGGTCGGCGTGCCGTTTGGCCTCAGCATCACGGGGTAGGAGAATCGGATGTTCAGCTCCGCCCCGAGCAGGTACAGGCACATGCGCGAGAGCGACTGCCCGCCGGTCAGTTCGACCACGAGCACATCCATCTCGCTGAAGGCCAGTCGATGCTCTTTCAGAATCTGTTTCGCCGATTTGCAGTCGTTGGTGATGATGCGGACCACGGCGTGGTCGGAGGCCTCGTGGACGCTCAGGGCGCAGACCTGACAGATGGGGTGGCGGTCAAAGGTCTGGAGAACCTCGTAAAGCTTGCCGACCCGGTTGTCCAAAAAGACGCTGAACTGGGTGACACTCGGCGGGGCGTACCCCTGGCTGGTTTCCAATGGAGAAACGCTGCTCATCCCTCGCCAACCTCCGAACGCGTTCGCCGCGGCAGATCCACCGGTCGCAGCCCGCTCCGCGGGCCCCGACGACCTTCTCCTAAATTACCATCGCCCCCTGCGAAAACCTAGTGAAATCCCGCTCATCACGGGAGATTTCGCCCGAACAGGCGGCTTAGGCCGAACGCACAACCTCCAGGGCTGGCTTTCCGGGCGTGGGTTCGGGCGCAAGCCCAAGCGCCGCCCCACCTTGCAGCAGGCGTTCGATCGCGCTCGCGCCGCGAGCGCCGAAGTCGAGCGTGAGGTCGTTCACATACAGCTCGATGAAGTGGTCCACCAGACCGCCCTTGCCATCCCCCCCGGTCCGGGCCTCTTTGGTGGCGAAGCGCATGGCGTAATCCAGCCCTTCGCGCCGGTTCGCCTCGGCGTACTCGATGGATTGGCGCAGCAGCCGGGCGACTTCCTCGCGTGTTCCGGGACCGTACCGCTCGTCCAGGTCGGACCGGATGGCGTTGGCTCCGAGCGGAAGCGGCAGCCCCCCGGTCTCTTCGCCCCACCAGACTCCCAGATCGACCACTTTGGCGAGCCCCTCCTCGGCGTAGGTCACCTGGGCCTCATGGATCACCAACCCGGCCTGCACCTCGCCCGACAGAATCGCCGGCACCACCGAGTCGAAACGCATCGCCCTGTACTGCTCGGGAGCGAGCACGCACGAGCGGTCGCCACCGCTGACGAGCATGTTCAGCACCAGAAAGGCCGAGGTCTTGGTGCCCGGCACCGCGATCACCCCGCCACCTTCGAGCATGGCCCGGAGCCAATCGATGCCGATCTCCTGCCCTGCGAGCTTGGCCTCCCGTGCCACGGACTCGGTCACCAACACCTTGGGGCCGTATCCCTCGCCGAAGCTGCCGCCGCAGTCCGTGAGCATGTACCGGTCTCGGGCGTGGGCGTAAGCGTGCATGCTCATGGCGGTGATGTCGAGATCCCCAGCGTCGAGCGCGCGTCGGTTGAGTTGCTCGATGTCCGCGGCGACCGGACGGAACCGGAAGCGGCCAGTGTCGAGGACCGGTTCGAGCACCGGCGCATCGGCTGGGCCACCCTCCAGACCTGCGGTGCCCAGTGGCCACCACATGAAGGCGTCATCGGGGTCCGGGGAGTGCCCGATCGTCAGTTCGACAAGGTCGGTGTTCGGCATAGTCGGATGGTAGGGCGTCAGATCGCGCCGCTCACCTCGTCGAGCAGTTCATTGGCTTCGGCGGGTGTCGGAGCCTCGGCGATGAGGCGAAGGATCGGCTCGGTATTGCTGGGGCGGACATGGACCCAGGCATCGCCTCCCGATGCGAGTTTGAGGTCCACGCGTACGCCGTCGGAGTCGTCGATCTTCTCGGCACGCGGCCCGAGCACGGTCTGCACCGCCTTGAGCGCCTGATCGGCCAGTCCTTCCCGGATCGGCTGCTTGCGCTTCACGATGGCGTACGACGGGATCTCCTCGACCAGGTCGGCCAGACTCCGCCCGGTTCGGGTCATCAGCGCCAGCACCAGCGCCATCGCGCCGATGGAGTCGCGGATCGGCACGATCGCCGGCCAGACCACGCCGCCGTTGCCCTCGCCGCCGATGGGCGTGTGCTCGAGATCGTCGAGCATCGCGTCGACCAGGTTGGCCTCGCCCACGGCGTACCGATCAACGGTCGCACCAAACCGGGCGGCGATATCCTCGACCATGCGGCTGGTGGACAGATTCGTCGCGATGCGCGTTCCCGAAGCGCTCCCCATGGATTCCAGCACCGCCCAGGTGCTCAGCGCGAGCGTGTATTCCTCGCCGATGTACCGTCCGCTGGCGTCGATGACCGCCAAGCGGTCAGCATCCGGGTCCTGCGCGAAGCCGATCACCGCGCTCGCTCGGATGATCTCGGCGCACATGTCACGCAGATTCTCTTCGGTCGGCTCCGGGGTGTGCGGGAAGATGCCGCTGGAATCGGCGTTCAGGTGCACCAGCTCGCAGCCCAAGGCATCCATCAGCAGTTTCGCGCCGCGCGAACCGGAGGCGTTCACCGAATCGATGACCACTCGAAACCGCTGAGCACGGATCGACTCGATCGAGGCGACCTTGCTGACCGCCTTCAGGACTCGGGCCACATGCACATGAGCGGCGCTATCGTCGGCTTCGACGCTGCCGAGTGCGTTGAACGCGGCATACGCGGTTTCACCGGACCGGAAGCGAGAGATGATCTGCTCCGCAGCCGAAGCCGGAGGCGCACAGCCGCGCGAAGTGACGGCCTTCATGCCGTTCCACTGCTGCGGGTTGTGCGAGGCGGTCAGGATGATGCCGCCATCGGCGCGGAAGTGATCCACCGCGACCCCTGCGGTCGGCGTCGTCGCGACACCGAGATCGATCACGCGGCAGCCGGATGCCACCAGCGTGCCCACCACGAGATCCCGCACCATCTGACCCGACTGGCGACCGTCTCGCGCGAGCACGATCGTCAGCGGCTGACCGGTGCGATCGCCTGGGCGTGCCTCGCCGATCCACGACGCGACAGCGTTGGCGTAGCGACAGACCACCTCGGGGGTGAGCGATCGCCCCACGATGCCGCGACACCCGCTGACGGAGAGCATGAGCGGCGCGGGAGCGGATTGATCGCTGCCGGCGGTATGGGCTGGGGTGGCGGTCGCCTCAGGCATAATCGGAGATCCTCTGGTGCTCGGGTACTTGAGCATCATAGAGGATCATTTCGAGACGGTTCGCTCACGCCGCGACCAGCGGCTCGGGGCTGTCAACCGCTTGGATGACATGCAGCGTCCAGGGCTCGAAGTCGGCGAGATCGATCAGCGGGCCGGGCACGCTTCGCCCGGCGTCCCGTCGGTACACCCGCACGACAGGGCGGTCGGGCATCGCGGTGTGGGCTCCCACAACCTGTGCGATCTCTCCGGACGAGAGGCGCACATGCGAACCGACCGGGAAGAGCCCCGTGGACTCGACCAGAGCACGAACCACCTTGCGGTCGTACATCCGCTCCGAGCCGACTCGGATGAGGTGCTCGATCACCTGATACGGGTTCACCGGGCGGCGGAAGGGGCGGGGCTGGGTGGTCGCGGCGTACGCATCGGCGACGGCGATCACACGCGCGTAATCACAGATTTTCGTCGAACGCAGGCGAAGCGGGTAGCCGCTGGCGTTCTCCCGCTCATGGTGCTGGTACGCCGCGCGCCGGACGGACTCGGGGATCCCCTCAATATCTTCCATGAGCACCACCGACCAGGTCGGGTGACGCCACACCCGGTTGATCTCGGTCTCAGTCAATGGGCGGCTCGCGACGCGAACCTCACGCGGGATCAGGGCCATACCCAGATCCGACAAGAAACCGGCGAGTGCGCAGTTCCGCACATCCCGCCTGCTCCAACCCAAGCGGGCGGCGATCGCGACACAAAGCACGCCGGTGCTGTAGGCATGATCTACAAGGAAATCGTCACTGCGAGGAAACAGCAGCGAAATCTGTGTGTACTGCTTCGGATAGCGTCTGAGCAAATCGATCAACTCGTCCACGAGCGCCATGGGCTGGTCCAGCGAAGTCGGGACGCCCGCCAGACAGCGCGAGTAGATCTCAGACAGCGACGCCACACGATCGGCCCGAAAACTCATCAGCCGATCTGAGTCCGGCCAATCGTGCCCCTCGGCGTTGTCCAGGTCGATCGGGTCCGGCCCAACGGTGACGCGCAGCGGAATCGACGACCAGATGTGCTGCAGATCGGCGACAATCGAGTCCGCCAGCTTCATCCGTGCAGCGCGATGCCGACGAGATTCGCGCGATTCCGTGTTCGAAAATGCACCATGCGAAAACGCACGCTCATGGACCGCCTCGGTTTCCTGATCCTCTTCCACGGGAAGACGACCGCCCACCGTGACCACATCGCGCTCGGGACGATCACCGACGCGCAAACGCCGGTGCTCAGCAAGAATCCGAGCCCCCCGCATCTCCGCGGCGGTGTCGGCAAAGAACAGATTCCACTGCGGCCCGTCTTCCCCGCTGGTCGAAGCCAGCTCGCGAAGGGCCTCGCACATCGGCTCGGTCAGCGTGATGCCCTGGCCGACGAGCTTGATGCCCTGTCGGGTGAAGATCGGGCGCGGCAGGACCATGCCCGTGGAGATCATCTCTGGCTGAATAGGTTTCACTGGCACGGGCGCAGATTCCTCGAATGGAGCAGATACTCCTCCCGGGTATCGGCGGGTCCGATACCAGAGATGAGCGATATCCACCGGTGCGCAGCGTCCGCCCGCGGGTTATTCTGGGTCCATGACCGACGATGCGATCCCCGGCACCATGCCCCGTCATTGCCTCACCCTCGAAACCGTCTTCAGCGCGGCGCACGCCATCCTCCTGCAGGGCGAGCGCGAGCCGCTGCACGGCCACGACTGGCGCGTCACGGTCCGCATCGGCGGTGAGACGCTCGATGCCGAGGGCCTGCTCGTCGACTTCCACAAAGTTCAGCACGACCTGCGCGAGATCGTTGAACCTTGGCACAACCGCAGCCTGAACGAGGTCGAGCCGTTCGACCGGATCAATCCAACCGCGGAACTCGTCGCGCAGACCATCGGCGAACGCCTGACAAAGACGCTGCCCGATGGCGTGCGCCTGGTCAGCGTGCGGGTCACCGAGGCCGTCGGTTGCGCCGCCGAGTACTGGGCGTAAGTCACTCAAACGAGCCGCTTCACTCCGGCCGCGGCTGGTTCTTGCGACTCAGCCCTTGCCCGATTCCTTCGCCCACGAGTCCTTCAGCGAGACCGTGCGGTTGAAAACCAACTTGGCCTCGGTCGAGTCCTGGTCGAGGCAGAAGTACCCCTGGCGCTCGAACTGCACCCGGGTGATGCCATCGGCGAAACTCGCCTCGTTCGCACCGGGCTTCCAGTTCGGTTGGTTGAGGCCCGAGGCAAGCTGGTCGGCGCGCCGTCGTGG
>CAZIXS010000136.1:0-6002 GCA_964543335.1 uncultured Phycisphaeraceae bacterium | reverse complement strand
GGCGCGACGGTGGCCGGTCATCTCCGCCCTCGGCGTGGTGATGATCTTCACATGGGGCAGCACATACTACCTCTTGACCGTCCTCGCCGCACCCATCGCGAGGGATACGGGGTGGAGCCTCGGCTCGATCACCGGCGCGCTGTCAGTGGGATTGCTGGTCGCGGGCCTCGTTTCGCCGCTTGTCGGGAGAGCGATTGCGCGTCATGGCGGGCGGCCTGTCCTCGCCGCTGGGTGCGCGCTGATCGCGGCCGGCCTGCTGGTCATCGTGGGCGCGACGCATCTGTGGATGTTCTGGGCAGGATGGCTTCTGCTGGGCCTCGGGATGGCGGCGGGCCTCTACGATCCAGCCTTCGCGTCTCTGGGGCGTCTCTACGGCCGGGAGGCGCGCAGCGCGATCACCGCGCTCACGCTCTGGGGCGGCTTCGCGAGCACGGTCTGCTGGCCGCTTTCCACGCTCATGCTCGATGCCTGGGGCTGGCGCGGTGTCGCCGCGGCCTATGCCGTCATCCACCTTTGCGGGACCATGCCGCTGGTTCTATGGGCCGTTCCTGCCCCTTCGGGTCAAATCGAAAGGCGGTCGTTCGATGAGCCGGATGCGCCGCGGCTCGCAGGGCGAGAGGCGATCGTCTTCGGACTGATGGCGGCAATGCTCGTGCTGAATGCGCTCATCGTCGTCAATGTCTCTACATGGCTCTTCGCCTTTCTGCAGGCGCAAAGCCTCACCCTGTCTGCCGCTGTCGCCCTGGGCGCGCTTATCGGTCCGGCTCAGGTCGGGGCTCGTGTTCTGGAGATGGCAGGCCGTGGACGACACCACCCGATCTGGACACTCGCCATCTCGACCTTCGCCATCGCGGCCGGAATACTGCTCCTGGCGGCAGACTGTGGCGTCGCGGGAGTGGCGCTGGTTCTCTACGGAGGCGGCAACGGCCTGTTCTCGATCGCGAGGGGCGCGCTCCCGCTCACAGTGTTCGGCGCCGAACGCTATCCCGCTCTCATGGGAAGCCTCGCACGCCCGTCGCTCATTGCGCAGGCCGCCGCGCCCGTCCTTGGAGCATGGGTCATCGCCGGAGCCGGGCCTCAGGCAACGCTCTGGATCCTCTCGGCATTGGCGCTCGCGAATGCCGGTTTCCTCGCTCTTCTCTGGCGCAGCATTCGTGCCTGAGCGCGGGCTCCCTGCACATCGGGCTTTCCCGTCCGTGGCAATACTGGATTGCCTCACATCGGCTCCGGTCGCTAACATACCGACAGGGAGGCACTTTTCGATGGACAGGAGGCGATTCCTCACCGGAGCGGGTACATGCGCGGCAATCGGATTGCCGAGCCTCGTTCGGGCCGCAAAGACATTCCGCCTCGGACTTACCCCGGTCTTTCTGGACAATGATGCCGTCGTCATCGCGCGCCTGAGGTCAGCATTCTCCGAAGCGATGGGCGAGCCAGTCGATCTGATCCAGCGACGGACGTACCAGGAGATCACCGCGACCATTCTGGACGGATCGGTGGATGCCGCCTGGATCTGCGGCTATCCTTTTCTCCAGCATCGCGACAGTCTTTCGCTGCTCGGCGTTCCGGTCTGGCGCGGACGTCCCCTCTACCAGTCCTATCTGATCGTACGGGAGAATGACGCGGCGCAGGGGCTGGAAGACCTCCGGGGAGATGTTCATGCTTTCTCCGATCCCGACAGCAATTCCGGCTACCTTGTCACAGCGTCCGATCTCGCGCGCACGGGCGAGACCCCGGAGCGTTTCTTCTCGCGGTCGATCTTCACGTATGGTCACCGCAACGTCGTTCGCGCGGTCGCAGGCGGACTGACCCGCTCGGGAAGCGTGGACGGCTACGTCTGGGAAACCCTCGCCAATGTCGAACCGTCCCTGACGGCGGGGACGAGGATCGTGAGTAAGTCCGAATGGCTCGGTTTTCCGCCCTTCGCGGCGCGGGCGGATCGCGCGTCAGATCCCACGATCCAGCGGTTTGGAGAGGCACTGCGGAGCCTGGACGGTACTCCCTCCGGACGTGACGCACTGCAGCTCCTGTTTCTCGACCGGATCGACGAAGGCGATCCAAGCCTGTTCGACGGCATAGCCGAACGGATGGCTGAACTTTCAGGACGCTGAGCTCATGTTGGCCCGTGTCGGAACATGGCCAATCACGATACGGGTAGCGGTCGCGACGGCCATTCTCATGGTCCTGCTCGGTCTCGCAGCATCGCAACAGGTGCTCTCCACTCTTGGTAAACTTCAGGACGCACGGCTTCAGGAATATGCGCGGCTTCACGTCGAGGGTCTCGCCGTAGCCCTTGGCCCGTTTGCACTGCACAAGGACGTCTGGGAAGTCTACGACACGCTCGACAGGGCCCGTGCCAACGCGTCGGGCGAGAGGATTCTGTTCACGGTGGTTGCGGATGACAGGGGGCGGGTTCTTGCCGCCACCGATCCCGCGCGAGCCCCCGTGGACTCGGAAGTCGCTGCGTTTGCGCAGGATGCCGTTCCGGTCGGCGAAGTGACCGCGTCGAACGGCAACTCCGTGGTGCGGGTGATGGCGCCCCTGTCGGTGCAAGGCCGGGATGTAGGGCAGATCGTGACGGAACTCGATGTCAGCGACCTCGTCGCGCAACGCCGAAACGCAACGCTCGCTCTTCTGGCGGGCAATGCCGTGGCCACCTTGATCCTCGTGCTTGCTGGATATTTCGTCATGGCGCGGATGCTGAAGCCCGTCGAACTACTGGCGCATCACATGGGGGAAGCCGGTGGGACACCGCATCCGATCCCGGAAACCGCAATCCCACGATCGGACAGCGTGCTCACAAGACTCTTGCGGAACTTCAACGACATGGCGGGAGCGATCGACGCACGGACCGTAGCGGAGCGGCGTCTCGCCGAGCGGGAGCGTTTCGTGAGCCTCGGGCGGCTTTCCTCTTCTCTGGCTCACGAAATCAACAACCCGCTCGGTGGACTTCTCAACGCTACCGACACGATCAGAACCTATGCCGATCGCCCCGACGTGGTCCGACAATCCGCCGACCTCGTCGACCGGGGCCTGCGACACCTGCGTGACGTGAGCCGTGTCATTCTGGAAGAGAACCGGCTCGACAGGTCGGGACGGCCGCTGTCCCGTTCCGATTTCGAGGATCTTCGGCTGCTCTTCGAGCCGGAAACGACCCGCCGTCGCCAAAGGCTGGACTGGAAGATCGCCGCCGATGACGACGTGTTTCACGGCCTTCCTTCGGCGCCCGTCCGGCAGATCGCCCTGAATCTGCTGCTGAACGCATCCTCGGCCGCGCCGGACGGGGGGCTGGTATCGTTTGATGCCGACGAATATGGCGAAGGGCTGCAACTGGTCGTGGCGGATGATGGACCTGGCCTTTCAGAGGCAGCCCGAGCACGCCTCATGTCTGAAGCTCCGGTAGAGCCTGGGGGCGGAGTCGGATTGCGGCTTGTCCGGGATCTCGTGACCGGCCTCGGTGGCCGGGTCGCTTACGATAGGTCGGAAGGCTTGACCCGGATCGACGTGTTTCTTCCTGCCAGGGAGAAAGCGCCATGTTGACCGGCCGCTATATCGTCCTGATCGAGGATGACGCGCTTATGGGAAACTCGCTTCTCCAGCGTCTCGAACTCGAGGGCGCCGAAGTCACGTGGGTCAAACAGGCGGTTCGGGGTATCGCTGCCGTTCGCACCCCGCGCAAGCCGGTGGACGCTGTCATTTGCGATATTCGTCTGCCGGACGGCACCGGGGAAGAAATCTTCAATACGGTGTCGCGCACGATTGCGCCGCCGCCATTTCTCTTCATAACGGGCCAGGGTGAGATCGACCAGGCCGTCCGCCTCTTGAGGGCAGGCGGTGCCGACTACATGACCAAGCCCTTCGAGATGTCGGCTTTCCTCGGGCGTCTTGCGCAGATCCTCCGGCCGGATGCGAACGCGGGCTTGCCGGCGCAGACCGGCATTTCCCCGCTGGCCCGACAGGTGGATTCCCTGGTTGCAGACTTCGCGCGGCATGACAAACCGGTCCTGATCCGTGGGGCACGAGGGTTAGGAAAAGAGCGGATCGCGAAGCGCATCCACGAGCTTTCCGACCGACAATCCGCCCCGTTCGTAGCGGTCAATGCATTCCGGGATGATGTGTCAGCCGATGCACTTGTCGCGGCGTTCGAGACGGCTTCCGATGGCACACTCTTCGTGAATGGCGTGGGGCGTCTCGAAAGCGCGGGACAGGACCGGCTGATGGAAGCGCTGGGGCAAGCCACCTTCAGGCTGATCGCCTCTTGCGGCACGAGGATCGACGAAAAGGCGCAGGCGGGCGAGTTCCGCTCCGACCTCCTCTATGCTCTTGTCGCTAACGAGATCGTCGTGCCGCCCCTCGCACAAAGAGGCGAGGACGCGGTCTGGCTGGCGGGACAGATGTTCAATGCCCTGAACCAGGGACGTGGGGTGCCAATGCGAGGGATTTCGGAACTCGCCCTGACAGCGATCCGGGACCACGACTGGCCCGGGAACGGACGTGAACTTCGTTCCCGGCTACTGCGCGCGATGGATGTCGCGACGGGCGACTGGGTTTATCCGGCGGATGTCTTTCCGGAACTTAACCAGAAAGACATCGAGGTTGAGACTCTGTCTGAAGCCAGAGACCTCGCCGAGCGTCGTCAGATCATCAAGGCGCTTGAACGCACGGGCGGGCAGATCGCCGAGGCGGCCCGTCTTCTGAAAGTGTCCAGAACGACTCTCTGGGAAAAGATGCAGAAGCTCGGTCTTTGACCGGTCTTGATGTTCGGATTTCCGAACGTCTCAATTACCTCATTGGTAACAGTATCTTAGCATGGCTTCGCGCGCTCGCGGGCGTTCGCATCCTGCCTGGAATCTGGGCTACGCTGCTCAAAACGTATCCAAGGGAGGACTCTATCCATGAAGTGCAACCGCATGGTCGATGTCGGCCGGCGCCAGTTCCTGCGCGGCGGTCTCGTCGGCGCAGCCGGGGCCGCGGCCGCAACCGTCTTGCCTGCGAGCCAGGCGAAGGCACAGGGCCTCGCACGGGTCGACTACCCCTCGAACCGTCTGGCGAATGTCGCCGATCTCGTGGTCAACGAGCCCGTGGACATCGCCTATCCCGATGCGGATAGCCCCGGTGTTCTCCTCAAGCTCGGACAGGCCGTCGAGGGTGGCGTAGGGCCGGACGGCGATATCGTCGCCTATTCGGTCCTCTGCCCGCACAAGGGCTGGATGCTTTCCTACAACGCGGCCGACAAGACGCTGAACTGTCCCGGCCACTATTCGCGCTTCGATTGCGAAGCGGGCGGACAGCAGACCTGGGGGCACGCCACCCAGAACCTGCCGCAGTTCGAACTTCGCGTTGACGGCAACGGCGACATCTTTGCAGAGGGCGTGGACGAGTTGATCTACGGCCGCCTGTCAAACGTCCTGGAAAGCTGAGGAGAGGAAAGATGGCTTACAAGCGCTTTACCGACCGTCTTCCGATCATCCCGGCAGACGCAACAGAACACAACGCGGTGTGCCACTACTGCATCGTCGGATGCGGCTACAAGGCCTACACCTGGCCGCTGAACCGGCAGGGCGGCACCGCGCCGAACCAGAACAAGTTCGGCGTCGATCTCAGCGAACAGCAGTATCAGGACACCGAAGCCTGGTATTCGCCGTCGATGTACAACGTCGTCAAGAGAAACGGCCAGGACGTGCATCTGGTCATCAAGCCGGACGTGAACTGCGTGGTGAATTCGGGACTCGGCTCGATCCGTGGCGCACGGATGGCCGAGAACCGGCGTTCGGACGTGATGGGCACTCAGCAGCAGCGGCTGACCGATCCTCTGGTCTGGCGCTACGGCACGTGGCAGCCCACAACATGGGACGATGCGCTTGATCTTGTTGCTCGCGTCACCGCGCGTTTCGTCGAGGCCGATGACGAGGATCAGCTGTATGTCTCGATGTTCGACCACGGCGGTTCGGCCGGCGGCTACGAGAACACCTGGGGCACCGGCAAGCTCTACTTCGGCTCGA
>CAZIXS010000135.1:4946-6014 GCA_964543335.1 uncultured Phycisphaeraceae bacterium | reverse complement strand
AAAAAACAAATCGCCCCGCCGAGGATGCCACGGCGGGGCGGTTGGCTATCAAGGTACTAGGTAGCCGCTAGCGGGCTGCGCGTGATCGCAGCACCGTCGCACTGCGTCAGCCGCGCAGCCACCTCGTTGCGTCACAAAGATTGTTCACTGGATCACCTCCTTCGCTAAGCGTTTCCCGATCGTTGCCCGGTGACCTGTTACGAGTGGCAGGCAATCGCTCGGCTGGATCCTCCCGGCCCCGTCGGGTCGGGCTCATCGCGCATGGGCGTGAACCGCCATGCTCGTCGGGTCCCGCTTCCCGCCTGCCCGGGGGTTCTCCCCGCACCCGGCGTGGTGCGCTGACTCGATAGACGAAGTATCGGAGCGAACCCGGGAAAATCAATGAGAATTTTCTGAATTCGCGCTGAGAACTTCACAAATCCGGGGAGGGATCGCCGTTGATGCGGGAGCCTGATTAATCATCCAACTCGTCGAACGCACCCTTGGAAGTCTCTTCGTCCACATACTTCTGGAAGTCCCCGATCTTGTAGGACACGAAGCAGAACACATGGTGCAGCGTGACCCACTCCAGATCGGAAGGGTCCTTCTCAAGGTCCTGGCGCAGGCGGTTGAGTTCGGCGAGCAGCTTTTCGGCTTTCATCGGGGCGTGGCTCCGGGGGAATGGTCGGGGATCAACTTGGTTGGGACCCGATCCTAGCCGCAGCTCGCCTGCCAGACGAGGGTCAGCAGCCCTCGGTCCCGAAGGCCGCGAGCAGGTAGACCAAATCGTCAATGTCGACCGTGCCGCTCCCGTCGATGTCGGCCCGGTCCCACTCTGCCCCATCCGGCGGGACGGTCTGGCCGAACACCGCCAGAAGACGATTGAGATCGGCAAGATCAACGAACGCGTCCGCGTTCAGATCGCCGGGCGCGTGGGCCTCTACGGTGATCGACTGGTTCGCGGGCACATCACGGAGCACGGTCACCGTGCCGTTGTTCCAGGTGACTTCCACCCGATCCACGATGGAGGCGGCACCGAGGCCGAAGAACGCGGCGGTGTCTGACTGCGAGAGATACCCCCCGAGCGTG
>CAZIXS010000135.1:0-4936 GCA_964543335.1 uncultured Phycisphaeraceae bacterium | reverse complement strand
ATGCCCGCGATCGCGTGGTGCTGTACCTGATCGTTCGGATCGGTCCAGGAGATGCGAACGGTCGATCCGAAGCCGTTCGGCGCAAGACAGGGCAGCGCGGAGGTGTCCAACTCGACTCTCAGACTGTTCGTTGCACCGCCCTGCGTGGGGCGAGGCGTGTCGTTGCGGTAGTAGTGCAGGGCACCCATGAATGTGGTGACGAGCAGATCGAGGTCACCGTCATTGTCGGCATCGAAGGCGATCAGCCCGCGCCCTTGCTGGTTGTGCTCGATCCCGCAGTCTTCGGCGATATCCGCGAATGTCCCATCGCTGAGCTGGAGGTACATGCGGCAGCGGTCGCCGATCCACTCGGGTTCACCCAGGCCGTTGTTCTCGTGCCAGCCGTTGGTTTCCGCGATGTCGAGTAGGCCGTCGTTGTTGAAATCCGCCGCGACCGTTCCCCAGCCCCACCCGCCTTGTTTCACGCCGTAAGTGCTCGATCGCTCGGCGTACTGATGGTCGCCGTTGCTGAGGTAGAGCATGTTTCCGGTGCCGGGGATCCAGGTCGAGACCGGGCGGCTGTGGCTGTAGATGGAGGTGACATACCAGTCGAGACGGCCATCGCGGTTGATGTCGCCGATGGTCGAGCCCATGCCATTCCCATCGCGCCCGACGCCGGACATCACCGTGGTGTTCGTGAAGGTGCCGTCGGTGTTGTTGCGGTAGTACTTGCTGGTGCCGAAATCCGCGACGAGCAGCAGTTCGGGATACCGATCGCCGTTCATATCGACGAGTTGGGGCGTAAACCCGCGCGTCCCGCCGGGTATGGAGATCACGGGAGCGCCGGTGATGTCCGTGAAGTTGGCCACCCCGGTCTCGCGAAGGTTGTTGCGGAGCAATCGAGCGTTGGCCTGCCCGGCCCACCCGGTGACGAACAGATCAAGGTCGCCATCGAGGTCGAAGTCGCCGAATATCGAGCCGAAGGCGTCGCCGAGCGATCCGCCGTTCGAGTTCGCACCGACCAGCAGACCGACCTCCTCGAACGCACTGCCAGTGTTGCGGTACAAGCGGTTCTTGTGCGGCGCGGGAAGCCCCACCCCGACCGAAGTGACATACAAATCGATCAGTCCGTCGCCATCGAAATCAGCGCACGATGCACCGAGACCCATGTGCGAAACCGCCACGCCCCACGCCTCGGCTTCGTCCACGAAAGTGCCGTCTCCCTGGTTGATGTACAACCGATCCGGTGTCGCGCCCCCGCCGATCCAGAACAAATCCAGATAGCCATCCTGATTGAAATCCGCGACCGCGGCCCCGCCGGTCATGACCGCGAGATTCAGTTGGTAGGTCAGAAAGAAACCGCTCGGCGCGTGGATGCAGCCACCAAGCCCGGCTTCCTGCGTGGCATCGACAAAGACCGGTGGCGTCGCCGAGGCGGACGGAGGCACAGCAAGCAGCGTGCAGGACGAGGCGACAAACACGAGCGGCCTAGGGAGCGCCTGAAACCGGTTCGAAGATCCTTGAGCCATATACGCAACCTCCGCGCACACGCGGCGGAGAGCGAAACAGCAAGAACCGCCACGACAGCGGCACAAATCGGTTATGGACAGGAGCGCAACCGGCACTCCCGGCGGGTCCGCTACATCCCCACGACGCAGACGGACACTGCAACACACCTGCGCGGCGCTGGCCACGCCGGTGCGATGTCAATGTACCGCAGTCGCGGCTTCAGCCAAAATGGAATTTGCAAAAAATGACCGGTTTCGGTGAGCCCGTTACTTGAAGCGGTTGAGTTCGATCTCCGCTTCCGACTCGCGGTCCCGGATGAACACGGTGTCGTGGCCGTCGAAGCGGTACAGGTAGCGCCGGCTGTCGCCGATGTTCAGGCCGCCGAACATCACCGACCAGTGACCGGTCTCGGCGACGGTCTCACCGTCGTAGATCATCCGAGCGGTGTAGGTCTTGTCCGGTGCGAAGGTGACGGCCCCGAAATCAAAGGGCTGCTCAGGGGCTGCTTCCCGGGCGGACTGCCAGGTACCGACGAAGCGGTCCTGCGCCGAGCACCCGACCAGCAGCAACGCGAGGGGAGCGAGAGCCAAAGTGATGAGAGCGGAGCGTTGCATGGGTCTTTCCTCCATTGGGGCTGCGTAGATGCTCGAATACCCTATCGGCGTTATCGCGCGATTTCGATCGCGCGGGTCTCACGCAGCACATTCACCTTGATCTCGCCCGGGAAGGTCATCTCCGCGGACACCTGGTCGGCGATCTTGCGTGCGATGTAGTACGCCTTGTCGTCGTTGATCTTCCGCGCATCAACCATGACGCGGACCTCGCGTCCGGCCTGGATGGCGAAGGCCTCGGTGACGCCCTCGTGCTGCAGGGCGATGTCCTGCAGTTGCTCCAGGCGCTTGATGTAGAGCTCCAGCGACTCGCGCCGGGCTCCCGGGCGAGCACCGGACAACGCATCGGCCGCCATGACGATCGGGGTGTAGATCGTGGTGGCGGGGATGTCGCCGTGGTGGCCGCCGATGACATTGAGCACCGGGTCGGTCTCGCCGTACTGCCGGGCGAAATCCATGCCGATCTTTGGGTGTCCGCCTTCCATCTCGTGGTCCATGGCTTTGCCGATGTCGTGCAGGAAGCCGCAGCGGCGGGCCATGTTGCCATCGAGGCCGAGCTGATCGGCGATGAGCTGGCTGATGAACGCCACTTCCAGCGAGTGCTTGAGCACATTCTGGCCGTAGGAAGTGCGGTACTCCAGACGCCCCATCGCTTCGACGATCTTCGGGTGCACTCCCTTGAGGTTGCACTCCATGACCGCGTCCTTGCCGTGCTTGCGGATGCGCTCGTCGAAATCCTTCTTGGTGGCTTCGACGACCTCCTCGATCTTCGTCGGGTGGATGCGTCCGTCGGCGATCAGCTTCTCCAGTGCCTCGGCGGCGATGGCCTGGCGCACCTTGTCGAAGCAGGACACCACGATCACGCCGGGGGTGTCGTCGACGATGAGGTCCACGCCGGTGGATTTCTCGATCTGGCGGATGTTCCGGCCTTCGCGACCGATGATGCGCCCCTTCAGGTCGTCCGAAGGGATCTGGATGCTGCGGACGGTCTGCTCGGCGACATGCTCGCCGGCGTAGCGCTGGATCGCGCTGACGATGATCTCGCGTGCCTTGTCCTTGGCATCGTCCTCGGCCCGCTCGAGCGTCTGTCGCGTCAGCCGGGCCGCTTCGTCCACGCAGTCTTCCTCGATGACCGCGAGAAGCTCCTTGCGGGCTTCTTCTTCGCTGAGTTCCGTGATTCGCAGCAGTTCGTTCTTCTTCTTCTCGATCAGGGATTCAAGGGCCTCCTCGCGAGCGGTGAACTTCGCTTCGCGCTCCTCGAATTTCCGCTGGCGCTGATCGAGCTGCGATTCGCGAGCATCCATCTTCTCGCGGCGCTGCTCCTGCTGGTCTTCCCTTTTGGAAAGCCGGCGTTCCTCCTCGCGCAGCTCGGCCCGCTCTTTTTTGATTTCCGCGTCGATCGCCTCTTTCTCGGCGAGCATCTTCTCTTGGGCTTCGACCTCGATCTGCCGTGCGGCCGTCTTGGCCTCGTTCTCGGCGAGTTCCAAGACCCGCTCGGCCTCGACCTTCGCTTTGGCGATGGTCTGGCCCGTCAGGATGCGAACCGCAAAGATGCCGATGACCGCCCCAACCACGAGCGCGACCGCACCGACCGCGAACGCCAGCAGGGCACCGTTGTCACCCGAGCCCGCACCCGGTTGAGCAGCGAGCAGAGTTGAAGATGTGAACACACAGAACATCGTGAGAATCCTTCACTGCACAGGGTCATAAGCGACCGCTGCTGAAAAACAGCTCGTGAAGGATCCGGGTTCTGATCTGCCAATCTCTACCGGCGTCGATCGAATTCACGCTCCGCTGCGGAAAACCCCTGCTCGAACCCACAGCCAGCCCGGTGATTCGCACGGATCGTGCGAGCGAGCGGTGGCATGGGGTGTGGAACTGGTCTTCATCATCCGCCTGGAGGTTGAGGAAAGTGAGGATGCGAACGCTGGAGAGTGAAATCGCGGCTTGCCGCGGGGATCAAGGTTGGCCCTGGAAGTGACGCCGCCGGGGGCGCTTGCTTTGGTCGCCGGTCGGTTTCCAGGTCCCGGGCCAGCGTGTACAGATCAGATTGGAATTCCTTCGCAAGCCGAGACTTACGAAATCACCACACGATCGTAGCAGATCCCCGCCCGTTCGGAAGCCACAATCCGGCCAGATCCCCCCTCAAAGGTGACCAAAGGCCCGCCGACGGCTAGCATGCACGCTGTGACGAACCTCAGCCGCTGGCTCCTCACCCTGCTCCCGATGAACCCGATCTGCGTCCGCCTGGTCCAGAGCGGTTCACGCCGGCTGCGCCACCTCTACATCCGCTCGGCCTACCTCGGCGTCCTGATCGTCGTCCTGCTCATCCTGCTCATGCAGTCCAACGCCGCGGTCCAGAACTACCGCGATCTCGCGGCGGCCGGGGCCTCGGCGTTCCAGTGGGTTGCCTACCTCCAACTGGGGCTCATCTGCATCCTCACCCCCGTGTTCATGGCCGGGGCTATCGCGCAGGAGAGCAATCCCAAGAACTGGGATGTGCTCCTCACCACCCCTCTGAACACCCCCCAGATTGTGCTGGGCAATCTGTTCGGGCGACTGTTCTTCGTGCTCGCCCTGCTGATGTGCTCGCTGCCCCTTTTCGCGATCACCCAGTACTTCGGCGGCGTTCCGGGGCGGACGGTGTTCCTGAGTTACATCGTGTCCGCAGCCGCGGCCCTGCTGGTCGGCGCGATCGCCATCGCCCTCGCGGTGAACCGGCTGGCCGGGCGACGCGCGGTCTTCACCTTTTATGCCGCGGTGGTCAGCTACATCGGCGTGACCTGGGCCATCGATTTCGCCCTCCGCCCCGGTTCTCCCGCCGGGCCAGGCGGGGT
>CAZIXS010000134.1:0-6209 GCA_964543335.1 uncultured Phycisphaeraceae bacterium | reverse complement strand
GGCGTCCTGATCAATGTTGACAAAATGTTGCCACTCCGCTCGGCGATCCCTGAAAAAGCCCGCCGTTACGGGCAATCAGCTCGCCACTTCGAATCCAGTATCGCCCACTACCAAAGCATTTCCCGCCGCACACCCTCGCATCCCATCGAGGGTGTTTGTGTTTTTGGCCAGTCCACCCACCCCGAATCACCGCCCACGCCCCGGGCGCACCATACTCAGCGGGCTGACCAACTGCGTCAGGTCCCACACCTGCGGGGGCTGTTCGAGGCAACTCACGACCATGCGGTCGCCAGCCGCAATGAAACTGAGCGCCATGACCGAGCCCGAGCCACGCAGTTTGCACAACGGCTGCAGGGTCGCGGCGTCGATGATCCGAACGATGCCGTTGCGGTCCCCAACCGCCAGCGTGTGACCCGCAGGGTGCACGGCGACCTCAAAGAGGCTGGCCTGGCTGATCAATTCCGACGATCGGGCCTGTTTCGTGCGCAGGTCGAGGCGATGGATACGCCCGGTGTCACCAACGCAGTACACCGCTTTCCCGGAAGGATCGAAACACAGCGCCCGGATCTGCTTCTCGGAGATCTGCTCGAGGTGAACTGGCGCGAGTGTCTTCGGATCGATCAGCACCAGCGCGCCCGCTCGTGTGCCCAGGGCCATGCTCTCGCCGCGCGGGTCGATGACCAGATCCGACACCCGGCCCTCACTCGCGACCGTACTCCTGCGCCGGATCACTCCTGTCGAACAATCGATCTCGAGGAGATCTCCGCTCTGCGTCGCGATGTACAGATCATCCGACGAGGCAGAGAAGCGTGCCGCCGCGATCGTGTCGCCCGGATCGAGCACCAGCTTCACATCGGTGCGTGCATCAGCGTCCGTCGACCGGATCCGGATCGTCCGCCCGAGATCGGTCGCTGCCAACAGGTGCCCCCGCGGATGCACCACAACCCGGGCGATGTCGAAGTCCGCTTCCCAGAGCCCGGCATCGTTGTCGGGATTGTGCAGATCGATCGTGCGCACGCCCTTATCACCGGCTGGAAGGAACAGGCGAGCACCATCCGCGCCCAGGCCGAATTCGTGGACGGTCACACCATCATCCGGCAAGTCGGTCCGCCAATCGCCGCCCGGCAGTGCCCACAGCCGGATGATGCCCGAACTGTCCGCGGTCATGCATCGGCGGCCATCGCGCGACATCGCGCTGAACAGCACCGAGCCGGAATGTCCGCTGAGCCCGCCCACCGGCTGCCAAGTCTCAAGATCCCACAGACGCAGTGTCGAGTCGCCCGTCGATTGGCCACTGAGCACGCGCGATCCCGGACTGAGTCCCAGATTCACCCGGTACCCCGAGTGCAGCACGATCGGCGGCGCGCTGGCGGGCCCGTCGATGAAACCCGCGAGCACCTTGCCGGCATGCGCGATGACCGCCATGCCACGCGAAGGAAGGATCTGGATCTCCGCCACATACTGGTGCTCGGCGATCGGTACGCGAAAGCCGTGCACCGTCGTGCTCGAGTCCGCGATGCGATACCTGCACAGCGCTCCATCTTCGTTGAGAAACCACACCGCCGCCTCTTCTGCGTCGATCCAGTCGCTCTGGCCACCGGCGATCCCGGCCAAGGTCGCGATGGGAAGCAAATCGGGAAGCGAATAGACCTCAAGTTGCCCGCGTACCCCGCAGATCACCAGCGTTTCCGATCGAGCATTCATGCCCGCGAGTTCGAGCGACTGATCGAGCGGCCGCGCAGACAGGACTTCGCCGCTGACCGAATCCAGAACACGAACCTCGCTGGAGGTGACAGCTGCGATCCAGTCGCGATCGGGCACGAATCGTGCGAAACGGATCGCGGGGTCGAGGCGCGGGCCAGATACGAACACGAGACCGGTGCGATCCTCACGACCACGATAGACCGTCCGATCGGCCGTGATGATCCCGAACTCTCCTGAGTCCAGCGTGGTGATGCTCAAGGGAGCGGAAGCGAACGAGTCGTCCGCCGCGAGACACAGCGCTTCGGATTGCATTTCCGCGAACGCCCAGACCAGCGAGCGTGTGTCGGAATCGCCATCCCACATCAGTCGGAGCGGGTCTGCATCACTCGGCGTCACCCGATCCAGCTCCTCCCACAGCAGCGACTGAGCGCGCTCGCGTGATCCGGTGGCCAGCATGGTCGCGAGCTCACTGCGGGCCCGCGCACGGTCCGTGCGGTCGATCCGCTGGCTTGAGACCGCGATGATCACCATGGCAGCCAACAGAAAGACCAGTGCTGCTGCGATCGGTCTGCGTTGCTTCCGGAGCGTCATCGTGAGCCGATACGCTCGGCTTGCACCTCGAGCTTCGATCGCTCGCCCATCGGCGGCGCTCCGCAGATCCTGCGCGAAAGCCGCGGCAGTCTCATACCGCCGCTTCGGGTCTTTCTGCATCGCCTTCTGCAGCACCGTCCATGGGTCCGCACCGAGCCCCGAACGCGATCGAGGTGGCGGATCGTGCTCCGTGATCGAACGGATCACTTCCTCCAGAGGCCCATCCACCGCGTACGGCATCTCGCCCGCCAGAACCCGATACCCGATCACACCGAGCGAATAGATATCTGAACGCGCATCTGCGCTGCCAATCTCCCCGGAGACCTGCTCCGGCGCGGAGTAGGCAAGCGTGCCGGTGAACTCACCCGTGCGCGTCAGCGCAGACTGCGTCGTATCTCCGGCAAGCAGCCGAGCGACCCCGAAATCCAGCAGGCGAGGATTGCCCAACTGATCGATGAGGATGTTCGAAGGCGTCAGATCACGGTGCACCACGCCTCGCTCGTGGGCGTGGTGCAGGCCCTCAGCCACCTCGGCCAGCACGCGTAGCCGTGTGCCCAGATCCGGCTGCTGCCGATCGGACCACTGGGTGATCGGCGTTCCGCTGATGTACTCCATCACGAGCGCTTCGCGTCCATCCGAGAGTCGCACCGAATCGTGCAATCCGACAATCACCGGGTGGTCCAGCCCCGCGATGATCTGCATCTCCCGGTGCAGCCGAGCCCGGGCCGTGGCGTTGCTGATCGAGTGCAACACTTTGATGGCGACGATTTTGCCGGTCAGTGTCTGCTCGGCGCGGTAGATCACCCCCTGACCCCCCCGAGCGATCTCTTCGCAGATCCGGTAGCCGTGGATGTTCGGGCTGCCCTCGGGCTGTGGGGCCCGCACCGAGTCGCCACCCAGGACCGCACCGAAGCGCAGACTGAAGCGTGCCAGCGCCAGGTACTCGCTGCAGCGCGGACAGTGCGCGACATGAGCCTCGATGGCGGCATCGGCCGACGCACCCTGGGCGATCGACTCGAGCACGCTGGTGGCGGGGCAGTCATGATCCGAAACGGTCATCGGGAGCGCCCTCGTTTCATCGGCTCACAGCCCGTCTCGCACGGCCCGGTCCAGCTCTTCAACAACCTCGCGCAGACGCTTCGCCACCCGAGTCCGTGCCACATACACCTGATCGACCGTGAGACCGGTCTGGCGAGCCGCCTCGCTGGCCGGCACCCCGCGGAGCGCCGTGAGCTCGAAGGCCAGCAGCGTGCTCGGTGCGGCCTGCGACTGCTCTCGCACGCTCTCCCAGGCCTGGTTGAAGATTTCCCGCTCCAATTCGGACTCGAAGGCTTCGCTCAGCGTCGATTCATCGCAACTGGGCGTCTGTTCCGGCAAGGACCTGCGACGAGCATCCCGTCGCTTCGCGTCGCTGATGCGGTGGTGCGCGATCCCAAGGATCCAGGACGACAGCCGCCCACGGGTCCGGTCATAACGCCCCGCTCGATAGTCCCGCAGGGCCTGCATCATCGTTTCCTGAGCCACATCCTCCGCATCGCTCCCATCCAGCCCCAAACGTGCCGCCGTCGCGACCAGCACCTTGCGGAACCTGCGGTCGAACAGCGTCCACGCCTCCTGGTCGGCCACATCGTGGAGCCGGGAGAGCAGCAGGGTGGTCGTGATGAACGCCGCGTCGTGCATATTTTTTACATCTGCGCTGCAAGGTCGGCGTGGCTCACACGCACTCTTCATGCGGCCTGATCCAGTTTGCGTCGAGCAGGGCGGGCCATGGAACAACTTCGTGAAAGAGAGCGACCGAGATGAACAAGCAACTTCTGATGGTGGCGGGGGTGCTCGCCAGTGCGGCGACAGCTTCCGCGAGTGTGACCTTCTTCGATGGGGTTTTTGCCCCGGGGACTTGGAACAGTTCGATCGTGACCAACGCCAACGGAACGGGCAGCACCTTTAATGATGCCCAGATTCTGGTGGGAGGCAACCCAGCCGAGCATCTCCAGATCGCCGCCAATATTCAGGTTTCTGGACCTGGCGGTGGGGCGTTCATGCTGTTTATGAACAATTTCGCCTTCTACAACCCCGCTGTCTCTGGCGCCGTGACCGCCATCGACTACAGCGAAGACTCCATCAATTTCCTCCCGAACTCAGGCGGTGGCATGGCCACCGGACTGGCGATCACGCAGGGCGGCAAAGTCTTCGTCCAGCGGAACCCATTCCTGGACATGCCGTACTCGACTTTCAGCACCTGGACGCAGAACGCGGCTCCCGGCCTGGCCGCCGCCGACCTCTGGGAAGTCGACTCGAACGGCGTCCTGAATCAGTTTTCCAACCCAGACTGGTCCGCCGCCGGCGGTGTCATGCAGATGGGCTTTTACCGAGCCACATCGAGCGGCAACAGCACCGACAGCTACATCCGCGAAGCCGGCATCGACAACTGGCATGTCCGGATCATCCCAACTCCCGGTGCGGGATCGCTCCTGATTCTTGCGGGTGCGGCGAGCATGCGACGCAGACGCTCCTGAGGATCCTCAGGATCGTCACAACTCGTCCGCCCCTCAGCGACCCGCGTCTCGCGGGTCGCATTTTCGATACGCGTCGATGACCGCCCGCTCGCCCTCGCGACCGGCTCTCGAGTTGCCGTGCTCCATGCCGAGCACGCCGGTGAAGCCGCGATCACGAATGCGACGGAACACCTCGGCGTAGTTGATCTCGCCAGTGGTCGGCTCGCGCCTTCCGGGGTTATCGCCCATCTGGAAGTACGCCACCTCGTCCCACGAGCGCTCGAAGTTCTCGATCAGGTTTCCCTCGGTCGCCTGCTGGTGGTACAGGTCGCAGAGAATCTTGCACGACGGACTGTTCACCGCGCGGCAGATCTCGTAAGCATGCCCCATCTCCGCCAGCAACATGTTCGGGTGGTCTCGTGGGTTCAAGGGCTCCAGAACCATGACCAGCCCGTGCGGCTCCAGAATCTCGCAGGCCCGACGCAGCGAGTCCACCGCGTACGCCGTCTGGTAACTCAGAGGCAGCCGAGGCTCGCGCGTGCCCAAGACGACGGTCATCCACTTCGCGTTGACCCGCTTGGCGACCTCGACAGACTTGCGGGCCTCGTCGAGGAAGCGGCTCAGATCATCGGCGTTGTTGCGCGAGAAGTGGGGGCCCCAGGCGGTGCCGCCGTTCATCACGAACACACCCATCACCATATTGAGCCGCTCCATCGCCTTGGCGATCCGCTCCTGATCCTCGACCGATCGACCGGGCATGCCATTGTCTTCCCACGCCGTGAATCCCTCATCAGCGGCGAACTCGAGCTGCGCGACAAGATCGTCACCGGCGTGGTGCCGGAACATGCCAAAGTGCGGCGCGAAGTGCATCGAGAACGCCCCGCTGGGTCTGGCCTGAGTCGGGCGGCTCGCCGCCGCGACCCCGGTCGCCGCGAGACCCATCGCGCCCGCTGCGCCCATGAATTGCCTGCGATCCATATATGGAACTCCTCGTCGTGCGGTGTTGGGAGGGTGAGAGAATCAGACCAGCGGCGTGCGTCCCGGCATCGGCACCTCGCGCACCGCCAGATCACCGAAGCTGTACGAGTCCGGTGAGAGATCGAGCGTCGAGTTCAGCGCCTGCTCCCAGGTGACGGTCTTGCCGGTGTACGCGCTCATGCGCCCCATGATCGCCGTCAGCGTCGATTCGGCAATCCGCTTGCCCTCGTTCAGGTACGGACCGTCGCCTCGGATCGAGCGCAGCAGGTTCACATGCTCATCGACATAGGGGTTGCCGTTCTTCTCGGCGAACCGCCACGCGTTGGCGCCCTCGATCACGGCATAGCCGGGCCGGCTCGTGAGCTTGCCCTGCGTGCCGTAGATCGTCTCTTCGACGCGCCCCTCAGTGCCGTCCTGCTGGCGGCAGTAACTCAGGCACCG
>CAZIXS010000133.1:0-6250 GCA_964543335.1 uncultured Phycisphaeraceae bacterium | reverse complement strand
ATAAGGCCCGAGAGTGGCAGCAGCGATGTCGCGACGGCTTCGCGGTGTCCGGCCTGCCGGACGATGACCTGGTGCTCGAGTGCGATCGCCGTGAAGAAGGTTGCGTTTGCGACGAGGGCGGCGGTCACGATCCAGTACGCACCGGTGCGCACGGCTTGCTGAGGCGTGAAGTACTTCTCCTTGCGGGCACCAGGAACGGATGGGGTGTGCGTGTCGAGCGAGATATCTGTCAACGCGTCTGGTTCGAGATCCTCAATCGTCGGGTGCTCCTCCGGATCGGGCGGTCTGTTGTCGACGTGTTGGCCGATGTCCTCCGGTCTGTTGCGATAAAGGAACAGCACGAGCGGGATGACGGCGATATAGACCAGCAGTCCGAGCAGGCCGTACGCCGTCTTCCAACCGAGCAAAGCGATCATCGCGATGGCAAGTGGAGGCAAGACGACATTGGCGATCGACATGCCGGTGTGGCGGACACTCTCGGCGATGCCAAGGCGCTTCTCGTACCACATGGCGAGTGAGTGGGAGGCGACAAGACCGAGGGCGCCCTGCCCGAACGCGCGGAGACAGAAGAACGCGACGCACAACGCGGCGAGGCTCTGGGCGTGCCCGATCAGCATGCAGGTGAATGCGAGTGCCGCGGCGGAAAGCCCCATCATGATCCGCGTGCCGAAGCGGTCGGAGAGCACGCCGATGTACGGCATGAGCAATCCGGCGCACAGGGTTCCGATGCCGTAGATCGTTGCGAGCGGAGCGGTGGATTCCAGGCCCAGTTCGATCTGGAACGAGGTGTAGAACTGCGAGACCAGGAAGGTCTGTCCGGGGGATGTGGACATCGTGGCCACGGTGGCGATGCCGAGCATGGTCCAGCCGTAGAAATACCTCGGCTTGGTCGAAGAGGGAGGCGTGGTGGGGTCTGGCACGGGGTGGTCCGTTCGGCGGTCAGGCGTCGGCGGAGACCGGCGTGACGGGGAGATCGAAATAGTCTCGGATGAAGGCGCGGATTTCGTCGGACTTGGTCAGTTTCACGATGTCGAGCAGGCGCGTGAGGTCGCGCTGCTTCTTGTCCTGGATATCAGTGGGAGAGATGGAACGGTCGTCGAGCGGGCGAACGAACTGGTAGTGGCCCATGTATGGGGCGCTTTCGATCACACCGAGTTTTTCGAGTGTGGTCAGGGTGTAGCCGATCCGCCCATCGCCGCGGCCTTTGCCGAGCACCCGGAGGCGGATGTCGTCTTCGGTAAACGATGAATCCCCGCTCGCTGTGGAGCCGTAGTGGGTTTCGATGGCCGAAGCGACCTGCGCGAGCAAGTCCGCGGACGGGTTGGCCCATTCGATGAAGTTCTGCTGGATGGCGAGGTCATCCTGACAGTACAGCAGCTCGCAGCGCGAGGGAAGGCCATCGCGACCGGCACGCCCGATCTCCTGGTAATAGGCCTCGACCGAGCCGGGGAGTTGGGCGTGGATGATGAACCGTATGTCGGGTTTGTCCACGCCCATGCCGAAGGCGTTGGTGGCGAGCAGGAGCAGATTATCGTCAGTTTCGGCTTCGATGAATCGGTCGTAAACGCGTTTCTTGCGGTGGGGGTCGAGTTGGCCGTGGTAGATGTCGATCCGACGGCCCGGGATCTTCCGGCGCAGACGGTCCGCCGCACGCTCGAGGTCTTTGATCAGCGCGAAGTACACGATGCCGGTGCCATGGAGGTCCGAAGCGGTGCGGATGATCTGCCTGTCCTTGTCGGAGTCATCCCAGCACTCGTGGACCCGGATGGACAGGTTCGGGCGATCGATGTTGCTGGCAAAGAGCGGCATCTGCTCATCGGACAGGCCGAGGGTCGCTCGGATATCGGCGCGGACCGGCGCGGTGGCGGTGGCGGTGAGCGCGATGGTGGGAGGGGAGCCGATGGTGCGCCGGAATTCTCCGACCCGTTGATACGCGGGGCGAAGGTCATGGCCCCACTTGCTGATGCAGTGGGCCTCATCCACGGCGAGGAGTTTGACGCCTCCGGGGATTCGGGCGAGCGCGTCCAGAAATTGCGGCTTCTCCATGCGCTCGGGTGTCGCGTAGATCAGTTCGTACTCGCCGCTGCCGAGGCGATCGCAGCGGCGTTCACGCTCTTTGCGGGAGAGTGTGGAGTTGATGTACTCGGCGCGGATGCCTTTGGACTTCAGTGCTGAAACCTGGTCTTCCATCAGCGCGATGAGCGGGCTGAAGATCAGGGCGACACCGGGCCCGGCGTCGTTTCGTCCGGCCAACGCCAGGGCGGGCAGTTGGTAGCAGAGGCTTTTGCCCGAACCGGTGGGCATCACGACGAGCGCATCACCGCCGCTCATCACGCGCGCGATGATCAGCTCCTGCAGGGGTCGGAGGGAGTCGAAACCGAATCGGTCTTTGAGAACGGTGAGCGGGAGATCGGTCAAGGCGATGGCTGCTCCGAGGCGACGATCTCGATGGGAAGGTCGAACTCACTCTCGAAGACATCGGCCTTGCGCTGGGCGCCCCACAGGTCTGCCGAGAGGTCTGCCTTGGAGTGTGCGATGAGCGTGTAGCGATGTTCGTTGCGAGTGATCGTGATGGACTCGACGAGCTGGGTGTGTGTACGGTCGAGGCCGTCGGCGATACGGAGGATCGCCGCCAGACGCCGGACCACCGGCTTGTCGGCGGGATCGAGATTGCGGTAGTGGGCGTGTTTCTTCTTCGGTCGGGCCTTGCGGTGGTACCGGGCGACATTGGCGATCAACTCGAGTTCACGCGGCGAGAACCCGGGAAGCTCGCTGTGGATGATCAGGTGGTAGCTGTGCTTGTGGTGGCCGGTGTAGTTGATGAAGTAACCGACATCGCGCAGCAGTGCGGCGGCCTCAAGGATCTGGCGGTGCTCATCGGTTGCCCATTCGAGCGAATCATCGGCGTGCGATCGCTCGATGGCGACGAGCTGGTCGAAGATCGAGAGTGCCATCGAACAGACATGCTTGCTGTGCGATTCTTCGAAATTGCATCGCCGGCCGAACTCGAGGACACCTTTGCGCCGATCCGGGAAACCCGATCCGGTGAGTGGGGTCTCGAATCGCTGGCGGAGCATCTCGAGGAGGATGCCATCCCGCACCCCTCGATCGTGCACACGAAGACTGTTGACGCCGAGGCGGCGCATGACGCCCTCGACGAGCGTGACCCCGGCGATGATGATGCCGGCGCGGTCGGCGGACAGGCCCGGTACACCCCTTCGTTGCTGAACATCCATCGACCGCAGCCACTGCAGGGTGTGCTTGATCTCGGCTCGGGAGATCTCATAGCCACGAATCCGGTTTGGGGACCGGGATTCGTCACTCGGGTTTGCATCGGATGTCGCCTCGATCCGCTTCATCACGATGGTGGCGAGGGTGGTGAAGGTGCCACCGGTGCCGAAGAGCACCTGAGGCTGGACGCTGGGGCGTTCGATCTTGGCGGTCAAGGTGCGCCGGACGAAGTTGTACATCGCCTGGTTGCTGGCCGGGTCGGTGCGATCGGCGGGGCCGAACCGATCGGTGAGGCGGACCGCGCCGATGGGGATCGAGATGAGCCGTTCGATCACACCACCTGCGGAGAGGGCAAGCTCGGTGCTGCCGCCTCCGATGTCGAGCACCGCGGCTCGCGCGGCCGAGAGATCGAAGGCGTGCGCGACGGATTCGTGGGCGAGGCGGGCTTCATCGTCGCCGCTGAGGATCTCGACGGGGAGGCCGGTTCTGGCGGTCACGAGATCGCAGAAGTCCTGCTGATTCGGGGCATCGCGGACGGCTGCGGTGGCCACAAGACGGATCTGGTCGGCCCCCAGCCCTTGGGCAATCGAGACCATGCTGGAGATGGCCGCCGCGGCATCCTCGATGGCTTCGGGCCGGAGCGTGCCGTCGGGGCTGGCTCCGGAGGCGAGCGCGATGTGCGCTTTCTCATCCGTGAGGAGTCGGTAGAGGCGAGCCGAGGAAGCTTCGGCCACCACAAGCCGGATGCTGTTGGAGCCAATATCCACGGCCGCGACGCGGCAGGAGGTCGGTGGCGCGGGCTGCGTTTCAGGGTCGGCCCCGGTGCGGGCTGATGCGTCGTCGCTCGGCATGGTTGCTCCTTGCGTTCCGGGGACAGGCGGGATTATACGCGGTCATGCAGCGACAATGAAAAACCGCCGCGGTGAGCGACGGTTGTGAAGAATCGGTGAGCGATTAAGGTCAGGCCGGGACGAAGCCGATGCGGACTTCGTAATCGCCCTGCGGCAGGATGGCGCTCGGGTTTGTTCGGCTGACCGTGAAACTCGGGAACACGGTGGTCACCTGCCCGATGGATCCGGCTGCGATGCCGAAGGGGGTGCCGAAGTTGCTGGTCTGCGGGCGGAAGATGAAGGCGGTGTCGATGCGGCCGGCGACGATGAAGCTGTTGACGAAGGAGTCCTGGTTGCCGCCGATTCCTGTGATCTGGATGGAGCCGATGGTGGCGTCGAGATCCATGCCGTCTGGAGAGTCGGGCAGACCGAACTGTCCGTCGGGTGCGCCCACATACAGTTCGGAGTTGAACATGCCCTTGGCGGTGATCGATCCGATGTTGCGGTCTGCGGTGATCACGGTGTCCTGCAGTGATCCGGTCACGAGCAGCGAACCGATGCTCTGGGGACCGGAGTTGGCGGTTCCCTCGAAGTTCCATGTGGAATTCGTGACATCCCCGAAGATCCGCATGTCGGCGATGGAGTTGCTGAAGAGTTCGAAGCTGGCGTTCCCGTAGACCACGAAGACGCTGGCTTGGCGGATGTCGAATTCACCGGAAACCTCGCCGAAGGCGATGAAACGGTTCACGGAGTTGGTGCCGATATTGCCTTCGGTGTAGTTTCCGACACGGAGCACATTGATGATGCTGCCCCATTCGATGTTGGTTTCAACCGAATCGCCATAGATCAGGATGTTGTAGGCGCTGCCCGGTCCGACGAGCTCGAAGTTGTCTGTGTCGCCGACGATGACCGCGGTGAACAGGGTCGAGCCGATGGCGATCGCGCCGTTGGAGGCGTTGCCGTTCACCCGGACATTGAAGACGGGCAGGTCGTCCTGGTTCTGGTTGATGACCACATCGCCGCTGAAGTTTCCGGCGAGGTTCAGAGCGGCGTTGCCCAGCACCTGGAAGTTGCGGACGACGCTCGCGCTGGTGAAGAAGGATGCATCCCATTCGAAGGAGCGGACGAGGTTCATTTCCCCGGCGACATCGATGGTGGCCCCGGAGACGACGCCGGCGATCAGGTTGCGGACATTCCCCGCGAAGTTCGCGGTGCTGGCCGAGAAACCGGTCATGAAGCGGAGCAGGTTGACGTCGCCGGTGACATCCCAAGTGGACCCGAAGACCGAGCCACGCACGAAGGCGCTGAGCATGGTGAACTGGGTGTCGTTGTCGCCTGACAGGGTGAGGTTGGCTTCGAAGTCACCGGCCAGGCTCTCTGCCGGGTTCCCGGTGATGACCAGGTTGCGGAGTGTTGGGGCGACGATTTCAGCGATCTGATCCGACGAGTTCGTCCAGTTGGTTGCTCGGACAAGGCCGAGCGGCACGGCGCTCGAGATACCCGTGTTGTCGGCGTTGCCGAGGACGACATTGGTCACGGCCGGAGGATTGGGCAGTGCGTCGTATCCGGCGTTGCCGATGCGGATCGTGGAATCGATGGTCTGCCCGAGGATGCGGATGAGTTGGGTGCCGCCTTCAAGCACGATGTCGGCCTCGACATTGCCAAGAACAGTCAGGCTGCCGACGAACCCATCCTGCACATAGACACCAAGGAGATTGTCGATGTCATCACCATCCCGTGCGATATCTTCGTCGATCTGGAAACCGCCGCCGAGCGTGAATCCGGCGAGGTCCATGCCGGCGACCGAGTGACGCAGGAAGATGGAGCCGACGATGACTTCGGAGGCGATGAAGGCGATCTGGCCCTGCTCAGTGGCTCGCAGGTCCCGGATCGTACCGACGCTGTTGGCGCCGGCGATGGAGATGCCGATGCGGCCTTCAAAGCCGCTGTGGATCACAATCGACTGGACGGCGTTGCTGTTCGGTGAGAAGACCACGCTGACGAAGTCGGCGATGTTGCCCGTGTTGACGCCATCGAGATCGTAGATGTACACCTTCGAGGTGTTGCCCGCGAAGTTCGAGGTAAAGACCTCGGTGTCTTCGGCCCCGAGCTGCTGGAAGGGCTGGCCGGAGAGATCCTGCAGGATCGAGACACGCGTCAGCACGACGACATCGCCCGGGGTGAGGTCG
>CAZIXS010000132.1:0-6515 GCA_964543335.1 uncultured Phycisphaeraceae bacterium | reverse complement strand
GGGTGGGCCACCGGGTATGTACTCCAGGCAGCCGATGTCCGCTGTATCTCCTGAGACTCGCGGGTTGCCGAGCAGGTCAAGGGATAGTGGTTCATCAACTACACAGTCTCCGTCGAGATCGGCGAGATCGATCAGCACGTCGTAGACGAAACCCTCAGGGATCGCATCGATAGCAACGGATGCATCGATGCAGGCGGATCCGTCAGCCAGCGAAGGGTCGTCATCAAGCGTGCCGATGATGCCGTCTGGTCCGGGTAGGTTGTGGAAGCCAGGTAGTGCTTCGATGTTTGAGCCGAATCGAGGGAACAAGCGACTACCGTCGAGATGATCAATGTAGTGCCGGAACGCGTTGCCTTGGTATGTGGCAGGAGAAGGGTCGTTCGAGACATTGAAGAGCGATCCGGTCTCTGCGTGAATGCCTGATCCTTGACTGCTGTAATTCTGATCAAAGATGCAGTTGTACACAGTATTGTTGGTGTACAAAGACATCAAGGCGCCCGATACCCCATCGATCGCGTGATTCCCCGCGAAGACACAGTGCGCGAGTTGCAGCACTCGTTCGCTCGCAGACGCTCGCTCGCTGAAGACCGCGCCAGCAATCCCACCGGTTTCACTGTCTGCTATGTTCCCGGCGAAATACGAGTTTTGAATGCAGAGCATCGAGGTAAAATCATCGTGGATTGTGATGGCTCCACCAACAACGGCTTGATTGCTTAGGAAGCGGCTGTTGGCGATCACTGTCATGCCCTTGGATCGCAGGGCGCCGCCGTAGACCTCGGACTGATTGTTGTAAAAAGTGCAGCCAACGATGCGGGCTTCACTTGCGATGATGGGTGACAGTTCATCTTGCTCGATCCGCAGATCATCACCCGCTGCGAAGCAGAACCTCACCGTGCAGTCGGTCATCCAGCGGAGTTCGTTCGCCGCGATGCGCGCGTGCTCGATGGTGATGCCGTTGAGTTCGGTCTCGTTGGGTAGGAACAGGACCTTGGTGTTGTCGGCGTAGTTAGCGAAGTTCTCCGGATCATCGTCGGCGAGCAGATCGCCCGTGAAGACAGTCGGAAAGAGATCGAGATCGCGCTCGTCAGGGTTCTTCGCGCCCCGACCGGCGTAGCCGCCCTTGATCGATTTCACGCCGACGAGCTCTTCGTCGTCGAACATGTCGTACGCCAAACCGGGCAACTCGATGGCCAGCTCCGGATCCAGCGTATTCACGCCCTGCACTCGATCCGCACGGTAGGGCCCGCCTGCGATGCGGAACTCCACAAGGTCTGCGTCGTATGCTTCTGCGCTCAGTGCGTCCTGAATCGACTGGTATGCAGCATCCCAAGACGATCCATCGCCACCCACAGGTGCGGATGCGTCGATATAGACAATCCGGGTGACCGGATAGTTCGGCGACGCCGACAGCGTCACGATGTCCTCAAAGAACGCCAACTGCGTTGAAACCTCACCGCAGCCGTCGTTCCCGCCTCGCATGCGCGCCATACGCTCTTCGATCTGCCGGTCGGATTCGGCGCTGCGTGCGGCGATCTCCTCGGCCGTCGGCACCGGTCTGTCGGCCGGCCAAGCGGCGACCGGTAGGCGGTCGATGGGCGATTCGGACTGCGGGATACCGGACTCCCAGGCATCGGGGGGTGAGATCGGTTCGGTCGCAGCGAGTGATGACAGCACGAGCAAGGTGGTCAGCATGAACAATCCTCCAAGGGCAGACAGCCGCCACTCCTCGTGAGCGGGACCGGGGTCTTGGGTCACTGTACGGAGGGACCGGCGTCTGGTTCCCGGAAACTGTGTGAAACCACCCAGCCACGGGCTTGCAAGAACGCAGGGCTCGGCCATTCCTGCCGCTGAACAGCAACTCAGTTGCACCCTCACCACACCGTCCCCGGCAAGGCATCCAACGGGAACGGCGGCCGACTCAAGGGGCGCAGGGCGAGGCCGAGGAGGGCGAGTTCGGAGTCGTCGCCGGCGATCCGGTTGGTGCGCAGCGTGGAGCAGCCACTGCAGCGGTGGATGATGGCCCACTCGCCGTCCTGGCGAACTTCGATGCCGACGGGTTCCATGGGCGAGCGGCAGGCGCACCGCCGGTCGCCGGGTTCCTCGTCGAGGTGGCGGGACCAGAGGCAGAGCGGGCAGTGGTTGCGGTGGCGCGTGCCCCAGCGGGTCGGGTCGATGGTGGCGCGGCAGCGGATGCAGGTGAACCCGGCACTCGCGCGCCGGTCGTGTCGTGATTTTCCGGACATGTGAAAGAACAACCCTGGGCGTGCGAGCGGCACGCCGGACAGATCAGTGGTCATCTGGAGGGTCGGAGAGTCACCCCGCTCGGAGGGCGCGCGAGCGATCGGGTCCAGTCGAGCCCGATGTGCGCAACGCCAGCGCAGGATCGAAGAACGGTCACCTGCGCGGAGCGGGATGTTTCAGCAGGAGGTTGCCATCAGCCCGCAGCATACCGCGATGATCGGATTGAGCAAGTGCCCGAGGCAGAAAATTCCTCGCGTCTACCAGTGGATCTCCGGCATGATGGTGATGCCGTACTTGGGCGCGACGGCACCGATGCGCTGCTTCTCGGCGTCGTCGGGCTGGCCCGGGCGCTGGCCGGGTTGAGCCGGTCGTCCGGCTTCGGTGATGAATTCATCGAAGCCCGCGGGTGTGACGATGGCGAGCATGGAGGCGTCGGCGGGTCCGCTGTTGCGGAAGGCGTGGGGGATGCCGCGTGGCAGCACGAGCGCATCGCCTTCTTCGGCCCGCTCGAGTGCGCCGTTGGCGTAGAAGTCGATGGGTTGATCGAGCGCGATGAAGACTTCCTCCTCGCGGTTGTGCTGATGCACGACCGGCCCGCCTCCGGGCGGGATCGAGAAGTGGACCACACAGAAGCGTTGCTGGGTGTCGCGCCCGGAAAGAAGCGTGGTGTACTCATCGCCCGCGAGCCAGGTGCGCTGGCCCTCGTCGCGGCGGACGATGCGGACGGGCTCGGGATCGGGCGCGAGGGGGTGCTCGTACTCGATGATGTCCTCGGTGAACTCGACGCCCCAGACGGACATCTCGCGCCGGAACGATTCGTGCGTGATGTCGGGCCGGGTGGAGATGGCGCGGAAAGCACTCTGCATGGCGCCCGGCGTGAGTCCGACGATGACTTCGCTGTCGGTGTCGTGGGTGGCGCGGTGGGTGACGCCGCGTGGCACATAGGCGAAGTCGCCGGGCTCAAGGGTGTGGCTCGCGCCGGGCGTCTCGAGCGTCATGCTGCCTCGGATGAGGTAGAAGAACTCGTCATCGGAGCCGTGGCAGTGGGGCGGGGTGGAGGTTCCGGCCTTGGGGTTGGCGATGTGGATGCCCAGGCGTCCGCCGGTGTGCTCGGCGTGCACGGCGAATCGCATGTCGGAGCCAAACCAATGCAGGTCTTTCACGCCCGCTCGATTGATCACGATCTGTCGCACTGTTGGCTCCTGTGAGATGGGGAATCAGATTTTAGCTTCATGCGGTGATGGCGGGCTCTTATGGGCTGGTTGTTGACGTGCTGGGCATGAAAAACGCGGCCCGTGTGGGCC
This sequence comes from uncultured Phycisphaeraceae bacterium, assembly GCA_964543335.1. Taxonomy (GTDB): domain Bacteria; phylum Planctomycetota; class Phycisphaerae; order Phycisphaerales; family UBA1924; genus JANSXG01. Next base: position 2,970 of record CAZIXS010000132.1, on the reverse strand, counting down.
GCGTGGGTGCGTGCTGGATTGTGGTCGCGGTCAGTTCGGGCAGGTGTTGCCGAACGAGGCGAGCACGATGTTGAGGTCGGCGAGGTTGACCTGGCCATCGGCGTTCGCGTCGCCGAGGGGCGAGGTCTGTCCGAAGTTCGCGAGGACCAGGTTCAGGTCGGCGAGGTTCACTTGGAAATCGCCGTTGACATCGCCGGTGCAGGTGTCCGGGGAGCAAGACACGCCGAACACGCGCACATCGTCGATCGCGGCCTCGACCAGTGATCCCGCGCCGAGATCGCTCGCGACGAACTTCACGCGGATGGTCGAGGTGAGATCGACGAAGTCGCCGACGACGAAGCTGGTCTCGATCCAGCCGCCCGAGGTTCCTTCTCCGGCGGGTCCGACGGTTTCGACGAGCGTGTAGGTCTGGCCGTCGTCATCGGAGACGAAGACCTCGAACACATCCGCGTTGGGTGCGGCGCCGGTGTCGTTGGAGTACCAGCGGGCGTAGGAGATCGTCGCGAACTCGGTGGCGCTGAGGTCGATGCGGTTGCTCACGAGCGAGGTCGTGCCGCCGTCGACATCGTTTTCGCCCAGCGGGCCGCCGGGGGTGCCCTGGCCGGTCACCCACGCGATGGTGCCGTCGGGAGTGTAGTCGTCTTCCGGCTGCGCTGCGGTGCCGATCGGGTCCACGCGGACCCAGATCCCCGAGGTCGCGTCGTCGCCGGGCGCTCCGACGGTGAAGCCGACGGGGGTTTCGAAGTCGTACAGATCGTCGGGTGTGACCTCGCTGGCGGCGACGGTGAAGAAGCCCCTGGCGCGAGGCGGATCGGCGCCTTCCGGTGCCTTGACGATCGTTCCGGATTGCAGCTGGAAGGAGAAGAAGTACTCCACGCTCGTCAGGCAAGCCGCGTCCGGGAAGGTTGCGAGGTAGCTGTTCTGCGAGTCCGGGACCAGCGCGAACTGCTGGAACCCTGAGCCGGTGTTGACCGTGAAGGTTTCGCTGCCGGGCACGATCGGGTCGGCTTCGGAGGGGATGATGTTGATGCGAACGGTGTCGCCGCCGTCGGTGGAGATGACCTCGGGTCGCCCGTCGGGGAAGAGGATCTCGAGGCCGGTGACGAAGGCGCCGCCGGAAGCTTCGATGTCGCTGCGGTAGATGGCGGTGCCGGTCCACCAGGAGATATCGCCGTACACGCTGGTGCTGGTGGTGCCTCCGGAGAGGACGCCGGCGATGACCCACTCGTTGCCGAAGCGCACCAGGACGGGGCCGCCGCTGTCGCCGGGGGCGGTGGTCGCTTCGAACTGGACCGGGACGGGGCTGCTGCTGGGGATGGTGTTGGCGCCGCTGGTGCCGTTGTCGAAGTCGGTCGAGATGATGTTGGTGCCGTTCGAGTTCGCCGGGCTGCCGTAGACATCGATGATGTTCTCGCCGCCCCAGCGGAAGCCGTCGCTGGTGAAGCCGTGGCCGACGCTGCCGAGGCCGTTGAAGCCGTAGCCGACGGTGGCGCAGAGCATGCCTTCGAGGTCGTCGGTTTCGTCGATGAGGCGGACCGGCTGGGCGATGTTGGCGGGGACCGGCGTGTTCAGGATGTGGATGGAGACATCGCCGCCGTCGAGCAGCGAGCCGTTTCCGTCCGGGAGGATCGACGACTGGACAGTGGTGGTGAAGACCGGGCTGTTGGAGTTGTCGCCGAAGCGGACGAGCGTGCCCGCGCCGATGCCGCAGTGACGCGCGCTGAGGATGACATTGGGCGCGATGAGCGTGCCCGTGCACCCGCCGATGCGCACGACGGCGTCGAATGGTGCGGCGTAGTCTCGGGCGCCCTGCGCGCCGATCGTGTTGTTGATCACGATACGGGGGAAGACGCCGTCGGCGGCCTCGGGCGAGTTCGGGGCGTAGGTCTTGGTGTCGATCTGCCGCTCGGACAGGATGCTGCCGGTCGCCGCATCGATGACCGTCTCGAAGTGTGTTGGGCTGGCCGGCATGCCGCCATCGGCCAGTGAGGTGGTGATCTCCCAGGCGAGGATCGCCTCATCGCCGATGCGGAACCAGACCTGCTTGGCGACCGAGTCGATCGCTTCGGGCAGCCAGGCTTCGGCCAGGCCGATCGCCACATCCTGCTGGATGTTCACCGGGGCCGGGCGCAGCGTCAGGCCCTTTGTGGACTCGTCGAAGACCCGCGCGACGGAACCGTCGGCGTTCTCGATCACCACGACCTGCGCGCCGTGCAGCGGCAGGTCGCCGATGAACTTTTGGAACACCATCGCGTCTGCGAGCGTGCGATGGTCGGCTTGCTTCAGTTCGATGCGGGACTCGCCCTGCTGGAGGTACGCGGTGGATTCACCGCTCGCCAGATGGGCGCGAACGCTCGCTTCGTCCGCCGCGCTCAGGGCGCTGATCCACAAGCCGCACGCCAACGCCAGCCCAGTTGCCTTCAACATTGTTGTTCTCCACGCTGTTTGCCATCGGCCTGGGGCGCGATGGCTTTGTCATTGCGAACGGCGTGAGCCCCCCCGGGGTCCGTTTCGATTCCGTTTCGCCATTTCGAGCATAGAGACGTCGAGCGGGCACGCCAGCCGGAAACTCCCATCTCGGGGCGACCTATTTAGGCCGAGGCCTGGGTGGCGATAATCGGGGCGTTGCCGGCTTTCCACGGGGGGAGTGAAACGCGGATCCAAACAGGAGTCCGGGTGGCGAGCTCCGGGCTCTTATGCGCTGGCCCTTTCTTGGTTCAGGCGGAGCAGGTTGGCGAGGATCTTCTGTTCGATGGCCTCCCGCTTCGCGGCTTCGGTTTCGTAGGTGGTCGGCTGGCCCGCGCCGGTGGCTTTGAACACTTCGGCCCAGTCCGGGTCCCAGTCGCCTTCGGGGTCGACGCTGGCGTAGGCGGAGATGACGGCCCGGTCGAGCTTCTCGTGGGCCATGGCGAGCCAGGCGGGGCGCTCGTTGTAGAGGTTGGTGAGGGTGCGTTTCTTGAGGCGTTTGTC
>CAZIXS010000131.1:0-6540 GCA_964543335.1 uncultured Phycisphaeraceae bacterium | reverse complement strand
TATCGCTCCCGAGCGTCCATAGCGGCGGAGCGGTTTGGCACCTCGATGTCGGCTCATCGCATCCTGGGGCTGTAGGCGGTCCCAAGGGTTAGGCTGTTCGCCTATTAAAGCGGTACGCGAGCTGGGTTCAGACCGGCGTGAGCCAGGTCGGTCCCTATCTTTCGTGGGCGTTGCACATTTGAGAGGAGTCTTCCTTAGTACGAGAGGATTAGGAAGGACGAACCCCTGGTGATCCAGCTGTCGCGCTAGCGGCACCGCTGGGTAGCTAAGTTCGGCAGGGATAACCGCTGAAAGCATCTAAGCGGGAAGCCCCCCTCAAGATGAGATGTGCTTGCTATATGCGTGAGACCCCTGGAAGACCACCAGGTTGATAGGCTGCATGTGTAAAGGGTGAGAGCCCCTCAGCTAAGCAGTACTAACGGTCGAACGCTTGATCACATCAACCGTGAGCCGCCGCAATGTCTCCGGACTTGCTGCAGCCGCGGCCCAAACCTTCGTGAGTATTTCACGCTACCACACCATGCCGAAACGTCAATAGACGCTTCGGCTGTCCCGAATACGGACAGCCAAGCTTTGTTGGTGACCATAGGTACGAGGCCACACCTGTTCCCATTCCGAACACAGCAGTTAAGCTCGTGCCGCCGATGATACTGCACTGCGGGAAAGTAGGTCGTTGCCAGCTTATGAGCCCTCTGAGGTAAACCTTGGAGGGCTCTTTTCATTTTTGCTCCGACGATCGGTCACCCAATCCCCCTGATTCGGAGCCGATCCATCCCTGCTTCTGGTTTTCCCTTGTGGTGATTCAGGTTGTCACGGACAATAGTCCGTACGTGAGTTTCCAATAGTTCACCCAGGAGCAAAGAGATGATCCCGATCCGCAAAGCCCTATCGCTCGGTGTCGCCTTCCTTGCCGGTGCCGCCGCCACCACCATGCTCGGCGCGAGCGTTCTGTCCCAACCCGCCGACCCCAGCGATGGAGGCATGCCCGGCATGGACCCTGCCGCCATGCAGCGCTGGGTGGAGTTCATGACCCCCGGCCCGCAGCACGCCGAACTGCAGCAGGATGTCGGCAGCTGGAACATCGAGAGCAAGTTCTGGATGGATCCCAACGCGGAGCCCGAGATCTCGCACATGAAGTCCACCGTCAGTTCCGAGTTCGGAGGGCGGTTCTGCATCGAACGCATGCGCGGCGAGGTCATGGGCGAGCCGTTCGAAGGCATGGGCATCGTTGGATACGACAACCACAAGGAAAAGTGGGTCTCGATCTGGATGGACAACATGAGCACCTCCATCTACTACATGGAGGGTTCCGAAGCCCCGGACGGCTCGGTCGTGATGACCGGCAAGGCGTACGACCCCATGAACGATGTGGTCAACGAGCAGAAGATCATCCTCGAGCGGTCCGAGGCAAACGCGCCGAAGATGACCATGCAGTACAAGATCGACGGGAAGTGGCAGACCAGCATGGTCATGACCTACACCCGGGCTGGTGGGCACGACGCTGATCACGGCGACCATGGCGGCCACGGCACGCGCTGAACGCCTGTCCAAACGCGATGACTCATACCCCCCTCTTTCGCCTCGAGTCGGTCATCGATCGGCTCAAGGCCTTTCCCGAGGCGCTCCGGGCGACCGTCGCTCTGGTCCCCGAGGAGCGTCTGCCCTGGTCGCCCGGGCCACAGTACTGGTCCGTTCTCGAGATCCTTGCCCACCTCGCGCTGGAGGAGGAGCAGGATTTCCGCCTGCGCCTGGCCTGCATCCTGGCCGAGCCCCAGAAGCCCTGGGCCCCGATCGACCCCGAGGGCGCGGTGGCCTCGTCGGACGCCAACTCCAGGCCCGCCTCCTACTGGCTGGACCGATTCGAGCAGCAGCGGGCTGAGTCGGTCGCGTGGCTCCGCTCGCTGGATACCCCGGATCTGGATCGCGCGAATGTCCACCCGAAGTTCGGGGCCATGCCCGCGCGAGGCCTTCTCGGCGCCTGGACCGCCCACGACGCCCTGCATCTTCGTCAGATTCTCAAGCGCCTCTACCAGATCGCTCAGCGCGAAGCGGGGGAGTACGAGGTCGGTTACGCCGGCTCGTGGGATGAGCGGGGCTGACCGATCACGCTTCGCACGCCTAAACCGGCTTGCCCGGAAGTGCGCCGGAAGAAAATGAGCACATCTCGTCTGGGTGCCGTGGATGGGGTCCGGCCGAATCGGGTGTAGGCCACGCTAGGCAGTTGCGAAATCTCCCCATGCCGTGAGTTCGTACACCCCGTCCGGGTGATACGAATCCGACTCGTCGTAGTAATTCATTTCGAGGCAGAAGCCGCTGCTGAGATCGGGCGTCGCCACGCACAGGTCTTCATCCGTCACTCGCCATATAGCCTCCAGTGACCCCGCGATCGCTTCGGCGTCGAGTCGCACCGCGCCGATGCACTTGTCTTGGCTATGGAACAGCACGATCGCACGTTCACCATCTCTCACAAGTGACCGCTCTATTTCGGTCAGCAGTTGGCACAGATCGTCTTTAGCGACAAACCGCCGATGGTCATGATTGTGCTGCTTGACCAAGCCGAAGAAGGTGTCTCGCAGTCGCTCGGTATCCTCGATGTCAAGGAAACACTCAGGGCGTACGTGCGGATTGAGCACCTCCTCCAAGGATGTCTTCCACTCCGCGAAGATCCTCCTGCCTGTTTGCCTTCGCTGAAGGATATCCTTTCTGCACTCTCTTATACGCTTGGCTGCCACCTCCACCGCCCGCTCATCCCGATCGAGCCCGACCGCGCGCCTCCCGAGTTTCTGTGCCGCGACCAGCGTCGTTCCTGACCCGCAGCACGGATCGAGGACGAGTCCGCCGGGTGGGCAACACGCGCCGATAAGCATCTCAAGCAGCGCGAGGGGCTTCTGGGTGGGCCAGCCGACGCGTTCGGTGGCCATGTTGTTGATCGCCGGGATGTCGAGAACCTCATCCTGTGCCTGCGGGATCTTCAGCACATCAGTGGCCTTCTTCATCTTTCCGGCCATGCGCCGGCTGGTCGCGGGGACCATCGGCGGGTCGAACCAGTGGCCATCGGGCGTGCGCGAGTAGAACAGGATGTCGTCGTGCTTGCGGGCGAACCGTCGTGGCGACGATCCTCCGAGGCCGTAGGACCAGACGAGGTGGTTCACGAAGCAGTCTTCGCCGAGCAGCTCGTCGAGGAGCACGCGCACACGATGGCTGGTGCGCCAGTCCACATGCAGCAGGATCGAGCCGGTGGGCTTGATCAGGTCCAGCGTCGGCTCAAGGCGCTCGCGCAGCCAGGCGATGTAGGCGTCGGTGGTGGGCCAGGCGTCGGCGAAGTCGCCGCTGCTGGCGGTCTGCTTCTTGCCCGTGTTGAACGGCGGGTCGGCGTAGAGCAGGTCGACGGCAGGGCCTTCGTTGGTACGCAGGCCGATCGACGCGGCGTGGGCGGTCACGCCGTCGAGCCAATCGAGATGATGGACGGTCGCGCTCACTGCCCCGGGGTCAAGTTACCGGTGCGGTCGATCTCGATGATGTACATCGACGGCAGCAGGTAGTTGCGCCCGTCGTACACATACACAGTTCCTGAGACGGTGAAGCGAAGACGCGGGCCGTAGCGCTCGGCGAGGGCTTCCATGGCCTGCAGACTGAGGCAGGGCATGACTTCCATCGGCGTGTCGAGCGTCGTGCCGTCTCCGACGTCCGCCTGGGTATCGGTGTCGTTGTCGAAGGTCATCATCCAGTTGCCGCCGGGTGCACGGACGATCCGTCCGGTTCTGGCGGTGATCTGGACACCCTCGCGGATGAGGCGGGCGGTCGCTTCGGATTCGCCCTCACCGGTTTCGTCGGTGGCAGGGCCGCGTGGCACGCGGACCTCGGAGGGGCGGTCGAGCTGTTCGAGCTGCTCGATCGATTCGTCCAGCGTGGGGTCGGCCTCGGTGTCGGCGAACAGGTCTTCGAAATCTTCGAGGGCCGGGTCGTCGGTGCGCTCATCGACGCCGGGGGCCACCGAATCACGATCGCCAACGGCGACGGTGGTGTAGAAGGTCGGCAGCAGGTAGTTGCGGTTGTTGTAGACCAGGACGCGCCCGCTCACCCGGAAGGTGATGGGCTTGTCGGAGGCCTCGACGAGCCGACGCATCTCGGTGAGCCGAAGGCCGGGCTGGATGACCATGGGCTTGAGGCGCGTTTCCTTGCCTTCGGCATCTTCGGAGGCGGTGGGGTCAAAGACGAAGGCCCATCCGCCGCCTTTCAGCGGTCGGAGCAAACCCTGGTACTCGCTGATGAAGGCACCCTCGCGGATGAGCCCTCGCCCTGTGGGCACCAGGTCCTGTCGAACGATGTTCCCGGGGACGGTCGGTCCCGATCGCGGTACCGGATCGACGACCACGGGCTGATCATCGTCGGGGGGCGTCTGCGCGATGGCCGAACCGGCCAGGGCGGCGACGAGAAGGAGCGGGGTGGTCAGTCGGAAGGGCATGGCGGCTCCGGCGAAACGGGTGGTCGGCGAACATCGGCGAACGCAGAGATTATCGGCCAGATCCGTTTCGGGGGCCGGCGCGAGGCAGAATCTTGGTTTCCGGTGCCTGAGAGGGGGTCGCAATCTTGCCGCTGAACGAGGCGTGGGGTAGGGTATGCGGTCCCGACCGGTGGCGTGCCCGAGTGGTCTAAGGGGGCGGATTGCAAATCCGTTTGGCGAAAGCCTCCCGTGGGTTCGAATCCCACCGCCACCTCTACCGGTTCGCACCATCACGCCCCGCGAAGCTCACCCGAGCGACGCGGGGCGTCTCGGTTTTTGACCCGGGTGCTGGCCGTAAGGCGCTCAGTCGCCGCAGGGCGAGGTGGCGAAGAGCGCGAGCAGAGTGGTGAGGTCGTCGAAATCGACGTGGCCATTGGCGTTCAGATCGCCCAAGGTCATGGTGGGCACGCTCTGGCCGTACCGGGCGAGCATGGCGTTCAGGTCGGCGAGATCGACCTGACCACTGCCATTGAGGTCGGCGAGACAGGGTGATGTGACGGTGATGGTCTGGTTGGGGACCACCCCGGTCAGCACCGTCTCGGTGCCGGAGGGCCAGCGCACCCGGACCTCTTCGATTGCGGCGTTCTCGTCGAGCCCGAAGTGGGCGAGCATGTCGTTCTGAGTTTTGAAGCCGGAGTTCGGGACGATCTCGCGCCGGTAGATGTCGCGGCTGGTGACCACCGTGACGATCGCGTTGTAGGCATCGCGGTAAGCGTGCTCGCAGAGGACTCGAATCTTCAGCCAGTCATGCTGCGCGACGCCGTTGTTGATGAACACACGCAGCGGGCGGCTGACCGAGGAGACCACGAGGTCCATTGCTCCGTCGTTGTTGAGGTCGCCCACGGCGGCACAGAAAGTGAAATCGTTGGCTCCACCCTGCACACCGTACGCAGGCGCGAGATCCGTGCATGGGAACGCTCCGGCGTGCGAGAACAGTTCGTTGGCGCCGGTGCTGTTGCAGACAAACAATTCAAGATGCCCGTCGTTCTCGACATCCAGGAACTGCGAGGCCCAGCCGAAGTGATTGCTGAGCGTTCCGGATTCAGCGGCCTGGTCAACAAAGGTGCCATCCGGCAGCGCGATCAGCAGCACATTGCCGTCGAAATTGTTGCTGAGATAGATGTCCTGAAGAAGGTCATTGTTGAAGTCGCCGATCGTTACGGTCATCGCGTCGATGCAGAGCAGGGATCCGGTTTCCAAAGAGACTTCGGTGAAGGTGTCGCCGTCGTTGCGGAAGAGGCGGCTCGGATAGATGCAGGGGCCCGTGCCCTTGTCGTTGGCCAGGTAGAGATCGGGGCGACCGTCATGGTTGTAGTCAAAGAAATTGCCCTGGAAACTGGGGGCTCCGTGGTCATCCACGCCCATTTCGACGGCGACATCGGTGAAGGTTCCGTCGCCGTTGTTCCGGTAGAGCCGGTTGTTCTGGGCAAACATGCCCTGACCTTGGATGAAGGTTCCGGTGCGGTTGGCGAGGTAGAGGTCAAGCCAGCCATCGGCGTTGTAGTCGGCCCAGGCAAGCCCGCACCCTGTTCCCGAGTCGCCCAGTCCGGCCTGCGCCGTCACATTGGTCCATGACCACTGGCCATCGTTGCGCAGCAGCAGATCCGGCGCACCGTAGCCGGAGATGTAGAGATCAAGGTCTCCGTCGTTGTCGTAATCCGCGGCGGAGACGCCCGAGTACAGAACGCTCGGGACCAAGCCATCGATTGAGGGGAACAGGGATCGGTCGGTGAAGTGCCCGCTGCCGTTGTTCTCCCAGATGCGGATGCCGTTCCCGGCGTCTCCGACGGCGATGACTTCCAGATCGCCATCGTTATCCAGGTCGGCAAGGCCAACGCCGTAGCCGAACACGGATGAGGTGTAGGGGCGAACATTGAACTGGATGCCGCGCTGTGCCGCCTGCTCCGAAAAGCCCGGAGACTGCGCTCCCGCAGTCAGGGCATACGGCCAAGATCCGAGCGCACCCGCAGCGCACAAAACCGCAACGGTTCGTTTGAACATGGTGTCGGACTCCCCACGAGGCCCAGCACCGGAGC
>CAZIXS010000130.1:2336-6548 GCA_964543335.1 uncultured Phycisphaeraceae bacterium | reverse complement strand
CATGGCCATGCAAAGCATGGCTATGCGGATTTCTGTATCCCCAGAACAACGAGCATGGACAACAACGGATACCGCAAACTCCGCCGTCATAATGTTCCGGGTACTGCGCGTGAGTTGACCTTCTCGTGCTTCAAGAATCAGCCGTTCCTCCTCTCTGATCGAGCACGCAGATGGTTCGTCGAGGCGATGACGAGATCCCAAGACCTCCATCGTTTCGATCTTTGGGCATGGGTACTCATGCCAACTCATGTTCATTTGCTGTTACTTCCCGATCCCGCTCGTCCGGTGGTTGGACCGATCCTGACCAGCATCAAACTGCCAGTCGCCAAGAAGGCCGTTTATTGGTGCAGAGAGCATCGAGTCGAGGGTCTTAACAAGATGGCCGATGTCAATCCTCAGGGTGAAGTTGTATATAGATTTTGGCAGAGAGGTGCGGGCTACGATCGCTGCCTTTATGAACCGAAAGCAATCTGGAACGCCATTGAGTACATCCATCAGAATCCTGTTCGAGCCGGACTGTGCAGCCGAGCAGAAGAATGGGAATGGTCAAGCGCATGCGCGATGTCTGGTGCAAGGTACAACGCTCACATCCCCCTCGCATTGAAGAGATTGCCAGCACGGCCCGCATGACTTTTGACCTTTCGCAAGCATAGCCATGCTGCGCATGGCCATGCCACCCGCCACACTCAGGCCGCCTTGCGAGCACCGGCGCGTCGACCCCAGCGCAGGCACAGTTCCACCAGCGTTCCGCGTGTCACTGGCTTGGTCGCGTAATCATCGCAGCCCGCTTCGAGGCACTTCTCGCGGTCGCTCTGCATTGCGTGCGCGGTCAGCGCGACGATCGGTAGCGTGCAGCCAAGCCGGCGAAGCTCTCGCGTGTCCTCGTAGCCATCCATCAGCGGCATCTGCATGTCCATGAACACCAGGTCGAAGGCCTCGCGGTTCTCCTCGATCAGGTCAAGCGCTTCGCGCCCGTTGCCGACGAGCACCACCCCCGCCCCGGCCTTCGTCAAATGATGCGACAGCAACCGCTGATTGTCCGGGCCGTCCTCGGCGTACAGCACACGCATCCCGAGCAGCGGATCGGCTTCCGTCGTCTGTGCGGGCGTCGGCGACTTGGGCAGCACACTTGGTGCCACGGTCTCCGCTGCCTCCCGCGCGAGCAGCGTCGGGATCCGCAGATGAAACACCGAACCCTCGCCGGGAGTGGACTGCGCGAAGACATTCCCGCCCAGGCGCTCCGCCAAGCGCGTGCAGATCGTCAGGCCCAGGCCCGTTCCGCCGTAGGTCTGCGTCGTTGAGTTGTCCGCCTGTTCGAACGGATTGAAGACCCGCGCGAGCTGATCTTCGCTCATGCCAATCCCGGTGTCTTCTACGCTGATCAGGATGAACCCGTTCTGGCCTTCTTCCAGCATCACCGGGCCCTGGAAGCGAACCCGGATCGCGATATGCCCCTCGTGGGTGAACTTCGCCGCGTTGCCGACCAGATTGATCAGGATCTGACGAATCCGATCCGGGTCCGTGACCACGAACCCCGGCGCGCCCTCCGGCCAGTCGATGTGGAATTCCAGCCCCTTCTCCTCGATCCGACCCCGCAGAAGCTGATCCACATCGTTCAGCAGTTCCTGCAGATCAAATCGAACCGGCCGAAAACTCTGCTTGCCCGCCTCGATGCGCGACAGATCCAGGATGTCGTTGATCAACGCGAGAAGGTGCGACGCGTTGCGACGCACGATCATCAGCCCGTTCCGCGTCTCCGCTTCGGTCTCGTGTTCGAGCATCGCCTCCGTGAAACCGAGAATCGCGTTCATCGGCGTCCGGATCTCGTGGCTCATGTTCGCCAGGAACTCGCTCTTCGCGCGGCTTGCGTCTTCGGCCCGTCGCTTCGCTTCGATCAGGTCGTGGTTGATGGTCCGCGCCCGGTCCAGCGCATCGCCCCGCACGCGCATGCCCGCCGTGAATCCTACGAACAGCAGATGCGAGAACAGCACAATCCCCAGATCCACTCGCTGGGAAGTGGCGATGATGCTCCGCCATTTCTCGGCAGGAAAATCTACACCCAAAATCGAGTGAACCTTCCCGTCCGCGCCGAACATCGGAGCGTACGCGCTGACCCATGTCCCCCAGCGATCCGAATACGGCTCGTTGACGAACTTCGAATCCCCGCGCATCGCCATCATCTCGTCGTCGTCGGCTTCGCCGAACGACTCGCCGATCGGTGTGCGGTCCTCGCGCGTCCCCTCGATCACGCCGTTCCGGTCGTAATCGGTTTCGGAATCAACCAGAAGCACACACTCCCCATCGATCACGACGAAACTGTAGATGTCCGCGACCGTCGGGTTCGTCTTCAGCCAGCGCTTCTGCGTTTCGACCAGTTGCAGATACAGCTCATCGTTCGGCGAAGTCTCCAGCGAGATCAGCGTCCCGCCCTGGCGGGCAAACTCGTCGGCGTAGGTCGGTGCGAAGCCGACGATCTGCGCCCGGAGCTGCTCGCGCATCGCCGTCGCACTCCTATACGCCAGCACCAGTCCGATCGTCGCGCTCACCAGTGTCACCGCGAACAGCATCAGGCCCGTGGCGACCCCCGACCCGCGCCGGCTCATCACCCGCCACGCGATCGCGCTCGCCAAACCGGCAACGATCAGAAACACAGCGATCTGAATCTGTTCCAGCACGGCCGGTCCCCAATCCGCTCGTGACACTCACGGGCACACTATGCAGATCGGCCCGGTATTTTTTGATGGTTCAGCCCCGTGCCCCGAAACACGCCTTGTTCACATCGTAAACCCGCCACGCCGTGATCCCCGCCCATTTCTCGGACCATGACCCTCTCTCAGCAGGTACGCTGCTCACGATGACCACCCCTTCAACCCCCCCGTTCTCAGGCCTCCGCGACGCCCACCTCCACCTGCTGAACCACGGCAAGGCCTTGGCCGCCGTGCCACTGGCCGACTGCACCTCCGTCGCCGAAGTGCTCGAGCGCGTTCGCGAAGCCCACGCCAAACTCGCGCCCCACAGCGCCAAAGCCCCCGTCTGGATCGACGCCCGAGGCCTGCGCACCGAGGGCCTCGCCGAGCGCCGCTACCCGACCCTCGCCGAACTCGACGCCGCCACCCCCGGGCGCCCGGCAGTCCTCAAGAGCTTCGACTACCACGCGCTCATGGGCAACACCCCGGCCCTTCTCGAAGCCGGCATCGAAGCCTCAACCATCGACCCGCCCGCCGGTGTCATCGTCCGTGACGAGCAGGGCGTTCCCACCGGCGTCCTGCTGGAAGCCGCCTGCAACGCCATGTACGCCGCCCAGCCCGAAGACACCAGCGCCCAGCGCGCCCAGCAACTCAAACTCGCCATCGACGACCTCCGCCGACGCGGCTTCAGCGAAGTCCACGACATGAAGGCCACGCCCCAGCTCGCCGAACTCCTCCTCGAAATGGACGATCGAGGCGAACTCGACGGTTTCGCCGTCCAGCTCTACGCCACCCCCGACGAGTTCGAGCGCGTCCAGAAGGTTCTCCGTTACGCCATGCGCGAGGACACGGGCGCCCCCGTCCGCTTCGCCGGCCTCAAGCTCTTCATTGACGGCACCCTCAACAGCCGCACCGCCTGGATGCTCGCTCCCTTCGCCGACCCCATCGCCGCGCACCCCACCGGCATCCCCAACTACACGCCCGAGCAGATCGAGATGTACATGCGCCGCGCCCACCACGAGCGCTTCGACATCGCCGCTCACGCCATCGGCGACGGCGCGGTCCGCGCCCTGCTCGACGCCTACGAGGCCATCGAAAAACAATTCGGCGAAGAACCCGGCTTCACCCTGCGCATCGAGCACGCCCAGTTCATCGACGAAGCCGACATCCCGCGCTTTGCTCGCCCCGGCAAGAAGCGACCCATCATCGCCTCGCTCCAGCCCTGCCACCTGCTCACCGACATGGAAGCCATCGAGCGCCTCGTCCCCGACCGCGCCGCCCGCTCCTTCCCCCTCAAAGACCTCATCAACGCCGCGGCAACCGCCGGACGCGACCCCGCCGACATGATCTACCTCGGCAGCGACAGCCCCATCGTCCCCCCGGACCCCGAAGACAATCTTCAAGCCGCCGTCTTCCGCCGACGCGCCGGCATGGACCCCGACCGAGCCATCGCCCCCGAACAGGCCATCACCCGCGAGGCGGCCCTCGGCCTGCACCGCAGCCGCATCAGCCGCAGCGGGGCGTG
>CAZIXS010000130.1:0-2236 GCA_964543335.1 uncultured Phycisphaeraceae bacterium | reverse complement strand
CCTCCCCCCAATCCCTCGACCGCCAGCTCCACCTCCCCGGCGCGATCGTCGTCGGCCTCGGCTCCATCCTCGGCACCGGGGCCTTCGTCTCCATCGGCATCGGTGCGGGCGTGGCCGGGCCGATGGTCATCCTTGCCTGCGCGCTCGCCGCGATCGTCGCCACCTTCAACGGCCTCTCCTCCGCCCAGCTCGCCGCGGCATTTCCCGTCTCCGGGGGTACCTACGAATACGCCCGGCGCACCTTCCCCGGACTCACCGGCGAGCGCCTCGGCTTCATCGCCGGCTGGCTGTTCCTCATCGCCAAGTCGGCCTCCGCCGCCACCGCCGCGCTCGGTTGCGCCGGCTACCTGCGCACCTTCGTCAAAGGCCCGCTCGAGTCCGTCCCGCTCTTCGTCCTCGCTCTGATCATCCTCGCGCTCATGACCGCGTTCGTGCTCGTCGGCCTCCGTCGCACCAACACCCTCAACACCGCGCTCGTCTCGACCACCATCGTCTTCCTGCTGATGTTCATCTTCGGAAACCTGCCCGATGCCATCAGCCGCGCCCCCGACACGCTCATCCCCTTCTTCGAATCGCCCGCCGACGCGAGCGGCAACCGCGCGCCCTGGGGCCTCGCGCTCGCCTCCGCCACCGCGCTGATGTTCGTCGCCTACACCGGCTACGGGCGCATCGCCACGCTCGGCGAGGAGGTCATCGCCCCGCGCAAGACCATCCCCCGCGCCGTCATCGTCACGCTCATCGTGAGCATGCTGCTCTATGTCGGCGTCGCCTTCGCGCTGCTCGGCCCGTTCAGGCCGGGCTACATCGCCGAAGTCACCGAGCAGAAAGCCGCGCCGCTCCTCGTCGCCGCGCAGGGCTCACGCATGCCCGCCCTCGCCATGTACCTCTGGATCGGCGCGGTCACCGCCATGCTCGGCGTGCTGCTCAACCTGCTCCTCGGCCTCAGCCGCGTCCTGCTCGCCATGGGCCGCAACGCCGACATGCCCCGCGCCACCGCGACGCTCACCCCGAAGAAGAACCCCGCCGTCGCGATCCTCGTCGTCGCCGTCGTCATCGGCGCGATCGTCGCCCTCGGCGATCTCAAGCTCGCCTGGTCCTTCAGCGCCTTCACCGTCCTCATCTACTACGCCATCACCAACGCCGCGGCGATCCGCCTCCCCAAAGCCGACCGCCTCTACCCGCCCATCCTCGCCTGGTGCGGCCTCATTTCCTGCGCCGCCCTCGCCTTCTTCGTCGAAACCGAAGTCTGGCTCATCGGCCTCGCCCTCATCGCCCTCGGCCTCATTTGGCACGAAGCCGCAAGACGACTCCGTCCTCCTTCTCCCCTTGAGGGAGAAGGTGGCAGCCGACCGAAGGTCGGATGACGGATGAGGGGTCGGTCCGAACCTTCCGACCATCACACTCGCACCTGCGGTGCGAACCCCTCACCCCCGCCCTCTCCCGCAAGGGGAGAGGGAGCCGATCCATCCTCTACTCCCTCTAGGTGGGACGGGCATCTTGCCCGTCGCTCGTTCTTCTCTCTCCGCTTCCTCCCTTCTCCCCTTGAGGGAGAAGGTGGCCGCGCAGCGGACGGATGAGGGGTTTTCGGTGGCACCGGTCTCCGACCGGTGCTCTTCCCTCCTCGCTCCTCACTCCCGCTCTCCGCTCTCAATCCGCTACAGTCTTGCCATGCGACACACGACCCCAGCCACCGCTCTCCTGCTCGCATCCGCCGCCCTCCTGAGCGCCTGCTCGGGCGGCCCGGCCATCAAAGGGCTCGACCCCGATCCCGTCCTCTCCACCTCCACGCTCCCGTCAGGCGCGATCGCCGGACCCAGCACCGCGCGCACCAGCACCGGCGCCACCATCCGCTACATCAACCCCTTCGCCCCCGAAACCCTGCGCATCCACCCGCTCACGCGCTTCGTCACCGACCCCGTGGACGGCGACCCGCGCATCGACGCCCACTTCGAGCTCTTCGATACCCACCGCGACCCCGTCAAGGCCCTCGGCGTCATCTCCTTCCAGCTCTACCGAGATGATGAATCCTCCGGCGGCTCACCCATCCAGCTCGAACGCTGGCAGGTCGACCTCACCGACCCCGCCGCCAACGCCGAACCCTACGACCGCGTCACCCGCACCTACCGCCTCTCCCTCCGCGGCGTGCCCGAGTCCCTCTCCCAATCCACCCGCCTGCTCCTCCTCGCCCAGTTCACCACCCCCGAAGGCCAGACCCTCTCCGCGACGCACCGGTTCT
>CAZIXS010000129.1:0-6552 GCA_964543335.1 uncultured Phycisphaeraceae bacterium | reverse complement strand
GCACTGGTGAAGCCTGGGGGCGGCCCGGAGAGCTGTTTGGACGCGGTATGGAGTTCAGCGCGTCCCCAGGCATCGAGACGCCGGTCGAGATCGGGGTTGACGGGCTCAGGCATGGTTTGGGCCTCCGTCGTGAGCGGTGGGAACGGGCTGTCCGGCGAGAGTGGCCTTGAGTTTCTGGATCGCGTCTCGGTAACGAGATGCCGCGGTGTTGCGTTTCTGTTGTGTGACTTCGGCGATCTGATCGAAGGTCAGCCCTGAGGCGTGCTTGAGCACGACGATCTCGCGCAGGTGGTCCGGAAGGGCGTCCACGGCGGACTGGATCGAGCCCAGGTCGAATCGGTCGCGGTCCGGGTCGTCCGGTGGCAGCGCGGCCTCGGCCCGGTTGCGGGCTCGCTGAGCGGCTCGTTTGTCGCTGCGGAGTTTCATCAGGCACTCATTCCGGACGATGGTCGCCATCCAGGCGTGGGGGTGCTGCACGGAGCGGATTTCAGACTTCGGGCGGGTCATCAGTTTGCAGAACGCGCTCTGCACCGCGTCTTCAGCGCCCGCATGATCCCGGAGGATGCTCCGGGCCAGCACGAAGAGGGCTGGTGCGAGGCGGTCGTACAGCGAGCGAGCCGCCCGGTCGTCGCCCGAGCGGCACGCTCTGAGGAGCTGACACAACTCCTCTCCACGGGTGTCGTCGGGCGTGACCAGCCGGTGCTCCTGTCGATCAGTGGGCGGAGGCCCAGTCCTTCAAGGCGTCGAGTTTCGCGCGGGTCTTCATATCGCTCTGGTGGCAACGGATCAGCGAAGGCGCCATCATCATCGCCACATTCCCGAAAGTACCGTCAACGATCTTTGCTTCCAAGGCCTTCAGCGACTGTTCCGCGTCGGGGGAATTCCAGGCTTCGGCGGTGAGTTGGAGAGCGGTGCAGTAGCGCTCGATCTGCGAACGCAGGTTCCGCTGGAACGCTTCGGGGTTCTTGAGTTCACCTTCGAAAAATTCGGCCACTTCCTCGTTCTGCGGATCGCCGTCGAAGAGCATAGAGAAGTCCGCGGCGAAGCCCTCGGGCGTCGACCACTCGTTGTCCACACGCCGAATCATCCAGCCGCCGAAGTGTTGTGCCTCGCCCAATACGGCGTTCATGCATCCAAAGGGATCGTCGGTCTGGAACCGAGTCAGTGCGGCGGCGATGGTTTGTTGGTTGGCAGCGCTGAAACTGGTCTGATTCTCTACGATGAAGCCTTCGGCCAGCGCGAAGACCGCCATCGAGACCAGTGAGTTGATCAGCACGGGCTCATGGCTGAGGTGCTGCGCGAGGCGCATGCACGCCGCGACTCGCTCCGTTGCACCATCAGCATCGCCTTCGGTGAGCAACCGATGAGCATCAAGGATCAGAATCTGGGCCATCCGACGCATCGGGCTGAGGTTCGGCAGCAGGGCGTCGACACCCTTGTCGTAGTCGATGCCAAAGTCGCAGGCCGGGAACTGGGTGGCCTCGATCAGCAGTTCGATGTTCTCGGCGTTGCTGGCGAGAAACTCGGCGGTCGTGACCGGGTCCTCGCCTTCATCAGCGAGGTTGCGTTCCGGTTCATACGCCTTCAAGTCAGCGTTGCTGGCCATGGAGAGTTGGTCCTCTCCGAGGATGTGGATGACGCGCCAGTATCGCAGCGCGGCGTTCTCGCTCGAAGGGACGGCCATCGCGAGCGGCGAGAGGCAGCCGATCGCGATGGCGAGCGCCAGCAAGGGCAGGCGGAGCAGGTTCGGGTGGTGTCGTGAGGACATGGTTGGTGATCTCCTGAAGGTCCGAATGGCCCGTGGGTGCAGGAGGGATGCCGAGCCGGAGGCCTTGTGTGTGCCTCAGGCGATTTTTCCGCTATTCCAGCGCTCGCAGGTCCTGAAGCTCCGGCTCCACGGACACCCGCCCGTTCCAGCGGTTGATTTTCGGGCTCACGACCACATCGATCCGGTTGCCCCGCCGGATCTGGTCCTTGTGCGTCGCCCAGGACCACCCGACGACGCGGATCTGTCGCGATTTCGGATTGGACGGATCGCCCACGAAGAAGCTCAGGTGTCGC
The DNA here is from genome assembly GCA_964543335.1 of uncultured Phycisphaeraceae bacterium. Classification (GTDB taxonomy): domain Bacteria; phylum Planctomycetota; class Phycisphaerae; order Phycisphaerales; family UBA1924; genus JANSXG01. The sequence goes on along the minus strand of CAZIXS010000129.1, from coordinate 4,491 downwards.
CCGTTCGAGCCCATGACCCGGGGCTCGTCCGCGACCGTCACCCCCCGCAGCAGCAGACGCGGCGACGGGTTCGACCGCCCGAACGGACCAAGCGCCAGCAGCCGCTCGATCGCCGCGGGGGAGAACTCCCCGAGCGAGGCTTCGCAGTCGATCGTCAAGCCCGGCACCATCATTTCATCGGTGATGAGGCGGTCGGCGTGCTCGCAAAGGGCCTCACGAAACCGATTCAGGTTCAGGCCGTTCAGGGAGAGCCCGGCAGCCATGTCGTGTCCGCCGAAGGTGGTCAGCAGGTCGCTGCACGCGCTGAGCCCGGCGTGGAGGTTGTAGCCATCGATGGAGCGGGCCGAGCCCTTGCAGGTGATGTTGCCCGTTTCATCCTTCTCGAGTTGCATCAGGATTGCCGGGCGGTGGTAGCGTTGCACGATTCGAGAGCAGACGATGCCGACCACGCCGGGGTGCCACTTCTCGTGCGCGAGCACAATGGCCCGCCGGCCGTCCTCGCCGGTCATGCCGCCCTGCTCCGCGAGTTCGCAGGCCTGTTCGAAGATCTTCCGTTCGGTGGCCTGGCGGAGTTTGTTCTGTTCGTTGAGTTGCTCGGCGATCTCCGCCGCTCGCTGCTCGCTTGCGACGGTGAGCATCTCGACGGCCTCCGCGGCGTGCCCCATCCGACCGCACGCGTTGAGGCGTGGACCGAGGATGAACCCGACCTTCTCGGCGTCGATGGATTCGTCGAGCAGGTCGGAAGCGGCGAGCAGGGCACGAAGTCCGGTCAGTTTCGTCGAACGGATGTGTTTGAGTCCGAACGAGGCGATCACCCGGTTCTCGTCCACCAGTGGCACGATGTCGGCGATGGTGCCCAGAGCGGCCAGAGCCAGCAGATCCAGAAGGACGGCCCGAACCTCCGGCCCGACCCGATCCCCGCCCGAGGCCAGCGTCGCGACACGCCATGCGAGCTTGAAGGCCACCCCGGCGCCGCACAGTTCGCCGAACGGGTAGGGGGTTTGCCCATTGACCCGGATTCTCGGATGGACCACGGCGTACGCGGGCGGGAGCTCACTGTCAGCGGACTCATCTTCGCCGGCGATGTTGTGGTGATCGGTAATGATCAGATCCAGCCCGACTTCTCTGGCCGCGCGGGCCGGTTCTACCGCGGTGATCCCGCAGTCGACGCTGACCACCAGCCCGGCACCCTCATCGTGCAGCCGACGGATCGCCGCGCTGTTGAGCCCGTATCCCTCATCGAGGCGGTGGGGGATGTAGGGGCGAAGATTGGCACGGGGATCGATCGCCCGGATAGCGTGATAGAGGATGCTGGTGGCGGTGATCCCATCGACATCGTAATCGCCGTAGATCGCGATCTGCTGGCCCTCGCGGATGGCTTCCAGAACGCGCGCTGCGGCCTTATCCATGCCGGGCATCAGTGAGGGATCGTGCAGCGCGGTCAGCGCCGGGGAGGCATAGGCGAGCGCGTGCTCGGGTTCGACAAACCCGCGCGAGGCGAGGAAGCGGGCCACCAGCGGCTCGCCCTGCACCGCCGCCGCGAGCCGCGTCAGGATATCGGGGCTGGCCTCTTCAGCGCGAACCGACCACCGACGGGTGAGGCCTTCGATTGAGTGGCTGGTCGTGGGCATGGCCATCGGGGTCCGGTAACGGTGGAATCGCGACGCGTTGCGTGAAGGTACTGTAATCTGCCCGTGTTCTGGGGCGGGTTGCTGTCATTTCTCCGCCCGCAACAACGACCGAAGCTTCGATCTGGAGAGTTGCCGTGTCCGATGCCCGCTTCAAGTCCGTGTTGTTCTTCGGAGCCCCTGGCACAGGCAAGGGCACACAGGGGGCGATCCTCGGCAGCGTGCCCGGTTTTTTCCACCTCTCGACCGGTGATATGTTCCGCGGCCTGGATAAGGAGTCCGATCTCGGCAAGGAGTTCCTCAAGTACTCCACGCAGGGCCTGCTCGTCCCGGATGAGTTCACCGTGCGCCTGTGGCAGCAGCACATGAGCGAACTCCTGGACAAGGGATCATTCGACCCCTCGATCCACCTGCTCATCCTCGACGGCATCCCCCGTACGGTTCAGCAGGCCGGAATGATGGATCCGCTTGTCGAGGTGCTGAAAGTCGTCCACCTCTCCTGCTCGGACGATGAACAGATGGTCGATCGTCTGATCAAGCGGGCCAAGAGCTCAGGCCGCCCGGACGATGCCAAGGAAGAAGTCGTTCGGCGCCGACTCGAGGTCTACCGTGAAGAGACCAAGCCGGTGCTGGCTCATTACGACCCGTCACTGATTGCAGAGGTCAACGCCATCGGCACCCCGGCCCAAGTCCTTCATCAGGTGCTGGATGTGGTTGCCCCGATCCAGGCCAAGCACTTTGAGAACGCTCTGGCCTGAGGAGCTCTGCTGGCACACGGTGTGCGATACCCTGTGGGTTGAACCACGCTTTCAACCCACAGGAGATCCACGATGAGCGAATCCAGACAGAACATGTTCCGCATGATGGTGGCGGGTTTCGCCGGAGCGATTGTCACCTTGGGCGGTGTGCATTGGCTTGAGCGGGCCGAAGCCCAAGCCAACGGCATGCCGCTCGTCACCAGCGAGCCGTCGTTCCCGGGGATCGAGATTGGCGAGGGCAGCATCGCGCTGGTGCAGGGACCGGGCAACCAGTATTTCGTGATCGATCGGGTTGGCAATGCGTACCCGGTCCGCTTCCGCGATCAGGATCTCACGCCCCCGGTGGGGTCCACGCTGCTTCGTGCCCCCTGACTGGGGTGGGCTCGCGAGATTGGTAAGAGCGTGCTTATTGTCGGGCCGTGATGGGCCGATAGGTGTACTGCGCATTCGAAGCGCATCCCTCTCACCATCTGCGGAATTGACTGCCATGCCCACCACCAACGAGATCAGCGGCATCACCGGCGACATCCTCCTCGACGCGGGCACCAACGAGCTCGAGGTGCTCATCTTCACGATGGGCGGTGCCTACTTCGGTGTGAATGTCGCGAAGGTCCGCGAAGTTATCCGTCCGGTGAAGACCGTGACCTCGCCCGGGCAGCATCCTTCGGTTCTCGGCATGTTCAACATCCGCGGCTCGGTCATGCCCGTGGTGGATCTGTCGTTTCACCTCGGACTCCAAGCGACCAAGACCGATCTGACCGATGCCGACAAGCGCATCATCATCACCGAATTCAACGGCTTCCAGTGCGGCTTTGTCGTGGACACCGTGGATCAGATCCACCGATTGAGCTGGACCAAGGTCAAGCCCAGCCCGGATCTGGGCGTCGTTCGCATGGGCGATGAGTCACCCGCCAGCGCGATCGGATCGACCACCGGAACACTCGAGCTCGATGGGCGCATCATCCTCATGCTGGATTTTGAGTCAGTTGCCGATTCGATTCTGCACGAGGATAAGTTGCACATCGATGTGGTCGAGAACGAACTCGGCGTAGACCGTGCCAGCAAGCGTGTGATCATCGCCGAGGATTCGGCGTTCATGCGTGGCGTGCTGCAGAAGGTCTTTGAAAGCTCCGGCTACGAGCTGCTGCGCGTCTACTCCAACGGAGCGGAAGCCTGGGAGGCCGTGCTGGAGGCGGTAGAGACCAACGGCCAGACACTGGACGCAGTCGTCTCGGATATCGAGATGCCGCGTATGGACGGACTGGCCCTCGCGCGTCGGATCCGCGAGCATGCGCCCACGCGAGATCTCCCCATCGTGCTGTTCAGTTCCCTGATCAGCAGCGACAACCTCAAGAAGGGGGAGCAGGTCGGCGTGAACGCCCAGATCGCCAAGCCGGATCTGGCTGATATGGTCCGTCTCGTGGACCGCATCGTCAGTGGAGAGAAGATCGAGTCGGCGAAAGCCGCCTGATCTCCGTGGCCGGCGGAGTCAGAAGGGCGACCAGTTCGGGTCGTTCTGGCTCCGGGCTTCGTTGGCCCAGAAGCGCATGTCCTTGAGATCATCAACGCCCATGTAGTCCGCGTGGCCGTCGAAGAACGCCGCGGCGGCGCGGTTCGACCACCGGGGATCCACATAGCCGAACGCGATTGGCTGGCTGGATCGATCAAAGCTGGCATTCGGCCCGGGTGCCACAACCTTGTGGAAGCCTCGGGTTGCGTTCACCAGTTGGTTGTTCCGAGCCGATGCGAAAGTGATCAGTGTGGAACTGCTGCGAGCGCTGGTCATCCGCAGGACCGGTTTGGTGAGGTTGTAGAAGGCCTGGGGGTTGCCGACAACCTCGCTGGCGTCGCCACCGATGTACCGTGCGTTGTAGCCCATGCTTGGGTAGACACTGACGCCGTAGTAATAGTCGAACTCCGGTACACCCGCGAGGGTCGGGCTCCCGCGTTTCTCAAGCAGCGAGGTCTGTTCACCGACCAGGATGCCGCCTTCGAGCTGGTAATCCATGTAGGGCAGCAGACGCCACGGGTACCGTTTGCGAACCTCGGGGAAAGTGATGGCTCGCCCGAGGTCGTCGTAGATCACACCGGGGTCGGTGAAACCC
>CAZIXS010000128.1:0-6778 GCA_964543335.1 uncultured Phycisphaeraceae bacterium | reverse complement strand
GTTTCCGTCCAGCGACGGCTCCTGACCCTTCTCCAGCACCGAGTGCTTCTTCACGAACTGCAGCGTGTGATGCGGCACCGTGTGGTGGTAGGTCTCGACGGCGGATTTGCCCTTGAAATGCAGTGACGGCATAGCCCCTCGCTTCCCGGTCTCGGTACCTGAGTATATGGTATGTTCGGAATCTGGTTGGGTACAACCTGTCAATAACCTTGGTGAACCACAGATTTTTCACCACCGCATCCCACGAACCGACACTCCGCGAACCCCCTCCTACGATGGAACGCCATTCGCCCCGAGTGGTCGCATTGCCCGGAGCCCATGACCCGAATGATCCGCACGACCCGACTGCTCGCCCATCCCGCCCTGCATCTCGCGCTGTTCGCCGTGATCGCGATCGTGCTCTCGAGCTGCATCTCCACGCCGCCCCGTCTGTCTTCCCTGCCCACCGACGGGCGGGTCGAGCGCATGCGCGAGCTCTGGCCCGGTCTGCGTGCTCCGGTCACCATCCGCTACGACGAGCACCTGATCCCCTACATCGAGGTCGCTGACGAGACCGACACGCCATACGCCATGGGCCTCGTCCACGCCCACCTCCGCCTCACGCAGATGGACCTGTTCCGCATGATCGCGCGGGGGCGCATCGCCGAAGCCGCGGGCCCCATCGCGGCTCCCATCGACGAGGCCATCCGCGCTTTCGACCTCGACCGGGCGGTCCCCGAGATGGCCCGCCAATTGCCGCCCGACACCCGCGCTTGGATCGAGCGCTATGTCGAGGGCGTCAACGACTACCGGCGCACCGCCGGGCGCGTCCCGGCCGACTTCTCCACCCTCGGCTTCTCGCTCGAAGACGAGTGGACTGTTGAAGATGTCCTCGCCTTCGGGCGACTCGCGTGCGTCGAGGTGAACTGGGGTCGCCTGCTCGCACTGATCCCGCTGCGCGACCAGCAGGGCTTCGACGACTTCGCGGCCCGACTCTGGGCCTTCGCCGACGACGGCGTGCCGAGCTACGGCCCCGAAACGCCGACCGACCTCGACATCCTCCTCCACTCCGGGCGCACCGGCTCCAACGCCTTTGCCATCGACGCACAACGCTCCGCCAGCGGCAGCGCGGTCCTCGCCTCCGACCCGCACCTCGGGCTCAACCAGCCGAACATCTGGTGCATCGTCGCCTACCGCACACCGAGCCGTGCCGTCGCCGGGCTCACCATGCCCGGCCTGCCCTTCGTGCTCGTCGGGCGCAACGAGCACATCGCCTGGAGCGGCACCAACATGCAGGCCTCCTCCAGCATCCTCTACAAGCTCCCCGACAGCTGGCAGCCGGTGTCTACCCGCGCTGAAACCATCGGCGTCCGCCTCTGGTTCAGCCAGACCGCCATCATCCGCGAAAGCGCCTTCGGCCCGGTCGTCTCCGACGCCCAGCTCCTTCAGCGCCTCGGCGATGGCGACTACGCCCTCGCCTGGCGTGGCCACGAGCCCTCCGACGAATCCACCGCCTTCTTCCGCGCGTCCCACGCGACGAACTGGGACGAGTTCCGCGCCGCCTTCGCCTCGTTCGCCACCGGCGGCCAGAACATTCTCTACGCCGATCGCGACGGCAACATCGGCCAGCTCATGGCCGTCGAGGCCATCCCCGGCGCCGCCCGCGCCAACCGCCTCGGCCCGGTCTCGCCCGATGACCCGCGCTACCAGATGGACGCCGTGCCCCAGCCCGACCTGCCCGTCGCCTTCAACCCCGCCGAGGGCTTCCTCGTCTCTTCCAACAACATCCCCGTCCGCCTCACCCAGCCGCTTGTCGCCCAAGGCAACTCCAACGACCGCCTCGTGCGCATCCAGCAGGTGCTCGCCGACATCGCCTCGGAGCGCCCGATCACCACCGACGATCTCCGCCAGCTCCAGCGCGATGTCTACAGCGCCGCCTCGCACCGCGCCGCCGAAGCCATCGTCGACACCGCGTACCGAGTCGGCATCGACCCGCAGACCTCACCCATCCTCACCGCCATCCTCTGCTGGGACGGCCACTACACCATCGACTCCACAGGAGCCGCGGCGTACCAGCGCCTGCTCGACCACCTGATCGACGAGCTCTACCAGTCCCGCTACTCCCCCTCGATCCTGCGCACCATGCGCTCCGGGGCGTACATCCACGATTTCGTGCGCGAAGACCTTGACGCCCCGCAAGCCCGCGACCAGTTCAAGCGCGCCCTCGACTACGCCTCCATCGACTTCGATCCCGCGCAGACCTGGGGCGATGTCCACCGCCTCGCCATCGCGCACCCGCTCTCGAACATCCCCGTGCTCGGCAGCCGCTACACCTTCGACAACATCCCCTCCGCCGGCACCACCACGACCGTCCACAAGGCCGCCCACTCCGTCAACGGCGACACGCACCGCGTCACCTTCGGCGCGAACTCCCGGCTCATCTGCGACCTCTCGGACCTCGACGCCAACCTCGTCGTCCTGCTCGGCGGGCAGGACGGCCACCTCGGCTCCGAGCACTTCATCGACCAGGTCCCGCTCTGGCAAAGCGGCGACATGATCCCGCTGCCCCTCTCGCGCGAGGGCCAACTCGCCCGAACCGTGCGCACCGTCGAACTCGTCCCGGCTTCATCCGTTCGCGAGGCCGCCCGTTGATCGAGCAGTACGCGACCCCAATCCTCGTGGCTTCGATCGCGCTCAACGCGTTGTGGCTCCTCGGCGCATGGCTCGTGGTGCGCTCCTCGCAGCGCACTTGGCTGTGGCGGACCCTAGCCCTGCTCGCCGCGGCTCTCGCGATCGTGTGGACAGTGCGAATCACAGGCACCACGCCATCGCCAAACCACACCCTCCGCCTGCCCCTGCTGACGATCAACCTCGACCTCGCGGCCATCGCCTGGCACGCGATCGTCATCCCGCTGGGGCTGTTGGCGATGGTGGTGCGGGGGGTGGTGGTGCTGTTCAAGAAGCGGCCTTCTCCCCACTCCGCACCAGAAAAGTAAACCGCTTAAGCCCGCCATTGCGCGCGCCGATTGGCTTCGGCATTTTTGCGCGCTTGTGACACTTTGAAAAAATTTTGCCCCCGTCCTTCCTGCCGATCCGTCCGAGCGCGCACCAGCATCTCCGCTCCGGCGCGCGCCGGCTGGCTTCGCTCCCCGTGAGGGTGAGGGCTCTACGCATTTCGCGGAGCCCACCCGCTCGCCCAGTCCATCCCCACGGAGACCCGCCATGCCCGCCCACATCCTCACCCCCCGTCCCCCCCATCACGCCATCGGTCTGCGCCTGCTCGGCGCGCTCAGCGCAGCCGCGGCATCCGTGCTCTCGGTTGCCTGCTCACCCGTGCCGCCCGAAGCCGCGCAGCTCGCCCTCGCCTCCAGCAGCGCAGTCGACACCTTGCGCGACGAGCACGCCGCGCTCGTCCGCGCCGTCTCCGCCACCCGGCGCGCCGAGATCGATGCCCGCTTCGACGCGCTCTACGCCGACGCCGAAGCCGCGGTCCGGGCCAGATACAACCTCGCGCCCACCGACCCCCTCACACTCGAGCACCGCCTCGACATCACTGCGATCACCCTCAGCGCCCGCGATGAACTGCTCGCCTCCATCGCGCAGTCGGAGTCCGACCTGCTCTCCCGCGCCGAACTCCACCACGCGCACGCCCGGCGCATGACCGACGCCCTCGGCGCGTACCTGCAGGCCCGCACCGACACCGACCAGCTCCGCTCTTCGCTCGCCCAAGCCGCCGCGGCTCGCCTGGGCATCGACCCGGCTCTGCTCGATCCCGCCGACGCGCTCGACGAACTGCTCAACGAATCCCGCTGAACCACGCACGCACGACTCCCAACCCGAAAGGCACCACCATGACCACTCCGAACTCCCTCGCCGCCCGCCGCGCCAAGTACCAGACAGAGATCGCTTCGATCGCCGACGCCTACCTGCGCGCCGCTCACTGGCTCCCCTTCGATGCCCTCGCCCTGCGCGATGCGTTCACAGAGGAGGAACTCGCCGAAGCCGAGCGCCTGATCGACGCCCTCGCCGACGCCGCGTCACGCGAGAAACGTCAGGTCCAGATCGTCGAACACTTCGCGGCCTCCGGCGCCGTCGTCCTGAAACTCCTCAAACTCGCCGGCATCGCACCATAACCCTCCTTCTCCCCTCGAGGGAGAAGGTGGCCGCGAAGCGGGCGGATGAGGGGGCGGTCCGAATCTTCCGAGCATTCGAAGTTCAGCAATGATTGGAGATTAGAGCCCAATCGCGCAAGCGATGGGACGCAAGCAACCGGTGAGAACATGCCACCATGCACCAACGATCAATGCCATGGAGTACCACTCGCACCTACGGTGCGAACCCCTCACCCCAACCCTCTCCCTCAAGGGGAGAGGGAGCCGATCCGCCCTTCTCCCCTCGCGGGAGAAGGTGGCCGCGAAGCGGACGGATGAGGGGGCGGCCCGAATCTTCCGACTCACCGAAGTTCGGTTGGGATCAGAACCCGAATGCGCAAGCATTGGGTCAGGGACTGCCAACACTTCATCGAACCATAAATAGAACGCCAACAGCGATCCAGAGCAGTATCGCAATCACGATACTGGATGACTCAATTTTTCCTCTCGCGGAGGATCTGCGAATCCGAACGCCCATGAGGAATATCGCGAGTGCCGTCAAAAGACAGGCATACATTCCAATGCCGGACACCCACAGCGAAACGACTGACGGTCCGTATTCCAGATCCCCACGATTGTGAGCAATCATGAGAAGCGTACTAACAAATGGACTCGATATCGCCACGGCGATCGCCGCCGCAATCATCCACTTCCCGCGCGCTCGCTTGATCGGCGGAGCCGAATTCACACCCCAACCACCGACTCCACACGCGTCCGCATGTTGTCCAGCACATTCATGAAGTTGATGTAGCTGTCGTACGGCGAGTCGTACGGGCTGAAGTATTTGTGCACATCGCCGTCGGCCCAGAACTTCGTGGACATGTAGTAGAAGTGGTCGCTGGTGGTCAGCTTCTGCCAGTCGGCCATCAGGTGCGAGTAGTGCTGGATCGCCATCTGGTCGCCCGACTGCACCGCCTCGCGCAGCTTGTCCTTGATCGGGCGCTCCAGCTTGTAGCACTCGCTGATGGCGTTGTTCTGCATCGCGTTGCCCAGCCACGCCGAGAGATCGCGCTCCGAGTCGGCCCAGGAGATCATGTGCGGCACATCGTATTCACCGACCACCTCGAACTGATCGAAGGCCTCCGAGGGTGTGTTGAAATGGTTCTCGCCCGGCTTGTGATCGAAGATCGCGCGGGGCAGGTCGGCCATGAACTCGAAGATGCCCGTGTCGGCCCACTGGTGCTCGCCGAAGGTTTCGTAGTCCATGAACAGGTTGCACAGGTAACCGTCGCCGTTGATGTCGTGCACCCACTTGGCGAACTTCTCGGTGTTGAGCGGCCACTCCTCCCAACCCCGGTTGCCGAAGCGGAAAGCGATGTCGTCCGACAGCCGGTAGTTCTTGAGCAGCAGCGCGAAGGGCTTGTGCGAACCGTCGGGGCGAACGATCGGGCCGTCGCCGGTGTTCGGCGGGCGGTAGAGGTAGTTCGGCGAGCGGTAATCGAGGATGCGGTCCACGCCCTCGCAGATCATGCCCTTGAAGCGCCGGGTGCCGTCGGGGTGTCGCAGCTCGTTGATGAAGTGCGCCACATCGTTGTTGTAGGTCAGCTCGGTGTTGCGGAAGACCGTCGGCGTGTGCCCGAACAGGTCCTGGATGCGCTGGGTCTGGGCGTTGATCTGCTCGACGAACTCTTCACGCGAGTAGAGGAAACTCAGCGAGTGGAAGTCGGTCTCGGCCAGGAATTCGCAGCAGCCGGTGTCGCCCAGGCGCTTGAACAGGTCGATCACATCGGGGGCCCAGGCCTGGAGTTGGTCGATGACCGTGCCGGTGAGCGCGTAGGAGACCTTGAAGTTGCCCTTGTTGGCCTCGATCAGGTCGAGGATGAGCCGGGTCATGGGCCGGTAGCACTTCTCCGTCACCTTGAGCAGGATCTGCTTGTTCAGCGCGTCATCGAAGTACAGGGGCGAGGTGTCGAACACCGAGTACGGGCGCAGGCGCCAGGGCTGGTGAACCTGAAAGTAAAAGCAGACCGAAGCCATGATCGTGGCCCTCTCCGGGGTGCAGGCAAGTCGTCCGGGCGTATTGTGCCATGCCCGGGCCGCGGCACAAGGGAGAATCCCCGTATTTCGGGCCAAGAAGATGAATCAGTGCCCGCAATCCTTGCCGGGCGAGGACGAACCCGAGGTCCCGGCCCCGGCGTTGATCTCGTCCAGCAGGTCCACCGCGCGGCGAAGGTGTGGGATCACGATCGAGCCGCCGACAATCAGGCCGATGCCCAGAACCTCCCAGAGTTCGGCGTCGGTGACTCCTTCTTCTATACAGCGGATGATGTGGTACGCGATGCAGTCGTCGCAGCGCAGCACCAGCGAGGCGGACAGCCCGGCGATCTCCTTGGTCTTCACATCGAGCGCCCCGGCCTCGTAGGCCTTGGAGTCGAGTGTGAAGAACCGGTTCACGACCAGGTCCTTCTGCTCGAGGATGCGGGCGTTCATCCGCTCGCGGAAGGTGCGGAACTCTTCGAGGCGGCTGGATTCGGACATGGGGGCGGCTCCTGTGGTGAGTGCGAATCGTATCCGCACGATCGCGGTGCCACCGAGACCTCAAGTAAGCCCACGCACAAACCGCCCCACCGCCGCGACGCATTCGCGCTCGAAGTCCGGCTTCAGCCAGAGGTCGTTATGCCCGCCGCCTTCGATCACGACCAGTTCGC
>CAZIXS010000127.1:0-6908 GCA_964543335.1 uncultured Phycisphaeraceae bacterium | reverse complement strand
GGTGGGGATGGGTTTGGGTGGTTCGTGTGGCATGCTCAAACTTGTTTGAGCATGGGCTTTGGGATCAGGGGGAGACATGCTCAAGCTTTGCTTGAGCATGCCACACGAGCATCGGTTGGAAGGTTCGGGCCGCCCCCCTCATCCGCTCCCTGCCCCCGCATCCTCTCTTCTGCGGATGTGAGGGGCATGCGGGACCTCAGGGGGTTGCCGCAAGACGCATTGGTTTCCTATTTTTACCCGGCTGCATCGAAAGGCGATGTGGCTCCGGCCCGAGATTTCGTCCGAGGAGAGAAGAGAAATGAAGTGCCTTGTGTCCCAGAGTGCTCTCACGAAAGTCCTGATCCATCGTCAAGCCGCTGGAAACTGGCGTGCCGCATCGATCGCGGGAGTCCTGATGATGGCCGGTGTCGCGTTTGCTGGAGACTGTGATCTTCAGTCGAGTTTCGCCCCCGGTGTGCCGTACGGCGTGGGCCAGCAGCCCCGAGCGGTTTCAAGTGTTGATCTTGATGGCGACGGCGACCCGGATCTGGTCGTTGTAAACGAGTCCAGCAGCAACATCAGCGTGTTTCTGAACGAGTGCATTTCGGCGCCGGTCGTCGTTTCCCAGCCGAGTGCGGCGGTCATTCTTCCGGCGTCCGGCGGAGCTTCAGAACTGCGTGTGGCAGCGACCGGGACCCAACCTCTCTCGTACCAGTGGCGAAAAGACGGCGTGCCGCTGATGGATGGTGACGGCATCGCAGGGGCTACGACGCCGACTCTCTCTGTGAGTGTGAGCCCGCAAGCCGTCGGGATCTACGATGTGGTGGTGACCAACTCCCTCGGCAGCGCCGTCAGCGGGCCCAGCGTGATCGCGGTGCGTCCGACCTGCACCGGTGATGCGAATGGCGACGGAGTCGTCGACCTTGCCGATCTGAACGCGGTTCTCGCCGCATTCGGCCAGGTGTGCCCGTAGAAACTGTTAGGAATCGATCGCGCCGAGAACCCGCAGCAATTCGCCCATCGCGCCGACGGCTTCGAGGTGGACCCGTTTGCCGCCTCGTTCCTCGACTTTGGTGATCGGCAGGTGGTGGAAGCGCGGCGTGGGGTCGAGCGAGCCGTGGCGTTCTTCGCCCTTCGCCCAGATGAGCTGATCGCAAAGCGGTGCTTCCGTGCGTCCGAAGAGGTTGAAGCTCATCTGCACGAAGTCGGCGAGCGCTTCGGCACCCATGCCGTGCATGATCGGGAGCACAAGGCAGGTGTCTTCGGTCGGGATCGCGAAGACGGCGCCGGATTCGGGCTGCCAGTGGGGGAGCAGCGTGTCGAAGATGAAGCACGACGCGGCGGCGGGTTCGGAATCGTGGATGATCGCGAGCGTGCCGAAGGATTGATCGACCTCGTGGATGTCGTCGGGCAGGATGGATCGGCGCAGGTTGCCGGCGGCGAGGGCGAAGGCCTCGTCAAACTCGATGCCCCAGCGATCCAGCTCTTCGGTGCGCACCAGTGAAGCGGTGCTGCCGGGGCCGATGGAGATCGCGTGGAGCAGGCCAGCGAAGGCGTCGCGACGGCACATGTTGCGTCGGGGCCCGGCGAGTTCAGCGGGGTTGATGAGGCGCGGGCGCAGCCACTGGCGTGCCTCATCGAGGTTCTCGAGCAGGTTCTGCGGGAGCGGCACGCCGAGCATCGGTCCGACCAGCAGGGTCAGCGAGCGTGGTTCGGTCAGGTCAGTGTTGCGCGGGAGCTGCGAGACCAGCAGAGCCACATCGAGGTCGATCTTGCCCTCGTCGGTGCGAACGGTGGCGGTGTGGTCCTTCCAACGGATCAGGGGCATGCCCAGCGACTCGAGCGCCTGCGCGAACGCGGCCTTCTCGGGCGCACCGAGGGCGGGAGAGGGCTTGGCTTCAGTCGGGTTGGGGGATCGCCGGAACATGCGACACCAGCGTACCCGCTGACGGGAAATCTCTCAGCGACTGAGGTCAACCGGCGGTGGTGGGGGGCGGCTGAACGCGTCCGAAGCGGCGTTCGCGGGCGGCGTAGGACCGGATAGCCTCGTGGAGGTCGTGCTCGGCGAAATCCGGCCACAGGGTGTCGGTGACATAGAGCTCGGCGTAGCTGATCTGCCAGAGCAGGTAGTTGGAGAGACGCATCTCGCCGCTGGTGCGGATGAGCAGGTCGGGGTCGGGCAGCTCGGCGGTGTAGAGCGAATCCGAGATGGTGTCCTCGGTGATGTCGGCGGGGTCGAGCTCGCCCCGGGCCACGCGCTCGGCGATGGCGCGGACACCGTCGGTGATCTCGGCGCGGGAGGAGTAGTTCACCGCGAGCACGAGGGTCGGCCCGGTGCATCGCCGTGTGGCCTCGATCGTCTTTTCGAGTTCGACGATGGTTTCCGCCGGGAGCCGGTCACGCCGCCCGATCTGCATCAGGCGGATGTTGTTCTCCACGAGCGTCTCGCGCTCGGAGGCCATGTACTCGACATACAGGGCCATCAGCTGATCGATTTCCTCGCGCGGGCGGTTCCAGTTCTCGATGGAGAAGGAGTAGAGCGTGAGGTATTGGATGCCGAGTTTCGCGGCCTCGGTCATGAGTCGCCGGACGGCCTGAGCACCTTCGCGATGACCGTGAAAGCGGGGGAGCGAGCGAGCTTTGGCCCAGCGCCCGTTGCCGTCCATGATGACCGCGATGTGCCGAGGCATCCGCGCCGGATCGACACCCTCGACGGCGTGGTAGGCCGGGAGTGCGTCGGTCGGGCTGATCAGGTCGGTTTCGGGCTGGTGTATGGACATGCTGTGGGGTACGCCCAGGGCGGCGCGGTGGTTCAACAGAGGATGTGAAGTGGCCTCGGCAGAGTATGCGAGGGTACCCGATTCGCTCGTGCAGCGTCCGAAAACGCCTTCTCAAGTGGAGGGATCGGCCCCATCGGGCCGGAACTTTCGCAACAGCACGGAATCACGACGATAGAACCGGTGTTGGACCTGCCTGTGCGAGTTCGCAGGAGCGGTTTCCAGAACCGGGCCGAGGGCTCGTATACTCGGCTACGGGCGTTTCGCCCGCCTGATGATGACTTTGACTCGAGGAGAGATATGGCACACGGACGATCGATAGCGCTCAAACTGCTTGCCGCGGCCATGCTCGCGACGACCGCTGGCCTGCTGGTGACCGGACCGATGACGCCTGTCGCGAGCGCCGAGCAGGCGGGCCAGCCGACCGGTTCCACCCCACCGATCGTCCCGGATCAGAAGACCAAGAACCTCGGGCGGATCGATCCGCTGGAGGTCGCCCGGACCACCTTCACGCTGCAGAACCGTTCCTCGCGGCCGGTGCGGATCAGCCGCTTCCGCGTGGCCTGCAACTGCACCCGTCTATTCGCGGATTCCATGACGATCCCCCCCGGCGGCACAACCGAGCTCACGGTGACCGTGGACCTGCGGGGTGATACGGGCAGCGTGCGGAAGAACGCCCAGATCTACTTCCAGGGCTTCGACCTGCCGATCGAGATCTTCGTGACCGGTCAGATGCAGTACCCGCTCGAAGCGCCGCAGGCACCGCTGCGGGTCGGCGCCCCGCGCTTCACCACGCCGGTGCAGTCCGCCCTCGGGCGTCCGGTCCGCATCCTCAGCGTGCAGGGGCAGGCGCCGAACATCGTGTCGCAGGTTCCGGCGGACAGCCCGCGCATCCTCGGGGCGACGCTGAGCCACAACTTCGAACAGCGCGATCAGATCGCCAACGCGCTCCTGGTGGTGACCGATGCGAAGGAAGCGCCCTTGGCGGCGATGCGCATCATTTCCGGTGACGCCTCGCGACGCGAGATGCCCTTCATCCGGATGATGTCGCAGCTGAACATCTCCCACAAGTTCTTCAACATGGGCGTGCTCACCAAGGGCAAGACGCAGACCTATACGACGACGGTGTTCCGCGAGGATCGCGAGCAGCCGCTGGTCGCGTGGATCCCCGTGGAAGGGCTCGAGGTCAAGGTGGTCTCGGTGGAGCCCGATCCCGCCCAGGACCAGTGGCCCAAAGCCCAGACCGTGACCTTCACGGTGACCAGCACCATCGATCGCGCGGGCGCGACGGTGTACGCACCGCTGTACTTCGCCAGCGGCAGCCGCGAGAACCCGACCGCCCTCAACCGCGTGTGGGGCGCCGGCCTGGTAGCCGATGAGAACGGCGAGTACATCTCGGCGATCGAGAGCGAGGGTCCGGCGCTCATCACCGGCGACGGCGGCGACGAAGCGCTCGCGAGCATGGGTCAGTAAATCTCATTCCCGAAGGAGCCACCACATGGCCCAGCAGTCCCGGCCACGCAACGCCACCACCTCCGCACCCGCAGGGTGGAACATCGCGACCCTGTTTCTCGCCGTGCTGATCTGCGCGGTGCTGGGGATCGCGGCGTACTCGAAGATCGTCGATCCGAACAAAGCCAAGTTCATCACGATCGGAGCGAACGACATCCAGTACGAGCGCTTCATCGGCATTTTCGAGGTGCTGGTGATCCTCGCGCTGCTCGCCGGCCACCGGCTGCGCCTGGCGTGGCTGGGCGTGGTGGTGATGTTCTCGCTGTTCGCGGGGTACGCGGGCTTTTACTTCGCGAGCGGCAAATCCTGCGGCTGCTTCGGGAACGCGCTTGACGGGACCGTGCTGGAGTGGATGACCATCAAGGGTGTGTCATTCGCGTTCGACATCGTCTTCGTGATCGGGGCGCTCGCGCTGCTCGGCTGGCGGGGCTTCGGAGCCAAGGCAGTGCAGGGTTTGGTTGGTCTGTCGCTCATCCTGTCCGCGGCTGGAGCGGGCCTGGGCATGCTGGAGCACGCCAAGTACGAGATCACTGTCGCCAAAGCTCAGGAAGGCGTTGACCACCCGGCGGTACGGCTCTTGGAGCAGGAGGACTACGCCGAGCTGATCGCCGCATCGGCCGCGGACCCCGACAAGATGTGGTACATCTTTGTGTATGACCCGGACTGCTCGGAGTGCATGCAGTTGCTGCCCTTGGTCGAGATGGACCAGCAGCAGTACGAGGACGAGTCGAACCCGTACATGGCGGTCGAGACCGTCACCAAGCAGCACGCCGAGGAAAACTACGGGATCGACTTCTGGTCGTGGCGCGAGGGCGCGACGGTGATCATCTTCCAGAACGGCGATATCCATCGCGTCTTCGACAAGGAACTGACCGGCGGCGACAAGCCGACCCCGGCGATGCTGATGGATGCCTTCTTCGCGGAAGGTGCCATCGAGAGCAACTGGCCGCCTGCGGAAGAGGAGTAACTGGTCATGTCGGAGGGGTGCCGGGGTCTGAGCGAAGCGAAGGCCCCGCGGGTTCTTCCGGATCTACAAAGTTGGCAGGGGGTCGGGCTGATACGGCATATCACCGCTCGCGTCGTACACCGCTGCGGATGACCATCGCCATTCCGAAGCCCGGCTCACCAGTCCTGCCTTCACCGGATTCTCGTGGATGTATGAAAACTTCTCATTGAATTCGCTCTTCGAGTAGATATTCCGGTCGTAACCACCGCCTTTCAACCAGAACTGTGTCTGACCTTTGGTGTTGATGAGCCGATTGAGGATCGGCGCATCGCACGATCTCCACTCTTTCAGGATGGATCGCGCTGCGGGTTCTTTGATCTGTCTGAGGACATCGGGCACGGTGAAGTCGGGCAGATTTGGGCAAATGAGCATATGGATGTGACTTGGCATGACGACCCACGCATAGATCTTGAAGCTGCCCGACTCACGCGCTCGGAAGATCGCGTCAAGCACGACATCGCGGGCAGCGCTTCCGCGCAGTAACGGTAGCCGTTGGAAGCATGAGCATGTGATATAGCGAATGTCGTTTGGTCGCTCGTAGCGGATAAGGGGGCGTAGCTTTGGGCTGGGCATAGTTACGGCCAGTCTCATTGTTGTCCGCGGGGCCTTCGCTTCGCTCAGACCCCGGCACCCTTGATGAAGGTCATTGATCAAACCACTCCGCCTGCCGCTCGCGCCACTCCTCGGCAAGATCGTTCATCCCGCTCCGAATCAGGTTCTGCTCGATCCGCTCTGCGAACGCTGCCTTGTCCTGCACGCGCTTCAGGGCTTCGCTGAACGCATCGAGCGCTTCATCCTGACGATCCGCTGAGATGAGCAGGGCGGCCAAACGCTCGTACCGATCCGCGGAACTTCGCTGCAGTTGGATCGCCGTCAGCAGCTCGCGGATCGCGGCGTCGGGGTCCTGTTTGTACTGGGCGTACGCCGCGGCAAGGTTTTCGCGGATGACCGCGTCACGCGGGGAGACTTCCGCGGCCCGCTTCATCGCTTCGTAGGCGCCCTGGGGATCGCCGGCCGCCCGAAGAGCTCGCCCCTTGTCGAGCAGGGCGCGACCACGGGCCCGGGCGAACTTCGGTCTGTCAGGCAGGGCGGCGAGGGCCTTCTCGGCTTCCTCGACACCCAGGAGGGGCCTGCCGGTCTGGTTCAGGGTGTTGATGAGTCGCTCGCGCGTGGCCCACCACTCGGGGTGCTCGTCGAGCGTTCGGCGCATGTTCTCGATGGCCCGCTCGGTCTGCTCGCGGGCCGAGGCGAAGGCCTGCTCGACTTCGTCGCGCGTCACGCCCGGGCGGGCCTGCGCGAGCCGTGCGACCGCCAGCCCGGAGAGGATGCGGACCTGCTCGCGGTCGGCGGTGAGTTCATCGGCGCCGCCCGCGATGCGCTCCACGCGCTCGAGCAGTGTGACGGCGTCGTCGTGCTGGCCCAGCGCGAGTTTCAGCAGTGCCATCCGCAGCATGGACTCGGCGTTGGGCGCGAGGCCGATGCCGCCATCGGAGGGCGGAGCGGCGCGGCGGTACAGGTCGAGCGCCTGCTGCATGCGCTGGGTGGTCGGTTCATCGAAGCGGGGGGGCGACGGCGCGAACAAAGCCGCCTTGGAGAGCTCCAGCCCGGCGAAGGCGTGGTCGGCGCGCCAGCGG
>CAZIXS010000126.1:0-7019 GCA_964543335.1 uncultured Phycisphaeraceae bacterium | reverse complement strand
AGTTCACCCCGTCCGGCTCGGTCACCATCCGGGCCGAACTCGAAGACCCCGCAAACGGTCCCATGCGCTTCGATGTCATCGACACCGGCATCGGCATGAACCCCGAGCAGCAGAAAAAACTCTTCCAGGCATTCTCGCAAGCAGACACCTCCATGACCCGGCGCTACGGCGGCACGGGACTCGGGCTGCGCATCAGCCGCTCGCTCGCGCAAACACTCGGGGGCGACATCACCGTGAAGAGCGCGCCCGGCGAGGGCAGCCGGTTCTCCCTGCGCGTTCCCACCGGTCCGCTTCAAGGGGTTCGCATGATCGCACCCGCCGAGGCGGCCTCCGCGGTTCACAGCGGGTCCTCACCGCGCATCAAGAACCTCTCCTCCACACACGCCGCCGAGACCCACCCGCTCCAGGGCCTGCGGATCTACCTCGCCGAAGATGGACCGGATAACCAGCGGCTGATCAGCCACCACCTCCGCAAGGCGGGAGCCGAGGTCACCGTCTTCGACGACGGCCGCGCCTGCCTGCACGCGCTCACCGAAGACGGAACCAGCCAGGGCAAACTCCAATCAGACCCACCCTGCGATCTCGTCATCACCGACATGCAGATGCCCGAGATGGACGGCTACACCCTCGCCCGCACCCTGAGAACCAAGGGCTGGGCCCGGCCCATCATCGCGCTCACCGCCCACGCCATGGCAACTGACGAACAGAAATGCCTGCGAGCCGGCTGCAACGCCTACGCCACCAAACCGATCGACCGAGACCTGCTCATCGCGCTCTGCTGCCGTGATCACAGCACCGGCCAACACCGAGCCGCATAAGAACCGCGTCTGGATCTTTTGCCTGTTTTCAGGTATACTCCACCCGGATCCGTGGATGATCGGGCCCACTCGACAACGATTCAAACCCCCAGTGGCTTTCTGAGGGTGCAAAAGCACCCGGAGCCGCGGCGGTATCCAAACAGCCGGACCCCCGATCAATCCGGATTTCAACCTTTTAGGAACGCATGCATTTTTCTGATCTCGGGCTCATCGAGCCCATCGTTCGCGCTGTAGACGCCGCCGGCTACTCCACCCCCACCCCCATCCAGCAGCAGGCCATCCCCGTCGCCCTCGAGGGCGACGATATTCTCGGCTGCGCCCAAACCGGCACCGGCAAGACCTGTGCCTTCGCCCTACCCATCCTCGACCACCTCTCCGATGGCCCAGCCGGTGGCAAACGCAAGAAGAGCGCCCAAGGCCGCCCGCCACGCGCCCTCATCCTCTGCCCGACACGCGAACTCGCGATGCAGATCTACGACAGCTTCATGACCTACGGGAAGTTTCTTCCCCTTCGTCACACCGTGGTCTTCGGCGGCGTCAACCAGCACCGCCAGGTTCAGGCCATGCGCAACGGGGTCGATGTCCTCATCGCCACACCCGGTCGCCTCCTCGACCTCATCAACCAGGGCCACATCGACCTTAGCGCCGTGGAAGTCCTCGTCCTCGACGAAGCCGACCGCATGCTCGACATGGGCTTCATCCCCGACATCCGCAAGGTCGTCAAGATGATCCGCGAGGACCGCCAGACCCTGCTCTTCTCCGCGACCATGTCGCCCGAGATCCGCAAACTCGCCGACTCCATCCTCACCAACCCGGTCTCCATCGAGACCGTCCGCGAGTCCACCACCGCCGAGGCCATCACCCAGCGTGTCTACCTCGTCGAGAAAAACAACAAAGCCCAGATCCTCGAACAGATCCTCTCGCAGGACCAAACCGGGCGATCACTCGTCTTCACCCGTACCAAGTACGGCGCAGACAAACTCGTGAAGCTCCTCCGCCGCGCCGAAATCCGCGCCGACGCCATCCACGGCAACAAGAGCCAGAACGCCCGCACGCGCGCCATGCAGGCCTTCCGCTCCGGACGCACCACCGTCCTCGTTGCCACCGACATCGCCTCACGCGGCATCGATGTTGACGAAATCACCCATGTCTTCAACTACGACATGCCCGTCGACCCCGAAACCTATGTCCACCGCATCGGGCGCACCGCCCGCGCCGGTGCCTCCGGCATCGCCGTCTCCCTGTGCGACCGCGACGAAACCGGACTGCTCCGCGCCATCATGAAGCGCACCGACGCCAAGATCGAGTTCGGCACCGATTTCGAAGACCTCACCTACGCATCCTCCATCGAAGCCAAGCCCGATCGCCCCGCACGCAAGAGCTTCCGGCCCAAACAGCCCCATCGCGGCCAGGGGCCCAACCGGCCCAAACGACAGGGCGGACCGAAGCGCGAAGCCCGCGTCGCCGGACGCGAAGCCAGCCGTGGCAGTGGCAAACCCGCCGGCAAACCCCGCAAGCGCTCCAGCGGCAAGCCCGGAGCCGGCGCCGGCAAGAAGCCCGGCCACCGCGCCCGCACCAACGCCGCCGCCCAGTAAGCAGTAAACCTTTCAATAAAGAAGAACCCGGAGCACGGACTCCGGGTTATTTATTGCAGAAGTAGAATCAGTCCGTTTGTTGCCAGACAGCGGTCACGATGCTCACTGCGGAACCGCCCGCGATCGGAAATAGTCCGCGATATCGGGTTTGGTCGTCTTCCCGCTCGCGGCGGCCAGTGTGATCTCAACAAGGCCGTCCTGGTCGGCCTCGATCTCGATGCCATTCAGCTTGAGGAAGATGATCGCGGCTCCGGCACCGACGCGCTTGTTGCCGTCTATGAACGGATGGTTGCTGACCAAATGGAACAGGTATGCCGCGGCCATTTCGAAGAGGTCACCATGGAGGTATTGACCGTCGAACATCGCCGATGGTTGCATGGCAGCCGAAGTGAGAAGACCGAGGTCCCTTAACCCGAACATCCCGCCGTATTTCTTGATGCGAACCTCGTGCAGCCGGAGAAGCTGGTCGACATCGATAAATACGATATCCGACACGAGTTACTTCGCGAGTCTGGCCATAGCTTTGCCGAACCGGGAGTCCAGCCAGTCCATTGCTTCTTCGAAGCGTGCATCAGCGTCCGACAGTTGGCGGGCCGGCAACTGAATGACTGTTTCCTGAATAGACAATTCGAACGGTACATCTGTGCCGATACGCACGAGTTCGAGCTTGTATCCATCAAAACTCGACTCGGTGGCTGGAATTTGCTTGATATCGATCTGTGCCATGTGACTTCTCAACAGTATCGGCTTGCTGGCTCCCACCTTGTCATACCTAGTCTACTGAAAATTGGTTCGATTACCAGACAAAATTGGAACAGGTCTCGATCGCGCGCAGCCTTGTGAGCATTAGGCAGTTCTCGGACCCCCTATAGCCGCTAATGAAATGGGGATCCCGCCCACTCACAGCACCGTCACCAGCACAAACGCCGCCACCGTCACCAGACCGATCCCGCCGATCAGCAGCTGTTTGCCCGCGCTCGCTCCCGCCCCCTCATTCGCCGCCATCGCGTGCCCGCACGACTGGCACAGGGGCGAGTCGTAGTACACCCCCGTCCCGCACTCAGGACACGCGATCTCGTCGGTGCCGAACCGCGCGACATCCGCCGCCGAGGGGCCCTCTTCGTCCGCGTTGAACTCACACCCGAACTTGTTGTTCCCACAGCAGCCCATCTCAGGCCCCCTTCTTCGAAAACGAGGCACGACGCTCCCGGATCGCCGCGACTTTCGGATCGACAAACGCATCCGGCCTCGCCACCAACTTCACCGAGCTGATCGACACCGCCGACCGACGCCTCAAATCCTCTTCCATCCCCGACCGGAGCATCCGGTCGAGCACATACCGGGTCGAATGATCCCGCACGCCGATCGTCAGCGTCCCCCGCTGCAGACCGACCACACAGGTCCGCTCCAGCAGTTCCGGCGGGCACACCCGCTCCCAGAGTGCCGAAGATCCCGCCAGCCGTTTCTCGGTCCGCTGCAGCTCACGCTGCTGCGCCGCGAACAGCCCCGAAACCTCCACACGCCTCGAGCGGGACTCGATCTGGTCCTGCCGACGCTGGAGCTGGTTCTGGGCCTGACGAGGGTTCATCACCGTATCGTACCCCCAAAACCGCCAAAACAAAGAAAAAGCGGGCCCCACGAAGAGCCCGCCTGAAGAGAATCAGCCGTCAAACCCGCTCAGCGGCGACGACGGGTCGCAGCCACGCCGGCCATACCCAGCAGAGCCACCGCACCCGGAGTCGGGATCGAAACCATCAGGTTGTCGTAGCTGATGCTCTCGAACTCGTCGTTGTAGAAGTTGTCGCTGGCCAGGATGACCTGCTCCACGCCCGTGCCCGCGAACACACCGGCCGCGCCAGAGTAGATCAGGCTTCCGTCGTAGAAGTAGTCGATGGTGTTCGCATCGGAGTCCATCGCGACCGTCAGGTTGCGGTACTCACCGGGCACCCAAGTCGCGCCGGTATCGACAAAGGTGAGCCCGCTGCCGGTGTCGTCGAGCACGTTGATAGCACCGGTGAAGCTCAGCACCACGCGCCACGACAGGAGCGCCTGCGACGGAGCCTGAGCGATAATCTGAGCATCGGCACCGGCATCGGTGTTCATGCTGACATCAACCGAAACAACCGACTGGCCGCCAGCGGTCGTGCCGAACAGCGGCGAAAACGCGCCGTTCAGGCTGCCAGAGCTACCAGCGCCACGCGAGATGCGCAGGTGCTGGTTCCCACCGGCCGGGTTCACATCCGAAATCACCGGGGCAGCAGCGTTGGCCGAAAACACGGTCCAGCCGGCCTGGCCGTTGATCGGGCCGAGAGTCAGGTCCTCGAAGCCGGTGCTGAACTCCAGACCGCCTCCGCGGATGCTCAGCGAGTCGTTCGGGAAGAACGCGGTTGAAACCGAGTAATCCTTGATGAGGTCAGCGGAAGCTCCGCAAGCCACGGTCAGGCCAACAACGGCAGTCATCGTCATCTTCAACATGTCACAGGTCCTCTCTTCTTCAGTTCTGTGATGCAGCCGCCGCACTCGCGGCATTCCCTACACCCGGCTCCTGACCCAAACAACAGGATCGAAACCAAGCCAGAGGCTGCTGACACCCAAAGAAATACACCCAAAATGGGGTGGGAGACGGAGATGCCGCTCCGAATCGCGCAAAAATTACCCTTTCCTCCGCCGATTTCCGTTATCGGCTCGGGGTCTTCCCTCGATATCCGCCCCCGCCCGCTCTTCACCCAGAACTCATCCACCACCCTCCGACACCCCCTCCGAACCCGGTACACTCCCGCCCTCATGTCTTCCCATGCCTCGACCAGACGAGTCCTTCAGTACGCCCTGCTCGCCGCGCTCTTCGCGGTCTTCGGGCTCTTTCTGATCTACCCCATCTGGCTCACCGTCCAGGGCGGCTTCCGCGAAATCGACGCGGATGGCGGCTTCACCCTCCGGCACATCCAGCTCGTCTTCATGGACCCGGTCCTCCTCGCCGGCCTCAAAAACGCCTTCCTCATCGCCGTCGGCACCACCACCCTCAGCCTGCTCATCGCCCTGCCTCTGGCGGTCCTCTCCGCCAAGTACCGCTACCCCGGCAAGGCCCTCTGGAACTCGATCATCCTCGTCCCCCTCATCCTGCCCCCCTTCGTCGGCGCCATCGGCCTGCAGGCCATCATGGGGCGCGAGGGCACCCTCAACACCCTCCTCGGCACCAACATCGATTTCCTGGGCAACCAGTCCACCAAGTTCTGGATGGTCGTCCTCGTCCAGGCCCTGCACCTCTACCCCATCATCTACCTCAACGCGACCGCCGCGCTCGCCAACCTCGACCCGGCCCTCGACGAAGCCGCCGAGAACCTCGGCGTCGGCCCGTGGAAGCGCTTCTTCAAGATCACCCTCCCCCTCATCCGCCCCGGCCTCTTCGCCGGCGCCACCATCGTCTTCATCTGGGCCTTCACCGAACTCGGCACCCCCCTGATGCTCAACTTCTACACCGTTACCCCGGTGCAGATCTTCAACGGCATCAAAGAGGTCTCCACCTCCGCACAGCCTTACGCCCTCACCGTCGTCATGCTCGTCGCCGCCATCGGCATGTATGTCGCCGGCAAACTCGTCTTCGGCGGCAAGGCCTACGCCATGTACGCCAAGGCCTCCCGCGCTGGTGAGGAAACCCAGCTCTCCGGACGAGCCGGCCTGTTCGCCGCGGCGATGTTCGCCCTCGTCACCGCCGCCGCCCTCATCCCCCACATCGGCGTCGTCCTCGCCAGCTTCACCGCCGAGGGCGCCTGGTACCGCTCGGTCATCCCCACCGAGTTCACCACGCACAACTTCGAGCAGGCCCTCGGCCACCCGCTCGCCTTCGGCTCGATCGTCAACAGCCTCAAGTACGCCTCGATCGCCGTCTTCCTCGACATCATCCTGGGCATCCTCATCGGCTACATCATCGTGCGCACCAAGATCAAGGGACGCATGCTCCTCGATTCGCTCGCCATGCTCCCCCTCGCGGTGCCCGGGCTGGTCATGGCCTTCGGTTTCGTTGCCCTCTCCATCGAACTCGAAGGCATGGACCCGATCTTCGGCGTCAAGCTCTTCGGTGAAGACGGCCTGATCAACATCTCCATCATCGGCAGCATGCCCAACCCGATCATCCTGCTGGTCATCGCCTACGCCATACGGCGACTGCCCTACGTCGTCCGCGCCACCGTCGCCGGTCTCGAACAGACCTCCGGCGAACTCGAGGAAGCCGCCATCAACCTCGGCGCCTCCACCTTCACCGCCGTCCGCAAGATCATCGTCCCGCTCATCACCGCCAACCTCATCGCCGGCGGCCTGCTCGCCTTCAGCTTCGCCATGCTCGAAGTCTCCGACTCGCTCATCCTCGCCCAGCAGGAAGGCGACTACCCCATCACCAAGGCCATCTACGCCTTCAGCGAACGATTGGGCGATGGCCACGGCATCGCCAGCGCCATGGGCGTCTGGGGCATGGCCCTCCTCACCGTCACCCTCGTCGGCGCAAGCGTCATGCTCGGCAAGAAACTCGGGGCAATCTTCCGAGTCTGAGCCACCAAACGGGTGGCATGGGAACAAAGCGCGCATCCGTGGATTCGACTTGCGCTAAGTGATT
>CAZIXS010000125.1:0-7022 GCA_964543335.1 uncultured Phycisphaeraceae bacterium | reverse complement strand
GTCAGCACGCGGATCCACCTTGGCGATCCGGACGAGACCGCTGAGGCCAGCACGATGTTCGTCGGGCGCACGCACTTCCTCGAAGAGTGGAACGATGCGGAAGCGCCCAATGGCACGCGCTCGATCTGCCAGCCGATGATCCGCCCGCTGTACGACTACCACTCGGACATCGAACTGCTCGCGGCGATCCTCGGCGAGACCAACCCCGATGGGTACGCGATCGTGCGCGACACCATGGAGCGCACGCTCCAGCCCCGCGCACTGGATGTTTCATTCCGTCGGGCCCTGCACGATGGCATCGTTCCCGAAACGCGTGACACGATCGCTCCCGATCCGCTGGTCGCGCCCCGGTGGCAGCAGATCGCCGGTGCGATCGGCGCCGCGGCATCGGGTTTCCATGCCGATCCGGACCGCATCGATGTGCTGATGCTCCCCGATCCTCATGTGCTCGATGGGCACATGGCCAACAACGGCTGGCTGCAGGAACTTCCTGGAGCGGTTACCAAGGTCTCCTGGTCGAACCCGGCGATCATCAACATGGCGACCGCCAGGAAACTTGGCCTGCGGACCGGCAAGAAGCTCATCAAGCCGCAGTACAGCCACACCGAGGTCATGGAGATCGAGCACGAAGGACGCACCGTCCGCTGCCCGATCTGGGTCATGCCCGGCGTGCCCGACAACCAGATCATCGTCACCTTCGGCCAAGGCCGTCGCGTCAGCGGTCGCATCGGTGAGGGCACCGGCTACGACCTCTACCCGATCCGCTCGACCGGCTCGATGAGCGTGGCCCGCGGCGTCAAAGCCGGGCGTGCTCGCGGTGTGCGTCCGGAACTGGTGCCCAACACCCAGGACCACTGGGTCATGGAAGGTCGCGACATCGTCCGTGCGGTCGATCTTGAGGCATGGAAGCGTCACGGCGATATGGAACTGCTCAGCAAGGACCAGATCACCAAACTCAAGAAGGACGCCTACGGCAACAAGCGCGAAGTTGAAGACATCAAGTTCGCCAACCGCCTCGGCATGGAATCGCACACCCCGGTCAACCGCGACCCATACCGCGCCAGCCAGCAGCAGCGTGGCACCTATGTGCAGCTCGAAGATGACCTGATCACCCCCAAGCGTGACGCACGCGGGCGGATCCTCGGTTCGGTCAACGACTACGGCAAGCGCGTGCAGCAGTGGGGCATGTCGATCGACCTGACCAGCTGCATCGGCTGCGGCGCCTGCACGGTGGCGTGTCAGGCCGAGAACAACATCCCGATTGTGGGTCCCAAGGAGGTCGCCAAGGGTCGCGAGATGCAGTGGATCCGCATCGACCGGTACTTCGGCACCACCTCTCAGAACCCTCTCGGCGATCCGAACCCCGACTTCTTCACCATGCCCGTGCCGTGTGTGCACTGCGAGAACGCCCCGTGCGAAGTGGTCTGCCCGGTCAACGCGACCGTGCACGGCCCCGAAGGCACGAACAACATGGCGTACAACCGCTGCATCGGCACGCGGTACTGCTCCAACAACTGCCCGTATAAGGTGCGCCGCTTCAATTACTTCGATTACGCCACCAAGCAGTTCCGAGGCGGCTTCGGACAGATTGCCGAACCGCTGGAGGGCCTGCCCGCTCAGGTTCCCGACGCGCTGAAGCCCGCGAGCGAGAACTTCATCCCGCCGCGTCTTCGCGAGAAGACCCTTGAGGTCTCGACGCTGCAGTACAACCCGCATGTCACGGTGCGCAGCCGCGGCCTGATGGAGAAGTGCACCTACTGCATCCAGCGGGTCAACTCTGCTCGGGTTGAAACCAAGCTGCACGATCTTGAGATCATTCCAGACGGTTTCTTCCAGGTCGCCTGCGAGCAGGCGTGCCCGACCGGTGCGATCGTGTTCGGTGACATCTATGATTACACGCAGTACCGCGACGACGATGGCACGACCCGCGAGGGCAGCCGCGTCAGCCTGAAGCGCAACAGCCAGCGCAGCTACGCCCTGCTTGCGTACCTGAACACCCGCCCGCGAACCACCTACCAGATTCGGGTCCACAACCCGAACCCGCTGTGGCTCGAGGAGGCGAAGGAAGCCGGCGATGTCGATGCTGCCAAGCGAATCAGGAAATGGGAAGACCCGTTCAGCCACGGCGACCATTCCGAAGACCACTCCACTGACCACGGCCAGGAGCATGCCCGCGCGAAGCGGTTCTCCCTGCCGATTCTTGATGCGAACGGGGTAGAACTCGCATGAGTGTGATGCAACCCGATCAGGCCACCGCCGCCGGACTCGCCGGCGCCAGACGACCGGTTCGCCGGGATCCGCAAACGATCGACGGTACGATCGTCAACGATCCCTCGCGCCGTCCGGAACTGGTGCTCGGCGACCGCGACTTCCATTCCGTGACCAACACGATCTGCGGCTGGATCGAACAGAAGACCCCGCCGTGGTGGATCGCGACCTTCGCGGTCGCCAACGCGCTCGCCGCCATGGCGACCGCCGCGATCATCTACCTGATCATCACCGGCGTCGGTGTCTGGGGTCTGAACAACCCCATGAGCTGGGGCTGGGCGATCGTGAACTTCGTGTGGTGGGTCGGTATCGGTCACGCCGGTACGCTGATCTCCGCGATCCTCTGCCTGTTCAAGCAGAAATGGCGCGTGTCGATCAACCGCTTCGCCGAAGCGATGACGATCTTTGCGGTCATCTGCGCGGGCACCTTCCCCGGCATCCACATCGGACGGGTGTGGATGGCGTGGATGCTGTTCCCGATTCCCAACTCCAACCTGATCTGGCCGAACTTCCGCAGCCCGCTCCTGTGGGACGTGTTCGCGGTGTCGACCTACTTCACCGTGTCGCTGCTGTTCTGGTACATGGGCATGATCCCCGACCTCGCCACGCTGCGTGACCGCTGCCTGGCCCGGATCAAGCAGCCCGTAACCATCGGCCCGATGTGGGCCCCGCACCCGCTGCCGGGCTTCGTCAAGAAGGCCACGACCGTCACCCTGCCGCTCAACCGCATCGGGGCTCTGGTGTACGGCCTGCTCTCGGTCGGTTGGCGCATGTCCAGCCGCCACTGGATGAACTACGAGAAGGCGTACATCCTGCTCGCGGGTGTCGCGACGCCGCTTGTGCTCTCCGTGCACACGATCGTGTCGTTCGACTTCGCGGTCTCCATCCTGCCCGGTTGGCATACCACGATCTTCCCGCCGTACTTCGTCGCGGGTGCGGTGTTCTCCGGCTTCGCGATGGTGCTCACTCTGCTGATCCCGACGCGGGCGCTCTACCCGGGCCTGCGGGACTTCGTGACCGCCCGCACCATCGAGAACATGTGCAAGATCATCACGCTCACGGGTTCGATGGTCGGCTTCGCGTACATCTCCGAGTTCTTCATCGCCTGGTACGGCGGCAACCCGTTCGAGCAGGGTGCGTTCATCCAGCGTGCCTTCGGCCAGTACTGGTGGGCCTACTGGATCATGATGCTCTGCAATGTGATCAGCCCGCAGCTGTTCTGGTTCAAGTGGTGCCGCACGAACCTGGTGTTCATCTTCTTCATCTCGATCGTGGTGAACATCGGCATGTGGTTCGAGCGATTCGTGATCACCGCGTCGCTGACTTACGACTTCCTGCCTGCCAACTGGGCCTACTACAGCCCGACCATCATCGACATCGCGACCTATGTCGGCTCGATGGGCATCTTCATGACGCTCTTCCTGCTGTTCCTCCGGTTCCTGCCGATGCTCCCGATCTCCGAAGTCAAGAATGTGATGCACCAGGCCCACGAGCACCTGCACCCGCACCACGACGACCACGCCGATCACTCCGGCGCCCACAAGGAAGGGCACTGATATGGCCATCATCGATACCCAGCACGCGCTGGCCACCGACCAGGAGCCGCGGTACTACGGCGTCATGGCCGAGTTCGACAACATCCCGGCGGTGGTTGCCGCCGCCGAGAAATGTCGCGACCACGGCTTCACCAAGTGGGATGTCTACGCCCCGGTGCCGATCCACGGCATCGACGAGGCGATGGGCCTCAAGCGGTCCAAGGTTGCCTTCTGCATGGGCGCGGGCGCTCTGACCGGCCTCACCATCGCGTTCCTGATCCAGTGGTGGTTCTCTGCGGGCGACTCGCTCCCGGGCATCCTCAGCGTGTTCAGCGGCTACGAGATCATCACCAACGGTAAGCCGTTCTTCGCCTGGGAACAGGCGGTTCCGATCATGTTCGAGCTGACCGTGCTGATGTCGGCCTTCGCCACCATCGGCGGCATGCTCGCCATCAACGGTCTGCCCCGCTGGTACCACCCGCTCTTCAAGAAGGACCGGTTCCTGCGCGTCAGCGATGACCGGCTCGTGATCGCCGTCGAGGCCAAAGACCCCAAGTTCGATCTGAAAGACACTCAGGCGTTCCTGGAATCGATCGGCGGCAAGCACATCGAACTGGTGGAGGAATAAGCACCGTGGCCACCACCCGCACCCACTCTCTCGGTCACTCGGCCATCCGGCTCATGGCGGTTGCGCTGATCGCCGGCGCCGCCGTCTCCGGCGGCTGCCGAGGCGATCGTTCCGGCAAGCCGCCCCGCCAGTTCTTCCCCGACCTCGACGACCAGCCGAAGATGAAAGCGCAGACGCGCAACACCTTCTGGCAGGAGTTCGACGGCAAGAAGGAAAAGGACCCGGATTGGGGTCGCACCTCGCGCATGCCCGTCCGCAACACGATCCCCTTCGGTCGCGAGCCGCACACCGGCCCGCTTGAGGGATACCGGATCCAGGAAGGCCAGCCGATCTTCCGCACCGTGGACTTCGCCCAGCGCGATTCCTTCCTCGCCCTCGACCCGGTCGTCAACGCCGGCAAGCGCATGGACGGATCGGTCGTCGAGCGCATCCCGATCCCGGTCACCCTCGAACTCATCGAGATCGGTCGCACCCAGTACGAGATCAACTGCATGATCTGCCACGGCGGAACCGGTGCCGGTGACGGCATCGTCGGGGTGCAGTGGGCGTACCCGCTGCCGAACTTCCTCGATGACACCTGGCAGCTCGGCGCGGTCGATGCCGACGGCAACCCCAACCCGCTCGCCTTCGACGGGCACATCTTCGACATCATCCGCAACGGCAAGGTCGCCGAGGCCAGCCCCAACGGGTACGCCATGCCTCCGTACGGCGGCAAGCTCTCCATCGAGGAATCCTGGGCGATCGTCGCGTACATGCGGGCCATCCAGGCAAGCCAGCGCAGCACCATCGATCAGCTGCGTCGCTACGACCGCGGAGCCGCCGATGAACTCATGCGGAACATCGGTCAGTCTTCCAACGACAACCCGAACGGGGGTGGACAGTGAGCATCGCTCCGAACTTTGATCTCGCGCGCGTCTTCGAACGCGACAACATCCAGTTCCGCGAGTCGGCCGGTTCACTCTTCTCCGGTGCCCTCATGGGCGTCGGCGTGCTGTTCATCCTGCTGACCATCGGCGGGGCGCTTGGCGGCGATGCGACCGCCAAGTCCGTCGCGCTGCACGCGTTCTTCTCGGGCGGCATCGTCGCGCTGGGCTTCTCGCTCGGGGCGCTGGTGTTCCACATGATCTGCAATGTGACCAACGCGGGCTGGGCGGCGCTGCTGCGTCGCCAGTTCGAGAACATGATGAGCCTGACCTGGGTCGGCTGCCTGTTCGTCGCCGGTGCGTACCTGCTCCAGACCCTGTTCGTGGCGTCCGCGGATGTGACCACCGACAAGGTCGCCGGCGAGTACGCCCCGTACCTGTGGAACTGGATGGACGAGAGCTACCGCGCCGGTGACTCTCTGTACGAGCACAAGAAGCCCTTCCTGAACCTGCCGCTGTTCTTCATCCTCTCGGCGGTCTACATGGGCGTCTACATCGGCCTCTCGCGCGTGCTCTGCACGCTGGCCCGGCGTCAGGACGAGGACGCCAGCCGCTGGCACACCCTCACCATGGGGCGTGTCTCCACCATCGGCCTGGTGCTCTACGCCTTCGTCACGATGTTCGCGGCGTTCCACTGGATCATGAGTCTGGACTTCCACTGGTTCAGCACCATGTACGGCGTGTACTTCTTCGTGGGCAACCTTGTCTCCGCGCTCGCGCTGCTGACGATCGTGTTCATCACGCTTCGCTTCTTCGGCAAGCTCAACGGCGCGTTCACCCAGGAACACCTGCACGACATGAGCAAGTTCCTGTTCGGGTTCATCGTGTTCTGGGCCTACATCGGCTTCAGCCAGTACTTCCTGATCTGGTACGCGAACATCCCCGAGGAAACCGCCTACTTCAACATGCGGCGGGAGAACTGGACTTTCCTCAGCTTCCTGCTGCCCATCGGCCACTTCATCCTGCCCTTCCTGGTGCTGCTGCCCCGTCCGGCACGGCGGAACACCGCGATCGTCTTCGGTGTGAGCTGCTGGATGATCCTCATGCACATCGTGGATGTGTTCTGGAACATCCGCCCGGAAGCCAAGCAGAAGGTCCCCGGCTTCACCTGGCTCGATTTCGTCGGTGTGCTCGGTCCCGTGCTGGTCTTCGGTGGCCTGCTGATCCGCCGGATCGCCCGCAACCCGCTGGTGCCCCTGCACGATCCTCGCACCAGCGAAGCCCTCGAACACAAGAACTACGTCTGACCCTCACCCTCGCGATTTCGGAGCCGCCATGAGCGACGCCCACCACGACGATTGGTTCCAGCACTCGCCCGATGAGGGCACCGCCCAGGAAGCGCACGGCGCCATCAACGCCCCGTTCATCATCGCCTTCCTCGCCGCGGTCATCCTCATCACCTTCTCGCTGATCTTCATCATCCTCGGCTATGTCGGGCGTGAGGTCGCGGACGCGAAGGGCGCGCAGTCGGAAGACCGCACCGAGATCATCGCCAGGCAGGCCATCGAGGCCAAAACCAACTGGCGGAGTGACCTCGAGGCCGATCCGCGCTGGATCGATGTTGAAGCCCGCAAAGTCCATATGCCCATCGACTACGCGGCCCGCGAGGTCGTCCTGTACTACCAAACCAATTCGGGGAACTGAACCACCACGCACCCTCGAATGGCT
>CAZIXS010000124.1:0-7022 GCA_964543335.1 uncultured Phycisphaeraceae bacterium | reverse complement strand
GTTGGGGCGGCGGGTCTTGTAGCGGTTTCGTGGTTTTTGCATGGGCCCAGTGTGCGCGGGGGTGCTGGGGCGGACAAGACAAAAACCGAACAAAAACGGCTATCTCCGCGATATCGCCGCACGAAGCCGGAGATAGCGGTGAGATTTTTGGGGTTGGGGGGCCGGATCGGGGGGGTGGCGGCGTGTTCTGGCCGGATGCCGGGGACCCAGAGCTCGCGCTCAGGGTTCTCATCCGGGCGTGAGTGCCGCTGGTGGAAGGGTGGAGATCAGTCGAGGTGGACTTCGATGGCCTTCTCGAGTGAGCGGTGGACCGGGCATTTGAGGGCGACATCGCGGAGGCGTTCGATCTGGTCTTCGGAGAGGTCATCGCCTTCGAGGTCGAGTTCGATGCGGATGGATTCGAGGACCTTGGCCTTGTCGCGGGTGGGGAAGATGCGGATCTCGGCGTGCTCGAGGGGCCACTCTTTGCGGGCGGCGTAGCCCCGGACGGTCATGAGCATGCAGCCGGCGAGGGCGGCGTAGAGGTGGCCGAAGGGGGTGGGGCCGGTGTCGAGGCCGCCTTCGATGTCGGTGGCCTGGTCGAGGCGGACGGTGTGGCCCTGGGTCTGGACATCGGTGGCGTAGTTCTGGATGGAAATGCGTCCGACGGCTGCGGCCTGGGCGGGGGTGGTGGTTTCGGTCTGCTGGGTGGAGGAGGTGTTCATAGGGAAAGGGTACGCCCGGGGCGGGCCGGATATTCCCGGGGCGTGCTGCTGGAATATCGGTACACATTTCTACGAATGAAATATTGACTTGTATTTCATTGGTTGTAGAATCAGGCGATGAGTTCGATCGATGAGGCCATCCCGAAGCGCGACGCGGTGTTCCATGTGCGCGATCCGGAGCATTTCGAGGCGATCGGTTCGCCGGTGCGCCTGAATGTGCTGGAGTTTTTCCGCAGCCGCGGCCCGATGGCGGTGGTGGAACTGGCGGATTTGCTGGGGCGCCCGGCGGACGGGCTGTACCACCATCTGAAGAAGCTGGAGGGGGCAGGGTTTGTCCGGGCGGTGGGGACGAGGCAGCGGGGGAAGCAGATCGAGCGGGTGTACGACGCGGTGGCGGACGAGTACCGGGTCGCGGAGGAGCCGGAGCAGATGGTGCGGATCTGGCGGCTGATCAGTTCGCACGCGGAGCGGAACCTCGCGGACGCGCTGGACGCGGGCGAGGTTCGCTTCCGGGGGGAGCGGCGCAACAGCGCGATGCGGATCGAGACGGCGCAGCTGGACGACGAGGCTGCGGCGGAGGTGCTCGGGCACATCGAGGCGATCCGGGCGATTTTCTCGAGGGCTCGGGAAGAGCCGCGTGGGGAGCAGCGGGTGTTCACCTTTCTGTTCCAGCCGGGGTCACTGGTCCTGGGGGGCAAGCGAGAGTCCGGGGACATGTCCGGCGAAACGAGCAACGGGACACGATCCAAACGCAAAGTGGGCGGTAGAACCACGAAGAACGAAGCGGGCAAGAAGAGCCCAGGCAAAAACCAGTCGGGCACGAGGAGCGCCCGATCGAGGAGGTCATCATGAGTTTCCGGAAGATGCTTGGCTGCGGTTCGTGCCGCGGCGAATCGAAGAACGGTGAGCAGGTGGCGATCTGGGTCGGTGTGGGGACGGTGTTCTTCACGCTCTTTCTGACGACCGCGCTGGGTCCGCGCACGAAGGCGGCGGTGGAAACGCAGCGGGAGGTTGAGTCGGAGCCCGCCGAGGCGGAGTCGATGACCGAAGAGCGGGTGCAGGAGCACCTGGAGAGCTTCGATTTCGTATGGAATACGGTGAACGATCGCCACTGGGATCCGGAGTATCTGGAATCGGTGGACTGGGCGGGGGCTCGGGATGAGCTGCGCCCGCGCGTGGAGCAGGCGGCGAACGATGACGAGGCGGCCGGGCTGATGCGCGAGCTGCTGGAGCGGCTGCGTCTGTCGCATTACCAGATCATTCCGGCGGCGGCGTACGACGAGGAGATGCGTTCCGGCGGCGATGGCGTGAGCGGGATCAGCGTGCGCATCCTGGATGGGCAAGCGGTGGTGTTCCGTGTGGCGGAGGGCAGCCCGGCGGATGAGGCGGGTGTGCAGCCGGGTTGGGTGGTGGAATCGATCGGTGCCAGAGAGGCATCGGTGCTGCTGGATCGGCTGGTGCAGCGTGAGGAGGCGACGGGCGATCGGGCTGGTGTGATGTCGTCGCTGGTGTTCGATTCGCAGCTGACCGGCGCGGTGGGGGAGACGCTGGAGGTGGTTTTCCTCGATGGTGCCGATGCGAAGCGGAGCGTGGAGATCACGCTGGCGGAGAGCCCGGACCCGATGTTCGAGGCGGCGAACCTGCCCGCGATGCCGGTGCACATTTCGTCGAGTGTGCTCGATGGTTCGGTGGTGTACTTCACCTTCAGCGCGTTCATGGACCCGGCTCGTCTGATGTCGAGCTTCGAAGAGGCGGTGAACGAAGCCCGCGAGCGGGACGGTCTGGTGATCGATCTGCGTGGCAATCTCGGCGGCATCATCGCGCTGTGCAACGGCCTGGGTGGTTGGCTGCTGACGGATACGCCCTCGGCGATGCTGGGGCAGCTGGAGATGCGTCAGAGCGACCTGAAACTGGTGATGAACCGTCGGGCCAACCCGCTGCGCAAGCCGGTGGCGGTGTTGATCGATGAGCGGTCGATCTCGTCGGCGGAGATTCTCTCGGGCGGCCTGAAGGATACGGGCGTGGCGCGGATCTTCGGGAGCACGAGCGCGGGCATGAGTCTGCCTTCGGTGGTGCAGAAGCTTCCCAACGGCGACAGCTTTCAGTTCGCGATCTCGAACTACACATCCGCTTCGGGGCGCGTGCTGGAGAAGAACGGCGTGGAGCCGGATGTGGAGACCCCGCTGACGCGTGCGGCGTTGCTGGAGGGGCGTGATCCGGCTCTGGAGGCGGCGCTGCGGTGGATCCGGGCGCAGTCGAACTAGAATGAACCATTCGCAACTTTGATCACTCAACCTATTTCAATACACGAAGGAGAAGAACCAATGAAGAACTACTCTCGCAAACGCATGGCCATGAGCGGTGTGCTCGCGGCGACGATGGTCGGCGGTGCCGGCATGCTGATCACGCCGAGCTCGCTGGCGAGCACTTCGATCACGCAGGACGCCGAAGCTCCGGCGAAGCTGCCGAGCGCGGCGGAAGTGATCGCCAAGTATGTCGAAGTGACCGGCGGTGAGGCGGCCTACAAGGCCCGCACCAGCCTGGTGACGAAGGCGAAGCTGGAGATCCCGATGGCGGGTGTGACCGCGGATCTGACCATGCGTCAGGTGGCCCCCAACAAGATGATCACCGTGGTTGACCTTGGCGCGTTCGGCAAGCAGACGACGGTGTTCGATGGCGAGACCGGCTGGGAGATCAGCTCGATGGCCGGCCCCCGCCTTCTGACCGATGAAGAAGCCAGCTCGGCCAAGCGTCAGGCGGCGTTCGATGCCCAGATCAACCCGGGCAAGTACTACAAGAGCATGGAGACCACCGCCAAGAAGGAATTCAACGGCGAGATGGCGTTCGAGGTCAAGCTGACCGCGGAGGACGGAAGCAGCGTCACGCAGTACTACTCGGTGGAGAGCGGCCTCATGCTCGGCCAGACCTCGAAGCAGGTCACGCAGATGGGCGAGGTGGAGTCGATGGTCAAGCTCGGTGATTACCGCGAAGTTGGCGGAATGAAGATGCCGTTCAAGACGACCATCGAGATGCCCGCGCTGGGGATGACTCAGGAGCTGAAGATCACCAGCATCGAACTCGACGCGCCGATCGACGCGAAGGAGTTCGAGATGCCCGCCGAGATCAAGCAGCTCAAGGAGCAGCGCGACGGCGGCGCCAGCTGATCGGCTGTGGACTTACCGGGTGGATGTGAGGTACAGCATCTGCTCGGGGTTGGTCGGGATTTCCTCGACCAGATTGAATTGCCCTTCGATGATGCGACGCCATTCATCGAAGGGTTTTTTATTGATGTGCAGGTCTTCGCCGTTGCAGATGGATTCGCCGTTGTGGATGGAGAAGGCCTGGCGCTGGACGCGCTTGAAGTTCTCGAAGAGGCGGAGGACGCCGTCGTCGGGGATGTGCTCGATGACATCGATGCACAGGGCGGTCTGGTACGCGCTGAGGTCGAGCGGTCGTGTGATGTCGCCGACGAGCATGTCGTTGGCGAGGTCGATCTGGTCGATGCCGTCGGCCTCGAAGCCATTCTCGCGGAGGTGGTGGACGGTGTGGCCGCGGCCGCAGCCGATGTCCATGACCTTGCCGGTGAGCCAGTGGCGGTAGAGCGGGAAGAGCCGGACGCCGGGGCAGCGGTTGATCTCGGCGTTGCCGTACCAGTCCTGGGTTTCGTAGATGTTCTGGTAGAGCTCGCGGCTGTCGGCGTGATTGGTGGGGGAGGTCATGGCGGGGCTCCTTCGTTGCGTGCGCATGGTATCGGCTGTATGAGCTGGGTTTGGACAGATGCGCCCACGACAAAGGCACCGACCATTGGTCGGTGCCTTTGTCGTCAAAGGTTCTGTTTGCGCGGCTCAGAAGGGGCGCTGCTTGACCATTTCCGTGAGGATATCCTCGACCGAGCTGTTTCTGGCGTCGGCCACGAAGAGATTGCCCTGGCGGTCGATGATGTAGTAGTCGGGGTAGCCGTTGACGTGGTACGCCTTGTTGGTGTCCCCGCTGGTGTCGGCGGCGATGGGGAACTTGATGCCGTGCTCAGAGGCGGTTTCGGCCATCTTTTCCACGCCGCGGGGGTGGCACACGCCGATGAAGACGACGCCCTGATCGGCGAATTTCTCGGCGATGGCGTTGTTCTTGGGGATGGAGGCGATGCACGGGCCGCACCAGGTGGCCCAGAAGTCGAGGACGACGATCTTGCCTTTGAGGTCGTCCATGGTGAGCTCGGTGGAGTTCATCCAGTTCTCCACGACGAGGGCGGGGGCGGGCTTGCTGTGCATGGCGTTGAGCATTTCGCGCCGTTCGCCGTCGCCTTCGAGCCACTCGTCCTTGAGCGCGAGCGTGGGGCGGGTGAGCGGGGTGGCGGGGATGCTGACGGATTCGGTGGACTGGGCGGCCTCGATCTCGATGAGCTTCTTCATCGCGTCTTCGACTTTGTCGGAGCGGATGCCCGCGGCGCGGACGACGCCTTTGGAGTCCACGAGGACATAGTAGGGCCACCACTGCACGCCGTACGCGGTCGCGGTCTTGTCTTCGATATCCACGGCGGTGGGGATCTTCATGCCGGCGCGTT
The DNA here is from genome assembly GCA_964543335.1 of uncultured Phycisphaeraceae bacterium. Taxonomy (GTDB): domain Bacteria; phylum Planctomycetota; class Phycisphaerae; order Phycisphaerales; family UBA1924; genus JANSXG01. The sequence goes on along the minus strand of CAZIXS010000124.1, from coordinate 1,757 downwards.
CTGCGGTCTCGGCCATGACTTCACCGCGTCTGGTGTTGCAGACGGCGAAGACATGCATTTTCTCGGCGTACTTCTCGGCGAGCGCGGAGACCTTGGGGGCGGCGGCGATGCACGGGCCGCACCAGGTGCCCCAGAAGTCGATGAGCATGGGCTTGCCGGCGTAGTCTTCGATCTTCGAGGACTGTTTGTTGTTTGGATCGTTGTGCCAGTCGCCGATCTGGAAGTCGGTGGCCTTCTTGCCGACGATGGAGTTGATCTTCTCCCAGTTGGCATCGGTGGAGGCCCAGAACCACTCGGCGGGGAAGTGGTCGTTCGGCACCGCCATCGACTTGTCCTGCGCGTTGGCGTTGTCGGTGGGGGCGTCGGCGACCAGCGCGTAGGCCGGGGCGGCGAGCATGGCGGTGCCGAGTGCGGCTGCGGTGAGGAAGCGATTGAGCATGGGGTTGGTCCTCCGTTGGATTGGCTGCCGCGACCGGCCCGTGAACACGGGGGGCCCGGTTGGTTCCATGGTACGGAGAACTGGCCAGAATCCGAAGGGCGATTTGCAGATCGGGGCTGGAAAAGACCGGCTGAATATGGGGGATGCGGCTATTGATCCCGGCGTGAGCGAATCGGAACGCGTTTGCCGGGCAGCCAAGGCCCGACGACATAAGGCGCGGCGAGCAGGATGGCCACGCCGATGGGGGTGAGGCCGTATTGCGGTTTGTCGGTGCCGATGAAGCCGAGGAAGAAGAACGGGGTGGCCACGATGACCGCGCCGGCCCACAGCAGGACGCGGGCGCGCTGGGTGACGGCGCGCAGCGGTTTGTGGGGGATGACGCAGATGTACATGTAGGCGGGGAAGATCAGGCCGTAGGACGAGATGATGAGCTCGTAGAAGAACCGGGAGGCGTCGTAGCCGGGGCGTGGCTGCTGGAGGTCGAGCACGGCGTTGCCGAAGAACAGCGCGAAGCAGAACAGGAAGCTGAAGCAGAACAGGCGGAGTTTGGCCTGGCGGACGGCGGTGGGTCGTCCCTCGACATCGAGCGGTTTGGAGCGGTCGAACTTGTGGTATCCGCCGGCTCGGCCGAGGGCGCGGAGGTGGACACCGGCGGTGAAGGAGGCTTGCACGGCGATGTGCGCGACGAGGTAGAGGCTCATCGTGCTGCTGTCGATGAGGCGCCCAGCGTAGCCGAGGGTCATGCCGATCATGACGAGGAAGAACACGCCGAAGCCGAGGACCGAGGCGATGGAGCCGGTGGGCTCGGCGGTGTCCTGACGGACGCGGTTGATGGTGAGGTCGAGGTAGGGGCAGAGCAGGAAGCCGAAGACGATGGCGGGCGCGAGTTTCCAAATGCCGTGCGGATCGCCGGTGATGCTGACGATGCCCTGCTCGCGGGGGAGCATGAAGGCGGACTGATCGCCGCTGGTGCGGATGGCGGCGAAGGCCATGCCGATGGAGAAGAGCCAGACGATGGCCGCGGCGAACCATGAGGCGCGCCAGGGGAGCAGGGCGAAGAGGATGGTGAGCACCGCGAAGGCCGCGGTGGAGATCGAGACGAGCGGCGCGGGGATGGGGACCTGCGAGACATAGGTGCGCAGCAGGAAGCTGACGACATAGAGTTGGAAGGCGATGGTGACGACGCTGAAGGCCATGCAGGCGATGTCGTGGCGGGTCGTGAGTTTCGCGGAGGAGCGGGGGACCCAGGTCTTGGGATCGCGTGAACTGCCCGAGCGCAGGATGAGGCCGACGGAGGCGGCGCCGATGACATTGGGGA